>JAIRXQ010000026.1 GCA_031268195.1 Azoarcus sp. | reverse complement strand
CATCTACTTGGCCAAGTTTCCCGAAAAACGGGACCAGCACAATATGCAGCGCATCGAATACGCCACGCTCGAACTGGCCCGCGCCGCCGGCCTGCGCGTGTGCGACACCCGCCTGGAGCATGTCGGCCAAGCGGATGCCTTGCTCCTGTTGCGCTTCGACCGCGACTGGAACCCGGATGCCCAAGCTTACGCACGGCATGGGCTGGTCTCCGGCCTCACCATCCTCGATGCCGAAGATGGTTACACCGGCCGCGAGCGATGGTCCTACCGCCTGCTGGCCGACGAACTGCGCCGCTGGTCGGCCAAGCCCGGCGACGACCGGCGCGAGCTATTCATGCGTATGGTCTTCAATGCAATGGTCACCAACAACGATGACCACCCACGCAACCATGCCTTGCTGCGCACCCCGGCAGGCTGGCGGCTCTCTCCCGCCTACGACATCGTTCCGGTACCGCTCGTCTCGCAAGAGCGCCGCGACCTGGCGCTGGAAGCCGGGAGCTTTGGCAGGGTGGCCAGCCTCTACAACTTGTTGTCCGATTGCGGCGCCTTCGGGCTGTCCACCAACGAAGCCCAAGCCCTGATCGAGCGCATGCTCGACGTGGTCCAAGGCTGGCGCGAATTCTTCGCCCGGCATGGGGTGGAAGCGCGCTCCATCGAGATGCTGGAGCAAGCCATCCTTCCAGGCTGCTTCTTTCGCACCGAGCCTGTCGGGCAGATTTGAAAGCACCCTGGATATATGCCCGCTTTGCTACGGATGCCGACCGCTGGCTGCCTCTGACTACCCGCAAACCCCGTATGAAACCTGGCTTCTGAGAGCAGCTTCTACCGTTACGGACGGCATTCCCGTGGATTTCACCTAACGGGAAGAGCTTACCCGTACCGTCAGCCATACCGCCAAATTCGTCACCTGACAACACCTGAAGCGTAGGGATTTCGGAAGAGAAATAATTTAAAATCAATAAGTTACAAAGACTCAGGCGCCAGTGAATTATCTTTGCATATTTTCATAAGCAATTTATTTTAAAAGAAAAAATACCGCCCCTACTCCCACTCGATCGTCGCCGGCGGCTTGCTACTCACGTCGTAAGTCACCCGATTGATCCCCCGCACTTCGTTGATGATGCGGTTCGATACCCGTTTCAGCAGCGGGTACGGCAGTTCGGCCCAATCGGCCGTCATGAAATCGCTGGTCTGTACGGCGCGCAGGGCGACAACGTAGTCGTAGGTGCGGCCGTCGCCCATGACGCCGACGCTTTTCACGGGGAGGAAGACGGCGAAGGCTTGGCTGGTGAGCTCGTACCATGTCCTGCCGCTGTTGGGCTCGACGGTGGAGCGGAGCTCGTCGATGAAGATGGCGTCGGCGCGGCGCAGAAGGTCGGCGTATTCGAATCTGACTTCGCCGAGGATGCGCACGCCGAGGCCGGGGCCGGGGAAGGGATGGCGGTAGACCATTTCGGGCGGCAGGCCGAGGGCGAGGCCGAGTTCGCGCACTTCGTCCTTGAACAGTTCGCGCAGCGGCTCCAGGAGCTTCAGGCCGAGCGTTTCGGGCAGGCCGCCAACGTTGTGGTGGCTTTTGATCGTGGCGGCTTTGCGGTTTTTGGTGCCACCGGATTCGACCACGTCGGGGTAGATGGTGCCTTGCGCGAGCCACTTGGCGTTGGCGAGTTTTTTGGCTTCCGCCTGAAAGACTTCGACGAATTCCGCGCCGATGATCTTGCGCTTGCGTTCGGGATCGGCTTCGCCCGCGAGCTTGCCCATGAACTGCGTCGAGGCATCGACGTGGATCACCCTGGCGTGCAGGCGTCCGGCGAACATGTCCATCACCATCTTGCCTTCGTTCAGGCGCAACAGGCCGTGATCGACGAACACACAGGTGAGCCGCTCGCCGATGGCGCGGTGGATGAGCGCAGCGGCCACCGACGAGTCGACGCCGCCGGAGAGCCCCAGCACCACTTCCTCATCGCCGGTCTGGGCGCGGATGCGGGCGACGGCTTCTTCGATGTAGTTGCCCATGACCCAGTCGCCCGCACAGCCGCAAATTTCGCGCACGAAACGGGTGAGCATCGCCGCGCCCTGCACGGTATGGGTGACTTCGGGGTGGAATTGCACGCCGTAATAGCGCCGCGCGGCGTCGAACATGCCCGCGACGGGACAGCTGGCGGTGGAGGCGATCCGCGCGAAACCCGCCGGCAGTTTCGTAACCTTGTCGCCGTGGCTCATCCACACTTTGAGCATGCCGTGGCCTTCGGCGGTGGTGAAATCCGCGATGCCCTCCAGGAGCGGGCTGTGACCGTGGGCACGCACTTTCGCGTAGCCGAATTCGCGCGTGTCGCTCCAACTCACCTCGCCGCCGAACTGCACGGCCATCGCCTGCATGCCATAGCAAATGCCGAGCACCGGCACGCCCGCGTCCCATACCGCCTGCGGCGCGCGCAACTGGCGGTCTTCGTAGGTGCTGGCGTGGCTGCCGGAGAGGATGATGCCCTGCGGCGCGAATTCACGGATGAAGTCATCCGACACATCGCAGGGGTGGATTTCGCAATAAACGTGCGCCTCACGCACGCGGCGGGCGATCAACTGCGTGAGCTGAGAGCCAAAATCGAGGACGAGGATTTTTTGGTGAGCCATCAACTGACCTGATAGTTCGGCGCTTCCTTGGTGATCTGCACGTCATGGACGTGCGACTCGCGCATCCCTGCCGAGCTGATCTGCACGAACTGGGCGCGCGCGTGCATGGCGGCGATGTTCTCGCAGCCGAGATAGCCCATCGAGGCGCGCAGGCCGCCCATCAGCTGATGAATGACCGCCGCCGCCGGGCCTTTGTATGGCACGCGGCCTTCGATGCCTTCGGGCACGAGCTTGTCGATGTTCGAGGAAGCGTCCTGAAAGTAGCGATCCGCCGCGCCTTTTTCCATCGCGCCGAGCGAACCCATGCCGCGATAGGCCTTGTAGGAGCGGCCTTGAAACAGCACCGTTTCGCCGGGCGCCTCCTCGGTGCCCGCGAAAAGGCCACCGAGCATGACGCAATTGGCCCCGGCCGCGATTGCCTTGGCGATGTCGCCCGAAAAACGGATGCCGCCGTCCGCGATCATCGGCACGCCGGTGCCCGCGAGCACGCTGGAAACGAGCTCGATGGCGGTGATCTGCGGCATGCCGACCCCGGCGACGATGCGGGTGGTGCAGATCGAACCCGGCCCGATGCCCACTTTCACGCCATCGGCCCCGGCGTCCATGAGCGCCTTCGCCGCTTCGCCGGTGGCGATGTTGCCGCCGACGACTTCGAGGTTCGGGAAATGCTTCTTCACCCACGCCACGCGGTCGATGACGCCCTGCGAGTGGCCGTGCGCGGTGTCGACCACGATCATGTCGACGCCGGCTTCGGCCAGGCGTTCGGCGCGTTCTTCAGTCCCCTCGCCGACGCCGAGCGCCGCGCCGACGCGCAAACGCCCCTGCTCGTCCTTGCAGGCCAGCGGGTGTTCGGTGGACTTCATCATGTCCTTGACGGTGATGAGTCCGCACAACTCGCCCGCCCCGTTCAGCACCAGCACGCGTTCGAGGCGATGACGGCGCAGCAGCTCACGCGCCTCGTCGAGATTCGCGCCTTCCTGCACCGTCACCAGCCGATCCTGCGGCGTCATGATGTCGCGCACGGGCTGATCGAGCCGCGTCTCGAAACGGGTATCGCGGTTGGTGACGATGCCCACCACCTTGCGGCCCTCGACCACCGGCACGCCGGAAAAACGGTGCTCGTGCTGGAGCGCGATCACCTCGCCCACGGTCATCGTCGGCGGAATCGTCACCGGGTCTTTCAGCACGCCGGATTCGTGACGCTTGACTTTGTGCACTTCCGCCGCTTGCTCTGCGGGGGGAAGATTCTTGTGCACGACGCCGATGCCGCCTTCCTGCGCGAGCGCAATGGCAAGCCGCGCCTCGGTGACGGTATCCATCGCCGCTGAAACCAGCGGGATGTTGAGACGGATGTTTCGGGTTATTCGGGTGCTCAGCCCGACGTCACGCGGCAACACTGTCGAATGGGCTGGAACGAGAAGGACATCGTCGAAGGTCAGCGCCTTCCGGATCACATGCATGATTTTTTTCCTTTCGGCCAAAGGCGAATTATACAAAGCTCTCCCTTGCCGCGCTAAACGGCTTCACTGGAGACCAGAAATGAAGCACGCCGCCATCCCTCTCGCCCTACTCGTCTTCGCGCTGGCCGCCCTGCCCGCGAACGCCGAGATCTACACGTGGAAGGACAAGGACGGCAAGCCGCATTTCGCGGACATCCCGCCCACGGGCATCAACGCGCAGCCCGTCGGCAAAACATTCGCGCCACCGCCCGCCACTGAGGCCGGCGACGCCCCGGCGCCCGCCGCCGAGGGTGAAGCCGCCACGCCCGCGAGCGACATCCCCAAAGCCGCGCCCGCCAAAACTCGGGCCGAACGCGATCTGGAATTTCGCCAACAACGCGCTGCGGCCGCCGAAGCCCAAACCAAGGCGGAAAAGGATGCCGCCCACGCCGCGCGCCGCGCGCAGGATTGCGAACGCGCCAAAAACCAGCGGGCCGCCCTCATCAACGGGCAACGCGCCGCGCGCCCCACGGAAAACGGCGGGCGCGTGTTTCTCACGCAGGAGGAACGCACAGCCGAAATTTCGCGGGTACAGGAGATGATCGATGCATTTTGCGGGGAATGATCAATCGCCCGCCACCGCGCCTGCGCCGCGCTTCATGAGCTTACCTTCCTCGGCGCGCTTCTTGCGCACCGCTTTCGGGTCGGCGATCAGCGGGCGGTAGATTTCCACCCGGTCACGCTCGCGCAGTACGGTATCGGCGCGAGCGGGCTTGGAGAAGATGCCCAGCTTGTTGGCGCCGCCCAGGTCGATGCCCGGATATTTCAGCAGCAGGCCGGAAGCCTCCACCGCCTCGGCCACCGTTGCGCCTTCGGGCACGGACAGCGTCACCACCTCCTGCTGATGCGGCAGGGCATAGACCACTTCGACTTCGATGAATTCGCTCATGCGCGCGAGGCTCCGTAGACTTCGCCGGCGCGCTTGACGAAGGCTTCGACGAAGGAATTGGCAATATGGTTGAACATCGGGCCAAGGACTTTCTCCAGCAGCCGGTTGGAGAACTCGTAATGCAGATCGAATTCCACTTTACAGGCGGACGCTCCCAAAGGCGTAAAGCGCCAGCCGCCGTCGAGCCGTTTGAACGGCCCCTCGGTGAGGCGGATCGACATTTCAGAGGGGAATTTCTTGGCGTTCTCGGTGCTGAAATGCGATTTGATGCCGTGGTAGTTGATGTGCAGCATCGCCACTGTGCTCACGTCGGTGCGCGCGATCAGCTGCGCGGCGCCGCACCACGGCAGGAAACGCGGGTAATCCTCGCAGCGGTCGACCAGCTCGAACATCTGCGCGGGGGTAAATTCGATCAGGACTTTCTTATGGACGTCGGCCATCGGCGTGGCAGCCAAGCTGATAAGATGCGCGATTCTAACGCAAGCTCGGCCCGTTCTACCTCTCCAGCACAACCGCATCATGAGCATCATCGAAAACCGCAAAGCCCATCACGATTTTTTCATCGAAGAAAGGTTCGAAGCCGGAATCGTGCTCGAAGGATGGGAAGTGAAAGCCATCCGCGCCGGACGCGCCAACATCAAGGAGTCCTACGTCATCGTGCATGGCGGCGAGCTTTTCATCTTCGGCATGCACATCACTGCGCTGGCGAGCGCCTCCACCCACGTCAAGACCGACCCCGTCCGCACTCGCAAGCTGCTCCTGCACGGCAAGGAAATCGCCCGGCTGATCGGTAAAGTCGAACGCGCCGGCTTCACCATGATCGCGCTGGATTTGCACTATGTAAGGGGCCGCGTCAAAGTCGAAATCGGGCTGGCGAAAGGCAAGAAGCAGTACGACAAGCGCGAGGATGAGAAAAAGCGCGACTGGGAAAGGGAGAAGGCAAGGCTGATGCGCAAAGAGCACAACTCGCCGTAGCCGCGCCTTTTCCCGCATCGGGTGCGTGCACAGGCAAAAAAATGGGGGCCAGGCCCCCAAATAAGCACGACGTCAAATTCCCCGGTCTCGCCAGATCGCGCGAGGAATTCAACGACGTACCCCCCCTTGATTCTTCGTTCATTGCGCCGCCTCCGCTACCTTGAATCAACCCAAGACAGCATCGACGCCCTCGGCAAGCTTCATTCATCGACGTGCGCAAATTAGTGTGACATTCATCACACATAACACACCGTAATATGAAATCACTCAAACAGAAGTGGTCATATTGTGGAAAGCACGTACAGGATACGAGCAAGCGTTATAAAAATCACGTCTGCACCCATTTCCCGTGAAAACCGTCATGCAATATGGGGGGTACGGGGGGCATTGGGCGAAAAAAAGGCGCAAAAAAGGGTATTTCAAGCATTACCTCGAATATGTCCGTATGCCGGCGCTCGATCACAGCTGGTCGGCGTGCGTGGAAAACTGCGCCACCGTCCAGCATGGATGCCCGCATCGTAAACGTAAACGCGAAGCCGCCTCCCATCCGTGATCGGACGGGAGGCGGCTTCATTTCGGCGGTACGGTTCCCTAGGCCGCCGCCTGTACCTTGAAGTGGCTCAAGGCGGAATTGACTTCTTCGGCCAGCTGGTCGAGTCTCTTGGCGTTGGTGGCCGATTCCTCGGCAGCGGCGTTGTTCTGGTCGGTCATCTGGGCGATGCTCTCCACGTGACGCGCCACGTCGTGACTGGCTTGGCTTTGCTCCTTCAGGGCATCGGAGATTTCCGTGACCGCCGCCGACACCTTGGCGGCTTCCTGGCGAATGGTCTTCATGCGTTCGCCCGCGTCCTTGGCCAGTGATTCCCCGGTTTTCACCTGCTTGACGACCTTTGCCATTTCCTCGACCGCTTCGTTGGTCGAAGTCTGAATCTTGCCGACCATGCCAGAAATATCGACGGTCGATTGCGCCGTGCGTTCGGCAAGCTTCCTGACCTCGTCCGCGACCACCGCGAAGCCGCGTCCCTGTTCGCCGGCGCGCGCCGCTTCGATCGCGGCGTTCAGCGCCAACAGGTTGGTCTGATCGGCCACTTCTTTGATGACGTTGACCACATTGGTGATCTGGCGCGATTCCTCGCCCAGCGTCTCGATGACCTTGGAAGCATCGGAGACGATGCGCGCAATGGCCGCCATTTCGTCGCAGGTCTGTTCGATGATCTGGTTGCCCTGTTCGGAAATGTCGCCCTGCGCCTGCGCCATCATCTGCGCTTCGGTGGCGCTGGAGGAAACGGTATTGATCGATACGCTCATCTCCTCGATGGAGGCGGCCATCGCGGAGGCTGAACTGCTCTGGCTCGACGAGCTTTGCGCCACCTGTTCCGCGCCGGTGGCGACGGCTTCCACCGTCTTCGCCACTTCGTCGATCTGGCCCTGGATGGTCTGGAACGCCTTTTGCAGCTTGCCCATCATGTAGTCGAAGGATTGCGACAACTCGCCGATCTCATCCTTGCCCTTGTTGTCGAGACGCAAGGTGAGATCGAGGTTCTCGGCAATGAGCGATACGGTGTCCCGCGCCTCATTGAGCGGCCTGATCGCGGAGCGCATGATCGACCAGGTAAAAGCACTGAGCACGCCCAGGCCGATTGCGATGATGGCGCCCATGATGACGAAATCGCGCTTGGTGCTGGCAACGGCTTCCGCGATCGTGCCTTGGCTGAGATTGCTCTGCATGCTGATCAGTTCATCGAGCACTGCCGCCAATTGCGGTGTGGTGTCGCGCCGTTTGAGAGCGCTGTCATGAATGACCCTGAAAAGCGCCGTGACGTTCTCCGGCGTTCCGTTGGCGACAGCGTTATCCAGCGCTTCGCCGATGTCGATGTCGTATTTGTGCCAGGGCCCCCAGATCGTCCGGAACCGCTCCCAGGCCGCCTGAACCTGCGGCGTGAAAGGACGCGACTCGAGCTCCTTGATGTAATCCGCCGCGTTTTTGATGGCATCCCGTTCGTACTGCTGCAAGCGTTGCAGCTCGGCGCGCTGCGTGACGGCGTCCAGTTCGCTCTTGGATAAAATTTCATAACTGCGCCGTACCAGATCGGTGGCCGCGCCGCGCAGGCGGAGGAAGTATTCCATCTCTGGCATGCGTGTCTCCGAGACGATGGTGAACGCGCTCTCGTCCTGTAACAGGGAACTCATGCCAATGCCGGCAATCGTAACCATACCGAGCCAGCCGATGGCGACAAGGATAAAAACCCGATGCTTGACCTTCATTTCGCAACTCCCCCCTGGCCCTGTCGCGCTCATTGCACCGAGCCGTCTCGTCTATCCTGTCCAAGCATTGAAAATCCGGCGAAACTCAACCTTCATGTCATCGGTTCGCTGGCTGGAGGGAAGTTAACATATGCATAGAAACTGTGATGCGGATTACCGCACAGGCATGCGAAAGTTATAGGAATGTAGCGGCGAGATGTCCATAGGGGCGAATAATCATTCGCCCCTGCCGCTATGATTCAACGCGCCCGTAGTCGTCCTCGAAGCGCACGATGTCATCTTCGCCCAGATAGGCGCCGGACTGCACTTCGATGATCTCCAGCGGCACACGGCCCGGGTTGAACAGGCGGTGCGTGGTGCCGAGGGGGATATAGGTCGACTGGTTCTCGGAGAGCAGACAAACTTCGTCGCCGCGCCGCACTTGCGCCGTACCGCGCACCACGATCCAGTGCTCGGCGCGATGATGGTGCATTTGCAGCGACAGGCTCGCGCCCGGCTTGACGACGATACGCTTGACCTGGAAGCGCTCACCGTTGTCGATGGAGTCGTACCAGCCCCACGGACGGAACACCTTGCGGTGCTGGCGGCCCTGACTGCGGCCTTCGGCCTTGAGTCGTTCGACGACTTTTTTCACGTCCTGCGTACGGCTTTTGGGCGCGACCAGCACGGCATCGGGCGTCTCCACCACCACCATTTCCTCGCAACCTACCGCCGCGACCAACCGTTGTTGCGCATAGACGAGCGTGTCACGGCAATCGAGCAGCAGCGCGTCGCCGCGCACGGCATTGCCTCTGGCATCGTGCGGGGAGACCGCCCACAGCGCGTCCCACGCCCCGACATCCGACCAGCCAGCGGCCAGCGGCACCACCACGCCCCTGCCCAGTTGCGGCGCACTGTAGAGCTTTTCCATCACCGCGTAGTCGATGGAATCCGATGGACACGCCTCGAACGCGCCACGCTCGACACGCAGAAAATCGGCGTCCGCCACACGCCCGGCGAAGGCGGCGCGGCAGGCGGATTCGATGTCGGGGCGAAAATACGCCAGCGCCGTCAGCCACGCCGAGGCGCGGAACATGAAGATGCCGCTGTTCCAGAAGTACTTGCCGCTGGCAACGTAGTTCGCCGCCGTATCGAGATCGGGCTTTTCGACGAATTCCGCCAACTCGAACGCCTCGCCCGCGGGCAACGCTTCCCCGGCGCGCACATAGCCGTAACCCGTCTCCGCGCGCTCGGGCACGATGCCAAAGCACACCAGCGCGCCCGCCCCGGCCTGATGCGCGCCAACGGTGATGGCGCGCTGAAACGCGGCGCGATCGGCAATGACGTGATCGGCGGGCATGACCAGCAGCACCGGGTCCTCTCCGCTCCCGGAGGACGCCTCCAGCGCCGCCAGCGTCACGGCGGGCGCGGTATTGCGGCCCACGGGTTCGAGCACGATGCGCGCCTCGCGCACCCCGAGCTGACGCAACTGCTCGGCGGTAAGGAAACGGTATTCCTCGTTGCCCACCACGAGCAGCCGGGAGGCAAGTTCGCCCGCGTAGTCTTCGAGCCGTGCAACCGTCTCCTGCAACAGCGAGCGTTCGCCGGCAAGCGGCAGCAATTGCTTGGGATAGGCTTCGCGCGAAGCGGGCCACAGGCGGGTGCCGGAGCCGCCGGAGAGGATGACGGTTTGAATGGAGATGCTCATCGCCGGTTTCGCTCGTTCAGGGATAGACTTCAGCCTCTTTCAGCAGGCGGCCTTCGCGATCCTTCGCCGAAAGAGTCGGTTCGCCGAGCGCCTGCAACGGCCAGTCAATGCCAACGGACGGATCGTTCCAGAGCACACAGCGTTCATGCTCCGGCGCGTAGAAATCCGTAGCCTTGTAGAAAAAATCCGCCCACTCGCTCAACACCACGAAGGCGTGTCCGAAACCGGGCGGAATCCACAGCATGCGAAAATTCTCTCCGCTCAGTTCGACGCCCACCCAGCGTCCGAAGTTGGGCGATGCGCGGCGCAGGTCGACGGCCACATCGAACACACGCCCGCACACGGCGCGTACGAGTTTGCCTTGCGCCTGCTGGATCTGGTAGTGCAGCCCGCGCAACACGCCGCGTTTGGAGCGGGAATGGTTGTCTTGCACGAACTGCACCGCCAGCCCCGTCGCCGCACGGAATATGCGCTCGTTGTAGCACTCCAGAAAAAAACCTCGGTCGTCGCCGAACACTTTCGGTTCAAAGATCAACACTTCGGGGAGTTCAGTCGGGATGACTTTCATCAGAACACTCTGTCCTCAAGCAAACGTTGCAAATAACGACCATAGCCGCTTTTGGCGAGCAACGCAGCCAGCTTCGATAGCGCCTCGTCGTCGATCCAGCCCGCGCGCCAGGCGATCTCCTCGATACAAGCTACTTTCAGCCCTTGCCGTTTTTCGATGGTCTGGATGAACATCCCCGCTTCGAGCAGGCTTTCGTGCGTGCCGGTGTCGAGCCAGGCGTGGCCGCGCCCCATCACCTGCACGCTGAGTTCGCCCCAGGCGAGATACCGCGCATTGAGGTCGGTGATCTCCAGTTCGCCGCGCGCGCTGGGCTTCAGGCTGCGCGCGATCTCGAGCGCGCGTGAATCGTAGAAGTACAGGCCGGTGACAGCGTAGCGGCTCTTGGGATGCGCCGGCTTTTCCTCCAGACTCACGGCGCCCCCGGCGTGGTCGAATTCGACCACGCCGTAGCGCTCGGGGTCGTTGACCGGATAGGCGAACACCGTCGCGCCGGTTTCGCGCGCACTCGCCGCCGTAAGCCCCCCCGCGAGATCGTGGCCGTAAAATAGATTATCGCCCAACACCAGCGCCGAGGAGCCGCCGCCGATGAAATCCGCGCCGATGATGAGGGCTTGTGCCAGCCCGTCCGGGCTTGGTTGCACCGCGTAGGAGAGGTTCAGCCCCCACTGTGCGCCATCGCCCAGCAGTTGTGCGAAGCGCGGCGTGTCCTGCGGCGTGGAAATCACGAGGATGTCGCGGATACCCGCGAGCATCAGGGTGGAGAGCGGATAATAGACCATCGGCTTGTCATAGACGGGCAGCAGTTGCTTGCTGAGCGCGAGCGTGGCCGGATGGAGCCGGGTGCCGGAGCCGCCGGCGAGTAAAATGCCTTTGCGAGTCGCCATATTCAAATACCGGAAGTTCAGAGAATTTCGTCGAGCAGACGCGCCACCCCGAAACGCCAGTCGGGTGGATGGAAGCCAAACTCGGCCTGCACCCGCGTCGTGTCGAGCCGTGAATTCAAGGGACGCATCGCGGGCGCCGGCCAAGCCGAAGACAAAATGGGCACGATCTCCCTGAGCCTGAAGTCGAGCCCGTGCCGGTGACGCGCTTCGTCGATCACGAAACGGGCATAGCCGTTCCAACTCGTTTCGCCCGCCGCCGCGAGGTGATAGGTGCCGCCGGGTGCGGCGACGCGGTCATCGGTCACGACGCGCAACAGATGCGCGGTCATGTCGGCGACCCAATCCGCCCCGGTCGGCGCACCGACCTGATCGGCCACCACCGTCAGCCGTTCGCGTTCGGCGGCCAGTCTCAGTATCGTCCGCACAAAATTGTCGCCGCACGCAGAATAGACCCACGAAGTACGCAGGATCAAGTGGCGACAGCCGCTGGCGCGGATGGCTTCTTCACCCGCAAGCTTGGTTTTGCCATACACCGACAGCGGGGCGGGCCGGTCATCCTCGCGCCACGGACGCTTGCCGCTGCCGTCGAAAACGTAATCGGTGGAGTAGTGCACGAGCCAGACGCCACGTGCGGCGGCCTCGGCGGCCAGCACACCGACGGCGGTGGCATTGATGCTGTGCGCAAGCTCCGGCTCGCTCTCGGCGCGGTCGACGGCAGTGTAGGCGGCAGCATTGACGATCACCGAAGGCGCCGCCGCCACCACCGCGGCGCGCAGCGCCGCTTCATCAGTCAGATCGACCTGAAAATGGTCGCCCTCCTGATTGCCAAACGCCACGACGTCACCCAGTGGCGCGAGCGCGCGCTGCAAACCCCGGCCGATCTGCCCGTTCTTGCCCAATAACAGGATTTTCATCATTGCGCTGTTTCCGCCCCGCCATATTGTCTGTCGATCCATTCGCGGTACGCCCCGCTTTGCACGTTGGCAACCCATTTCGGGTGAGCGAGGTACCACTGTACGGTCTTGCGGATGCCGGTTTCGAAAGTTTCCTCCGGCTTCCAGCCCAATTCGCGTTCGATCTTGGAAGCATCGATGGCGTAGCGCCGGTCGTGCCCCGGCCGGTCGGTGACAAAGCTGATGAGCCGCGCGTAGCTGCCGCCCTCGCTCGGCCACATATCGTCGAGCAGCGCACAGACCGTGCGCACGATATCGACGTTGGTCTTCTCGCAATGTCCGCCGACATTGTAAATCTCGCCAGGCCGTCCACCCTCGAGCACAGCGCGGATGGCGCGGCAATGGTCACCCACGTAGAGCCAGTCGCGCACATTCTTGCCGTCACCGTAAACCGGTAAGGGCTGCCCGGCCAACGCATTGACGATGGTGAGCGGAATCAGTTTTTCCGGGAATTGATACGGCCCGTAATTGTTCGAACAGTTCGTCACCACCACCGGCAGCTCGTAGGTGTGGAACCAGGCGCGGGCGAGATGATCGGAGGCCGCCTTGCTTGCGGCGTAGGGGCTGTTGGGCCGGTGCGGATTCTCCTCGGTAAACGGCGCCTCGTCCGCCGTCAGCGACCCGTAGACCTCGTCCGTACTGATGTGGTGGAAGCGAAACGCCGCCTTCTCCACTCCGCCAAGCGCGTTCCAGTAGGCGCGCGCTGCTTCGAGCATGACGAAAGTGCCTTCGATGTTGGTGCGGATGAACTCGCCCGGCCCGTGGATGGAGCGGTCGACGTGGCTTTCCGCCGCGAAATGCACGATGGCGCGCGGCCTGTATTTTTCCAGCAGCCCGGCGATCAGGTCGCGGTCGCACACATCGCCCTGCACGAGCACATGGCGCGGATCGTCCGCGATATCCGCCAGCGTCTCCAGATTGCCCGCGTAGGTGAGCGCATCGAGGTCGATCACCGGCTCGTTGCAACCCGCCAGCCAGTCGAGAATGAAATTGCCGCCAATGAACCCAGCACCGCCCGTGACCAGAATCATGAAGCCGTCCCCGCCCGCAAAAATGAGATGGAAAATGGCGATGCTAACGCATCACGTACCCGAATGAAGGGCATAAGTCCGGGTTGAAGGGGCCCAAACCACGAACCACCGCACGACGTCGCTGAATACCTGTTTTTTCTCCTGAAACGCCTTGACACGTCCAGGTCGAAATGGTTCCGGCGCCTTGCTCAGCCTCCCCGGTTCAGGTTTCGGCGTCCATGCCGCAGCGTCCAGCGCGCCGCCTCCGAGAGCGGGCCATCGGCCTCCCATTGCGCAACGATACCATCAGCCAGCGCGGGCGCTTCCTTGTAGAGATCGTTGAGATTGTTGCCGACGCTTCTTTGCACGAAGCGCGAGGGGTCGTCCTTCAGGCGGGCGAGAATCGTCCTGTATTCGTCGAAGCGATCCAGCGCCACCGTGAGCTTCTTCGCCCAGGGCAGACGAATGCGCACGCCTTCGCTCGCCAGACGACGGATGTGCACATTGTCGTCGCGGCTCCACGCCACCATCTCCGCCATCGTCGCGGCGGGAAACGCCGCCAGCAGCGGACGAATGGCAAATTCACCGGTGAATCGCTTGGTCAATTCGCGGATGAAGGCCATCGACACAGTGAAATCTTCCGTGCCGTGTTTTTCCACATAGCGCGCAAGCGGCCACAGCCAGCCGCCTGTATCGTACATGCCCTTCTCGGTGGGCAATTCAGGGCCGAGCAGCGGATGCAGGGCCGCGATCTGCTGCGGATATCGGCCGGGCAGACTGCGGGCAAGCGCCAGCGCAAAAAGATCGAGCCGCGCAAACAACTCCTTGCCGTCGAGCTGCCCGGCGAGCGTGCGCAGAAAACACCCGGACGCGAATCCAGGCAACACCACAACGATGCGCGCAGCAAACGCCTGCGCGAAAGCCTCGTCGTAGTTGTCCTTGATTTTTTTGGCCATCGTCGGATTTTAAGTCATAACGCCGAGCACAGCCTGAGTACCATTGACGGACTTCGCCCGCACAGCCTGATCGAGCCGGGATGCCCGATGCAGAACGGCCACACCGAAAGCGTCAACGGCCAGTGCCGCGACGCATGCCTCAACAGGCATTGGCTCACCCCGCGCGCCCAGACCCGCGACGTAGCCGTCGACATTTGTACGCCGACATTTGTATTATGATTGGCACGCATGCCATAGACAATTTCATTGCCCGATTACATTGCCCGATTAATATCGTCCGATCAAGATGGCCCAATAAAAGAGGCAAAATATAAATAGCAGCGTCATTTGAGGCGTTCCAGCGTCATCCGAGGCGTTCCGCTGATCGCCCTGTCGGCATCGTCACGGCACTCGATGCGCTCCTGGCCCACAGTCTCTAATTCCCCCACCCCAAAACACAGGAATCCCTTATGGCCCAGTACGTCATGTCCATGCTCCGCGTGAGCAAAATCGTCCCGCCCAAGCGCCAGATCATCCAGGACATCTCGCTGTCCTTTTTCCCCGGCGCGAAGATCGGCCTGCTCGGTCTGAACGGCGCGGGCAAATCCACCGTGCTGCGCATCATGGCCGGGGAAGAAAAGGAATTCGATGGCGAAGTGCAATGGCTGGCGGGCATCTCCACTGGCTACCTGCCGCAGGAACCGCAGCTCGATCCCGCCAGGACGGTGAAAGAAGAAGTGGAATCCGCTTTGGGCGAAACCGTCGCCGCGCAGGCGCGGCTGGAGGCCATCTACGCCGCCTACGCCGAGCCGGAGGCCGATTTCGACGCGCTCGCGGAAGAACAGGCGCGGCTCGAAGCCATCATCGCCACCGCCGGCGCCGATACTGAAAATCAAATGGAAATCGCCGCCGATGCGCTCCGCCTGCCCGCGTGGGAAGCGAAAATCGGCACGCTCTCGGGCGGCGAAAAGCGCCGCGTTGCGCTCGCCAAGCTCTTGCTCTCCAAGCCCGACATGCTGCTGCTGGACGAGCCGACCAACCACCTCGATGCCGAATCCGTGCAATGGCTGGAGCAATTCCTCCAGCGCTTTCCCGGCACCGTGGTCGCCGTCACCCACGATCGTTACTTCCTCGACAACGCGGCGCAATGGATACTCGAACTCGATCGCGGCCACGGCATTCCATGGAAAGGCAATTATTCGAGCTGGCTGGAACAGAAGGAAGCGCGCCTGGAGCAGGAGCAAAAGCAGCTCGACGCCCATACACGCGCGATGAAACAGGAACTGGAATGGGTACGTTCCAACCCCAAGGCACGGCAAGCCAAATCGAAAGCACGTCTGGCGCGATTCGAGGAGATGTCCAGTTACGAATACCAGCAGCGCAACGAGACGCAGGAGATTTTCATCCCTGTCGGGGAGCGCCTGGGCGGCGAAGTGATCGAGTTCAAGGGCGTCAATAAAGCCTTTGGCGACAAGCTCCTGATGGACAACCTGAATTTTGCCATCCCTCCTGGCGCCATCGTCGGCATCATCGGCCCCAACGGGGCGGGTAAATCGACGCTGTTCAAGATGATCATCGGGCAGGAAACCCCGGATGCGGGCGAAGTCGTCCTCGGTTCCACGGTCAGGCTCGCCTATGTGGATCAGTCGCGCGAGTGTCTCGACGGCAATAAAACGGTGTTCGAGGAGCTGGCTGACGGCCGCGACATTCTGCAAATCGGCAAATTCGAGATGCCGAGCCGTGCCTACATCGGCCGCTTCAACTTCAAGGGCGCGGATCAGGGCAAGCAGGTCGGCAAACTCTCCGGCGGCGAGCGCGGGCGACTCCATCTCGCCAAAACCCTGATGAGCGGCGGCAACGTCCTCCTGCTCGACGAACCCTCGAACGACCTCGACGTGGAGACGCTGCGCGCGCTGGAGGAGGCCCTGCTCGAATTCGCCGGTTCCGCCCTCGTCATTTCCCACGACCGCTGGTTCCTCGATCGCATCTGCACCCACATCCTCGCCTGCGAGGGCGATTCGCAATGGTCGTTCTTTGCCGGAAATTATCAAGAATACGAAGACGACAAAAAGAAGCGGCTCGGAGAGGAAGCAACAAAACCAAAGCGGATCCGGTACAAGCCCATCGCACGGTAAAAATGCGGCGCGGCGTTTGTCTTGCCGGTTTTCTCCCCCCCGGTAGGTAATGAAGCCGCCCTCATAAAGCCTCCCGCCCCAAGGGGGAGCGACCGTGTTCCGGGCCAGGCAACGTTCCGGGCCTTCCAGGGCAGGCCATTTGTCAACATGGCCCCCAACACCCCACTCGCGCCAGCAGCGATCAGGCGCACGAGAATGATCGCTGCCTTGACCCGCACGCTTGCTCACCTCCCAAACCAATACCGCCTCCCAGCCTCCCGCCACGCCACCGTTTCCATCTTCCCCGCCTTCGCCTCCAGCGCCACCATCCCCCCCACATCCGTGCGCAAATTCCGCGCCCCCGCGGCTTCCCAGCGCGCCCACACACTCGGATGCGGATGCCCGTAGTGGTTGCGATATCCCGCTGAAAACACCGCTACATCGGGTTGCACGGCGGCAATAAACGGCGACGATGACGATGATTTGCTGCCGTGGTGCCCCGCAACGACCGCCGTGCTTGCAAGCGCCGCCCGGTTCCGGTCAACCAGTTCGTATTCGCCATCGCGGGCGAGATCGCCGGGCAACAGCAGCGACACCCCGCCCTGCCCGCTCACCCGCAGCACGCACGATTGCCCGTTTTCGCGCTTGCCTGCCGGGGGTGACTCCGGCGCGAGCACGGTGAAATCGACGCCGTCCCATTGCCAACTCAGACCGGCGGCGCAAAAGGGCGCGCCATCACCTTCGCCGCCGATGACATCCGTCACATCGAGCCGCGCCCGCACGCTCTCCAGACCGCCCGCATGATCGGTATCGTCGTGCGAAATCACCACCGCATCGAGCCTCGTCACCCCCAGCGCCCGCAGATACGGCGCGACCACACGTTCGCCCGCATCACTCGTCCGTCCGTAAAGCGGGCCGCTGTCGTAGAGCAAATCGTGCGTTGCGGTCTGCACATGCACCGCCAAGCCCTGCCCGACATCGAGCACGGCGGCGTGGAAATCGCCCGCCTGCGGCCGCGCCGGCTGCCAGAGGGAAAAACCGCCGAGCACCGCCAGCGCCGCGAGCTTGCCAGGCGTGCCGCGCGGCAGGATGAGCAGCGCCGCCGCCACCGTCGCCGCACCCAGCAGCCACGACGGCGGCAAGGGCTGTTCGCGCAACGCCAGGGGCGAGGCGGCCAGCCATTGCAAGGCCGCCATCATCCACGCGCTCGGTGCGTGCGCACATTGCAACAGCCAGCTGGCGGGCCAGAGCACCGCCGCCAGCACCAGCGGCGTGATCACGAGTTCCACCAGCGGGATGGCAAACGCATTGGCAAGCGGCGCGACGACCGAAAACCCCTGAAACAGCGCCACCAGCACCGGCACCGTGGAGAATGTGATCGCCAGTTGCAGCCGCACCGCCGCCCGCCAGCGGCCCGGCGGTGACACACGTCCGCCCGCCACCAGCAAAATCACCGCCACCGCGCCGAACGAGAGCCAGAACCCCGCCGTCAGCGGCGCCCACGGGTCGAACGCCAGTACCGCCGCGAGCGCGAGCGCCAGCACCTCACGCGCGCTTGCCTCGCGCCGCGCAAGCATTGCCACCGCCACCATCGCCAACATAATCAAAGCGCGCTGCACCGGAATCGCCATGCCCGCGAGCAACGAATACCCCACGGCGGCGGCCAGCCCCCCGAGCACCCCGGCCAGCCGCGCCGGACAGCGCAAGGCCAGCGGCGGCACGCGCCGCCACAGCAGCATGAGCAGTCCCCCGACGAGCAACGCAACCAGCGTCACATGCGAACCGGAAATCGCCACCAGATGTTGAATGCCGGTGCGCCGCAGCGTCTCCCATTGTTCGCCCGGAATCGAGTTCTGATCCCCGATGGCGAGCGCCACCAAAATGGCGCGATACGGCGCATCGGGCAGTGCCACCGCGAATTGCGCACGAATGCGCGCCCGCAGGCGATGCACGCCGTTCATGAAGCCACCCACATCCGCTTCCAGCCGCTCGCCGTCACCGCGCACATTGCCGGTGGCGCGCAAACCGCGCGCCAGGAGCCACGCCTCATAATCGAAACCGCCAGGATTCATCGACCCATGCGCCAGACGCAAGCGCACCGGCAAGCGCCAGCGCTCGCCGGGCCGCAACGTCGGTACGGCGCGCGTCTGCTGCCCGCCGCGCCCCCACGCGCGATACCACGTCATCAACACCCTGCGCGGCACCCCCGCGCGCGGCGCCTCCACCGTGCCCATGCCTTCGACCTCGAACACGAAGCGCACGCTGTCGCCATTGTCATCGGGCAGCGACGCGACGACGCCCGTCAACAACAAATCGCGCCCCTCAAGCTCGCCATCGAGCGCATCCGACAGCCGCAAGTCCGCCCGCCATGCCGCGTAAGCATAGCCCGCCAGCAGCGCCGCCACGAAGCCGAGCACGAGAAGCGCCCCGGCCTGCCGCGTACTGCGCGCCCGCTGGCTGCGCGCCGCGCAAAACGCCAGCGCGCCACCCGCCACGGCTGCCACGGTTGCCACGAGCCAGCCCCACGCCGACCACCCCGGCAAAGCTGCCGCCATTTGCAGCAGCCAGACACCAGATAGAATGCCAAACACGTTTTTTAACATGCTGGACATAATGCCACAGCATCGAAATCAAATCCGTAAAAACCCGCATTCCCACGCCAGAAGCCGACACGTGCGTTTTTTAACGCTCGCGCCGCGACACCGTGGTATCGGTTTCGAAATACGGAAAGTCCCTATGCTTTTCAATGACATAAACATCAACGCGGCAGGCAGGACGGGACTTTTTTACTGGGGCATCGCGTGTCTGGCCGTTTAACCTCGCTCTGCTGTTGTGCATGTGTCAGGAGAAAAAGACATGAATAGATCGAAGCGTAGGATGAAGAAAGGCCATTGCCAGATGTGCGGTCAAGAATACCTGTTGGTCGACGACGACCTGGTGCTGGTGCACGAGGTGCATGTGCCGGGTTGGCTGGAAGGTTATTGCGCGGGCAGCAACGCCGCGCCAATGGAAAAACGCCACGGCATCACAGATTTCGCGGTGGCCGATATGTTGCAGAACTGCGAGCGGCTGCGCGGCAAGATCGACGATCTGCGCAACGCGCTTATTCACCCGGCCACGGTCGCGCTGCCCGACACGGAAGCGAAAGGCCGCACGCGCCACCTGCGCTGGGAAGATTTGTCCGAGCAGCAACAAGACGACGCCGTGCGTCTCGAAATCGTCCGTCTCGAAAAGCAGGTGGCCGGCGGCGAAAAATTCGCCCGCGACATCAAAGCACGCGCCGCCTCGGTGCATGGCTTGCCGCTCATGGACGCGGACCGGTCCGAACAGGCGCAAACCGCCTGAACGCAAACCGGGAAGGGCGCGTACATCCGCCCTTCCCGGCCGGCGCTTTCCTGGCGTCCTTTCGCTATTGCTTGCTGAACGGTTGCGGCTTCGGCGTGCCGTTGACCGACGGCGGCAGATGCGGCAGCTCGAACACGGGCTGTTTGCCGGTCAGTGTCTTGAGGAAAGCGACGATATCGGCGGTTTCCTTTTCCGTGAAATTACGCCCCAATTGCAGACGGCCCATGATCGTCACCGCCTGCTCCAGCGTGGCCGCCTCACCGTCATGGAAGTATGGATAGGTGAGTTCCACGTTGCGCAGCGTCGGCACCTTGAAGTTGAAGCGGTCGGTGTCATCGCCCGTCACACCCGCGCGCCCGGTGGCGGGATTGGCGGTCACGTAGGGTTCGACGAGCCCCATTTTCTGAAACGAAGTGCCCCCCGCCGCCGGCCCGTTGTGACAGGCGACGCAGCCACTATCCCTGAACAGCACGTATCCGGCCTGTTCGCGCGCATTGAGCGCCTTGTCATCGCCCTTGAGCCAGCGATCGAAACGTGAGTCCGGTGTGACCAGCGTTTCCTCGAAGGCGGCGATTGCGCCAGTGATGCGCTCGATGTCGATGCCCTCGGAGCCGTACACCTTCTTGAATTCCGCGACATAACCCGGAATTGAGCGCAGCACGCCGACCGCGACGTCGTGCGACGAAGCCATTTCGATCGGATTGGCAATCGGCCCGCCCGCCTGCGCCTTGAGGTCGGCGGCGCGGCCATCCCAGAACTGCGCGATAGCAAGGCTGGAATTGAGCACCGTGGGGGAATTGATCGGCCCTTGCTGCCAGTTGTGACCGATGGAGGTCTTGAGGTTATCGGAGCCGCCCATCGACAGGTTGTGGCAGAAATTGCAGGAAATCGCGCCCGACCGCGACAGACGCGGATCGAAAAAGAGCTTCTTGCCCAGTTCCACCAGCAGCGGACTCTTCACCTCCGGCGCGGCCAGAGGCTGGATTGGCTCATCACCACGCGGCGCCGCGAAAGCGGCGCTGGTACAGGCAGCGCTCAGGACGAGCGCCGCGATCATTTTTTGTTTCATTATTCCCTCTCCATGAAAGGCGCTTCGATCCTTCAGTAAATGCCACGCCGGTGCAATTTACATTTCACAATAGACCACATATAGCCAACGCCGATTGGCATAAGTCATTAAATCCGGTAATAATTCATGTTTTTAAATATTCCATTATTGTAACCACATCGACATCGGACCGGGCAATGGGGCGCACGCAATGGAGCGCACGCAGCGCAAGCAACACCACGCCAGCGCAACCGCGGCGATGACAGGCAAAGCAGGATGAAGTTTCGATTGTGGGGCACACCCGGCACTTTCCAGCGGCGTTTTTCAGCCCCTGCATGATCGCCGGTTTTCACGGCGCTGGCCGCGCCGCCCGTGCCACCCGTGCCACCCGTGCCACCCGCGCCACCCGCGCCAATCTCGGGATCGCGTTTTCCCGGCCCGCGGCGCATGGCAGCGCTGCGAACAAGCAGCTTGTCCGCACAACGACGCTGCCCGCCTGCCGTCTCAATCCTTCACGCAATCCACGTAATACCGCCCGTCCTCGCCTTTCACGAGCCCGTGGATGTCCGTCTCGAAGCCTGGAAACGCAGCGTTGAAGTCGCGCGAGAACGCGAGGTAGCGCACGATAGTCGCGTTGAAGCGTTCGCCGGGGATCAGGAGCGGAATGCCAGGCGGGTACGGCGTCACCAACATCGCCGTGACGCGGCCTTCGAGATCGGCGATGGGCAGGCGCTCGATTTCGCCGTGCGCGACGCGGGCGAAGGCGTCCGCCGGTTTCATCACCGGCTCCATCTCGGAGAGGTACATCCGGGTGGTCAGGTGGGCGATGTCGTGCTTTTTGTAGAACTGGTGAATTTTGTCGCACAACTCCTTCAGTCCGACGCGCTCGTATAGCGGATGGTGCGCGATGAACTCCGGCATCACGCGCCACAGGGGTTGATTGCTGTCGTAATCGTCCTTGAACTGCTGCAATTCCGTGACCATCGTGTTCCAGCGGCCCTTGGTGATACCGATGGTAAACATGATGAAAAATGAATACATCCCTGTCTTTTCGACGATGATGCCGTGCTCGGCCAAATATTTGGTGACGATAGCCGCCGGAATGCCGGTGTCGTCCGCGAAGTCGCCATCGACATCCAGTCCCGGCGTGATGATCGTGGCCTTGATCGGATCCAGCATATTGAAACCGGGCGCGAGATCGCCGAAGCCGTGCCAGCGGTCGTTGGCGCACAGCATCCAGTCCTCGCGCGAGAGGCCACCGTCGTCATCGAGGTGTTCCGGCCCCCAGACCTGAAACCACCAGTCCTCCAGCCCGTAGTCGCCACCGACTTTGCGCATGGCGCGGCGAAATTCGATGGCGCCGTCCAGCGACTCATTGACCAGCGCGGTGCCGCCGGGCGCCTCCATCATCGCCGCCGCCACGTCGCACGAGGCGATGATCGCGTATTGCGGCGAGGTGGAGGTATGCATCAGATAGGCTTCGTTGAATACGTCGCGGTCGAGCTGCCGCATCTCCGAGTTCTGTACGAGGATTTGCGATGCCTGACTCAGCCCGGCAAGGAGCTTGTGGGTGGATTGGGTGGAGAACACCATCGATTCCCGGCATCTCGGCCGCCCCTCGCCGATGGCGTGGTAATCGCCGTAAAAATCGTGGAACGCGGCATGCGGCAGCCAGGCTTCGTCGAAATGCAGGGTATCGATACTGCCGTCGAGCATCTGCTTGATGGTCTCGACGTTGTAGAGCACGCCATCGTAGGTCGACTGGGTAATGGTGAGGATGCGCGGTTTTTTGTTTTTGGCCGCGCGCGCGAACGGATTGGCCTCGATCTTTTTCTGGATGTTCTCGACGCTGAATTCCTCGATCGGGATCGGGCCGATGATACCGTAATGGTTGCGGGTCGGGATGAGGAACACCGGCACCGCGCCGGTCATGATAATCGAGTGGAGCACCGATTTGTGGCAGTTGCGATCCACCACCACGATGTCGCCGGGCGCCACCGTCGTGTGCCAGACCATCTTGTTCGAGGTCGAGGTGCCGTTGGTGACGAAATAGAGGTGGTCGCAGTTGAAAATGCGCGCCGCGTTGCGCTCGGAGGCCGCCACCGGGCCGGTGTGGTCGAGCAGTTGCCCCAACTCGTCGACCGCGTTGCACACATCGGCGCGCAACATGTTTTCGCCAAAGAACTGGTGAAACATCTGCCCCACCGGACTTTTCAGAAAAGCGACGCCGCCCGAGTGACCGGGACAATGCCAGGAATAGGAACTGTCGGCCGCATAATGCGTGAGCGCCCGGAAAAACGGCGGCGGCAGCGAATCGAGATAATGCTTGGCTTCGCGCACCACATAGCGGGCGATGAACTCCGGCGTGTCCTCGAACATGTGGATGAAGCCGTGCAGCTCGCGCAGCACATCGTTCGGAATGTGGCGCGCGGTACGCGTCTCGCCGTAGAGAAAAATCGGAATATCGGTATTGCGGCGGCGGATGGCCTCCACGAACGCGCGCAAATCCGCGATGGCATGATCGGTGCTCTCGCGCGAAGTGAATTCATCGTCGTCG
>JAIRXQ010000060.1 GCA_031268195.1 Azoarcus sp. | reverse complement strand
GAACAGGATCGTGAAACGGGGCCGCGCCGATGATAGTGAGCCCCGCGCTCGTGAAAGTAGGTCTTCGTCAGGCTAACCATTACAAAAACCCCCAACACCAAACGGTGGCGGGGGTTTTTTATGGCACGAGGGGCGAGTCAGTCAATGGCGCAAAGCTTCGATTTCTTCCCGCGACAGCCCGGTGATGTCCACGATTTCTTCAAGCGGGCGATTCCATTCGAGCAACGTGCGTGCCGCTTTGCACAGCATTTCATGGCGAGCGCTCTCCACGGTTTGCAGTGATTGGAAAGCGTGTTTTTCTGCTTGTGGGGGTTTGGTCGTGGACATGGGATTCTCCGGTTGCGGGTTGAATTTCAAAGATTTTTCGCTGCACTGAAATCAGCATGTTCATGCCCTGATTGCCTCCAGCAGCTTCTTTACGCCTTCCACCCTTTGCCGCAATTCCGGCAGGGCGACTTTCTGGATCAGTTTGTCCGGTCCGGACATGCGGGTGTGTTTGCCTTGCTGGATGAGCAGGATCACTTTCACGGGGTCGATGGGGGCATTTTTGCCGAACTGAATGCTGATTTGTTCGGGCGAGGCATCGAGGCGGACGATATCCCACGAGGCGAGCAGCAGGCGCAGGCGGTGGGTTTCGATGAGCGCCTGCGTTTGCGGGGGCAGCGCGGCGAAGCGGTCGACGAGCTCTTCCTTCAATGCGGTGAGTTCGTCTTCGTTTTCGCAATTGGCGAGCCGCTTGTAGAGGACGAGGCGTTCCTGCACGTCGGAGCAGTAATCGGTGGGCAACAGCGCGGGGGTGTAGAGGTTGATTTCGGAGACGACCTCCAGCGGGCCGGAGAGCTCGGGTTCTTTCCCGGCGCGCAGGTCGTTTACGGCGCGTTTGAGCATTTCGCTGTAGAGCGAGAAGCCGACTTGCGCGATTTCGCCGGACTGGTTTTCGCCCAGCACCTCGCCCGCGCCGCGGATTTCGAGGTCATGCATGGCAAGGTAGAAGCCGGAGCCGAGTTCGGTCATGAGCGAGATGGCTTCCAGCCGCTTGCGGGCTTGCGGGCTGGGGCGCGCTTCCGGGTCGGTGAGCAGGTAGGCGTAGGCTTGGTGGTGGCTGCGCCCGACGCGGCCACGTAGCTGGTGCAGTTGTGCGAGGCCGAAACGGTCGGCGCGGTTGATGACGATGGTGTTGGCGGTGGGAATGTCGATGCCGGTTTCGATGATCGTCGTGCACAGCAGGAGATTGGCGCGCTGCTGCGTGAAGTTGCGCATCACCCGTTCGAGCTCGCGCTCGGGCAGCTGGCCGTGGCCGACGACGATGCGTGCTTCGGGCAGCAGCTCTTCCAGCTGGCGGTGCATGTTGGCGATGGTGTCGACCTCGTTATGGAGGAAATACACTTGGCCGCCGCGCTTGAATTCGCGCAGCACCGCTTCGCGCACCACGCCCTTGCTCATCTTCTGCACGAAAGTCTTTACCGCAAGACGTTTTTGCGGCGCCGTGGCGATCACCGAGAATTCGCGCAAGCCTTCCATCGCCATGCCGAGGGTGCGCGGAATCGGCGTCGCGGTGAGGGTGAGGATGTCGACCTCGCTGCGCAGGCGCTTCAGGGCTTCTTTCTGGCGCACGCCGAAGCGGTGTTCTTCGTCGACCACCACCAGCCCGAGGCGCTTGAATTTCACATCTTTTTGCAGCAGGCGGTGCGTGCCGATGACGATGTCGATACGACCGTCGGCCAGATGCGCCAGCGCTTCGGCCTGCTCCTTCGCGGATTTGAAACGCGACAGCTCCGCAATTTTCACCGGCCAGTCGGCGTAGCGATCCGCGAAAGTCTGGGCGTGCTGTTCGGCCAGGAGCGTCGTCGGGCAGAGCACCGCTACCTGATGCCCGTCCTGCACCGCGACGAAGGCCGCGCGCAACGCCACTTCGGTTTTGCCGAAGCCGACATCGCCGCAGACGAGGCGATCCATCGGCTGCGCTGAGCGCATGTCATTGACGACTGCGTCGATGGCGGCCTGCTGGTCGGGCGTCGTCTCGAAGCCGAAGCCTTCCGCAAAGGCTTCGAGATCGTGCGTTTTGAAGTCGAATTTGTGTCCCGGGCGCGCCGCGCGCGCGGCGTAAAGCGCGAGCAATTCTGCCGCCGTGTCGCGCACCTGCTGCGCGGCTTTTTTACGTGCCTTCTCCCATTGCCCGGAACCGAGGCGGTGCAAATCGATGGCGTCCGGGTCGGCTCCGGCGTAACGGGTGATGACGTGCAGTTGCGACACCGGCACATAGAGCTTGTCGCCGCCCTGATATTCGAGATGGAGGAATTCCGCCTCACCCGCACCCAGGTCCATATGCACGAGGCCGAGGTAGCGCCCGATGCCGTGCGAAGCGTGAACCACCGGGTCGCCGATCTTTAGCTCCGAGAGGTCGCGCAGCCAGCCTTCCATCGTCGCGGCTTTGCGCGTATCACGGCGGGTGCGTGCGCTGGCGGCGTAAAGCTCGGCTTCGGTGACGATGGCGATCTTCGTGTCGGGCAGCACGAACCCGGTGGCCAGCGGCGCGGCGGCGAGGGCGAACGTCGGTCCGTTTGCGGCGGCGAAGTCGGCGAATCCGGCGCAGGCGGCGGGTTTTTCGCCGCCGCCGTATTCCGCGAGGAATTCGGCCATCGTCTCGCGGCGGCCGGGGGAATCCGCGAGCAGCAGCACACGCCCGTCGAATCCGGCGCGGAAGGCTTTGAACAGGCGCAGCGCATCGGCCGCCTTGCGTTCGACGGCAAGCGGCGGAAGAGGAAGGGCGATGGGTTTTGCACCACGGTGCTCGTGTCGGGGCACGTCGCGCGTGTCCGAAGGCGTCTGCATGGGTGCGGTGGTTTGCTCATCCGCGGCGGTGGGCGCAGACAACGCACCCTGGCTGCCACCTTTCCGCAACGCTTCGGACAGCGCCATTTTTGGTCGATCCCTCAAGGCGCCAAAAAAATCTTCATCCCGTAAAAACAATGCCTCCGGCGGCAAAATCGGACGTTCGCGGTCGCCGTGCAGCAGATCGAACCGTGCGCGTGTGTCGCGCCAGAATTCGGCAATCGCGGCGGGTACGTCCTGATGCAGCAGCACGGGCGAGCCGGGCGGCAGGTAATCGAACAGTGTTGCCGTGTGCTCGAAGAAAAGCGGCAGGTAATACTCGACGCCCGCCGGGGCGATGCCATTGGAGACGTCCTTGTAGATCGCGGCGCGGCTGGGATCGCCCTCGAACGCCTCGCGGAAACGGCCCCGGAAGGCCGTGCGCCCGGCTTCGTCGAACGGAAATTCGTGCGCGGGCAGCAGGCGGATTTCCTTCGTCGGATAGACGGTGCGCTGTGTGTCGGGGTCGAACGTCTTGATGTTTTCGATTTTTTCGTCGAACAGATCGATGCGAAACGGCAGGGGCGCGCCCATCGGATAGAGGTCGACGAGTCCGCCGCGTACCGCGAATTCGCCGGGGCTCACCACCTGTGTGACGCTGGTGTAGCCACCCAGCGCCAGTTGCATGCGCAGACGATCGAGCTTGAGCGCTTCGCCCTGTGCGAAAAAGAAAGTGTGACCGGCAAGGAAGGAGGCTGGCGCCATGCGGGTAAGCGCCGTGCTCGCGGGCGCGAGCACCACATCGGCCTCGGCGCGCGAGATGGCGTGCAGCGTGGAGAGACGCTCGGAGATCAAATCCCGGTGCGGCGAAAAAGTGTCGTAGGGCAGCGTTTCCCAGTCTGGCAGCACGTGCACGCGCAATTCCGGCGCGAACCAGGCGATTTCTTCGGCCAGTCGCTGCGCCTCCAGCGGGCGCGCGGTGACGACGGTGAGCATCTGTCCGCGCGCGGCGAGCGCGGCGATGGCCAGCGCGTCAGCGGAACCCGCCAGCGGCGGCAGTTCGAGGCGCGCGCCGGGTTTGGGCAGCGTCAACGCGGCAAGCGAGGGAAGAAGGGCGTCGAAGGCGGACGGCATCACGGCAATGGCGGCGTCAAGCGGGTGCGTTTTCCGCGGCCGCCTGGCGGTAGGCGGTGAAGAATTCGCCGTCTGCGCCGAGCCAGCCGCCTTCCTGCGCATGACGCCGCATGTGTTTGAGATTGCGGGCGCGCAGCAGGCGGCCGAGGCCACGGCGGAAAATGCGCATATCGGCGGTGTCGATCAGGCCGAGTTCGCCCTGCGGCGTGCGCACGATATTGCCCAGATGCAGCGAGCGGAAGTAGACGCCGAGGGCATGGAGGCGGGCGACGAAGCCGCCGAGCTGACGACGAAGCGCGGCGGCCTCTGCTGCGTCGATGCCCTGTTTGAGAATCTGGCGCAGGCTTTGTCCGGGCAGGGGGCTGTAATGTACGGCATCGCGTTCGATGGACGGGATGCGATAGACGGCGATGATGTCGGGGCAGGGGACGCCGCGCGCGGCGAGCGTGCGGCAGTTGTCGGAGAAGCGCTGCGCGTAGGGCGACCACATGGCCGAAGACAGCCAGCGTTTGCGCCGGAAAATCTTGACATAGGCGCCGTCGGGCAGCAGGTAGACCTTGGGGCCGAAGCCATCGGCTTCGATGATCTGGCCGCCGGACACGAGCGTCTCGAAGCAGGCTTGGTCGATGTGAATCAAGCGCGCGTCCTTCAAACGCCCCACACGACAGGCTCACGCTCGGCCTGTGCGCGTTGCAGCAGATCGAGCAGCGGCCAGGCGCGCTGGGTAAGGTTGACCGCGGCGTTCATGCCGGTGCGGCCTTCCTCGCGGGCGGTTTCTTCTTCGGCGTCGCGCTCCTCGGCGCTTTGGGCGGCCAGCTGTTCGCGCTCTTTCGCAATGGCCGTCTGCAAGCGGGCGATGGCCCGCGGCAATTGTTCGACGGTGATGATGCCTTTGCCGTCGGCAGCATCCTTGCCCAGGATTTCGATCAACTGGCTGGCGGCCTTGCCGAGCATGAGGACGTCGGCTCCGGCTTTCGATTTGAAGGTGATCAACATCGCGCACTCCTCATAGATCCTTGACCGCGTAGATGCCGTCGGCGTTGCGCCAGTAGCCGCGATAGTCCATGCCCATGCCGAACAGGAAGCGGTCGGGAAGATCCAGTCCGGAAAAATCGGCATGCAGGCCGGGACGAGCCTTGCGTTCGTGCAGTTTGTTGACCAGCACCGCCGTCAGTACTTCTTGCGCGCCCAGGGTGCGCAGATGCTCGACGATGGCGATGAGCGTATGGCCGACGTCGAGCACATCATCGACGATCAGCACGGTGCGCCCCCGCACGCTGATCAGCGGATGCGCGCGCCATTCGACTTCGTTGCCGTGGGTGGCATCGCCATAGCGGGTGGCGTGCAGGTAGGAGAGTTCGAGCGGGAAATCGAGCTTGGACAACAGCCGCCCGGTGAGCACGAGCCCGCCGTTCATTGCCGCGAACACGATGGGATCGGCGTCGGCCAGCCGCGCGGTGATGGCGCCGGCCATGCGCCCGATGGCCGCTTCCACTGTGGGGCCGTCTACGAGGAGATCGGCATCATCGCGCATGCGGCGCAAGTCTTTCAGGCGAATGGTATCCAGACTCATCATCTTTCCCGTACAAAAGGCTCGCCGGGCAAGCCTTGCAAAGTGGCGATTCTAGCCCATTCCGCACGGAATCCGGGGCGCATAGGCGTTACACTTCCTCGAGCGACAGGGTGCGCCAGGCGGCGCGCGGCAAGAGGGGGAACGGATCACGATGGCGATGGATGCCGGCGACGATGCGCGCGAACGGCTGGAAGTGGTGCTCGATGGGCTGGATGCCGCTGTGTACGCGGCCGATGTGCGCGATGGCGAAATCCTGTTCGCCAACCGCGCGTTTCAAGCGTTGCACGAATTCGAACCTGTGGGGCGCGTTCTGCGTGGGCTGGTCGTGCCCTTGCCCGAACGTGGCGATTACCGCGTCGATCCGCGCGGCCTGGGCGCCGACGATGTGCCGTGCGAGCTGTTCGACGGCGAGTTGCCGCAGCCGCGCAGCGGGCGCTGGTATCACGTGCGCGAACAGGCGATGCGCTGGGTCGATGGGCGCATCGTACGTCTGGGCATTGCCACCGACATCACCTTGCGCAAGCAGACCGCCGAAATCGCGCGCCGGCAGGAGGAACGCATTTCGCGCACCGCGCGCCTCATCACGATGGGCGAGATGGCATCGATGCTGGCGCACGAAATCAATCAGCCCTTGGCGGCCATTGCCAATTATTGCAATGGCTGCGTGACGCGCATGGAAGCGGGCGCGGCGACGGCGGAACTGCTGCCGGTGATGCAAAAGGCTGTCGCGCAAGCCGAGCGCGCGGGCAAGATCATCCGTCGCATCCGCGAATTCGTGAAGAAAAGCGAGCCACGCTGCATCGCCGTGCCAGTGGCGGCGATCCTCGATGACGCGCTCGGTTTCGTCGACCTCGACACGAAACGACGTGGCATTCGCCTCGCGCTCGATGTCGCGCCCGATCTGCCGGATGTGCACGCCGACCGCATCCTGATCGAGCAAGTGGTGCTCAACCTCGTCCGCAACGGGTTCGACGCCATGCGGGACGCCGAGCCGGACGAACGCGTGCTCACCGTGCGGGCGCGCGCCAGCGGCGAACGCGCGGTGGAGATCGCCATCATCGACCGGGGGCACGGCATCGGCGAGGAAGATCGCGAACGCCTGTTCCAACCCTTTTTCACCACCAAAGCGGAAGGGATGGGCATGGGATTGTCCATCTGCCGCTCCATCGTCGAATATCATGACGGGCGTTTGACCGTCGAGTCCAATCCCGAAGGCGGTACCATGTTCGCCTTTACCCTGCCCGTGGAGGAAGCCGTCCGTGATTGACGAGGCACAACCGAAAAAAGCGCCCGCGACCGGCGAGGCGCAAGCGGGGCAGCAGGTGTTCGTTGTCGACGACGACGATGCGCAACGCGATTCACTGGTGTGGCTGCTGGAATCCCACGGGCATCGGGTCGCGCCCTACGCCTGCGCCGGGGATTTTCTTGCCGCCTGGAACGAAACGCTCACGGGCTGCCTCATGCTCGATGTGCGCATGCCGGGCATGAACGGGCTGGAACTGTTCGACGAACTCGCGCGCCGCCATTCGGTCTTGCCGGTCGTGTTCATCACCGGCCACGGCGATGTGCCGATGGCGGTGTCCGTACTCAAGAAAGGCGCGGTGGATTTCATCGAAAAGCCGTTCGCCGCCGAGGACATGCTGCGGCTGCTCGATAGCTGCCTCGCCCGCGAGCGCGAGGAACGCGAACATCGCCGCGACGCCGCCGATACCGCGCGCCGGCTGGCGCAACTCACGGTGCGTGAGCGCGAAGTGCTCGATCTCATCATCGTGGGCAAGCTCAACAAGCAGATTGCGGACGTGCTCGGGATCAGCATCAAGACGGTGGAAGTGCACCGGGCGCGCGTCATGGAAAAGATGGGTGCATCCTCGCTTGCCGCGTTGATCCGCCAGATCGTTTCCGCCGGGGCGCAATCTTGACGGAGGGGCTGAACGCTTTCTTCTTGCTTGGCGGGGTGCTGCTTTTCATCAGCGTGCTGGCGAGCACCCTGTCGGCGCGCCTGGGGATGCCGCTGCTGCTGCTGTTCCTCACCGTGGGCATGCTTGCCGGGGAGGATGGCCCCGGCGGGATCAAGTTCGACGATTTCAACACCGCCTCGCTAGTCAGCAACCTCGCGCTGGCGGTGATCCTGCTCGATGGTGGCCTGCGTACGCGTATCTCCAGCCTGCGCGTGGCCTTGTGGCCCGCGGCGGTGCTGGCGACGTGGGGGGTGGTCGGCACCACGGCGATTCTCGGCATGTTCGTGACCTGGCTGTTCGATGTGGACTGGCGGCTCGGCATGCTGCTCGCGGCCATCGTCGGCTCCACCGATGCGGCGGCGGTGTTTACCCTGTTGCGCAGCAGCGGCGTGCGCCTGAACGAACGCGTGCGCTCGACGCTGGAGATCGAATCCGGCGCGAACGACCCGATGGCCATCCTGCTCGTCACCGTGCTGGTCAATATGATCATCAATCCCGGACAGGCGGGCTTGAACGGCTTTGTGCGCATGCTCGCCGCACAGATGGTGCTGGGCGGCGTTTTTGGCGTCGTCGGCGGCATTGTGCTGGCTCGCCTGCTCCTGCGCCTGCGGTTGGCGGAAGGGCTGTACGCGCTCCTCATCGTCTCCGGCGGGCTGATGATCTTCGCCGCCACCAACATCGTGGGCGGCAGCGGTTTTCTCGCCGTCTATTTCGCCGGGGTGATCGCGGGCAACCGCCGCTGCCATGCCACCGAGCATGTGTTGCGGGTGATGGACGGACTCGCATGGCTCGCGCAGGCGTGCATGTTCCTCGTCCTCGGCCTGCTGGTGAAGCCTTCGAACCTGCTGGAGCGCGCGCCCGAGGCGATCGCGATGGCTTTTTTCCTGATGCTCGCCGCCCGTCCGCTCGCCGTCCTCGCCGGGCTGCTGCCGTTTCGCTTCCCGTGGCGCGAAGTCGCCTACATGTCGTGGGTCGGGCTGCGCGGCGCGGTGCCCATCGTGCTTGCCATCGTGCCAGTGGTGATGGGCGTGCCGGAATCGAGCCTGCTGTTCAACGTGACCTTCGTGGTGGTGCTGCTCTCCTTGCTGATACAGGGCGCGACGGTGCCGATGGCCGCCTCCTGGCTGAAAGTCTCGGTGCCACCGCGCGCCGAGCCGATCGATCGCCGTGAAGTCTGGGTGGATGACCGCGCCACGCTCGATCTCGTGGAATTCCGCGTCGAAGCGGGTTCTGGCGCCGAAAACCGTCATCCCGACGACGTGGCTGCCGAATGCGGCGGTCTGGCGGTGCGCTGCGTCTCGCTCGTACGCGCCGGGAAAGTGCAGCCCCTGCGCATCGACACCCGGCTCGCCAAGGACGATTTCGTCTGGTTCGTGGCCGGAGAAAAGCATGCCGAGCAACTCGCCGAACTTTTCGCGCGCAGCGGCACCGACACCGAACTCTCCGCCCACGCCGGCTTCTTCGGAGAATTCATCGTCGATCCTTCCTGCGCTGCCGGAGAACTTGCCGCCGCCTACGGCTTTACGCTCGAAGCGGCGGAAAAGCACATGAGCCTCGGAGAGCTCCTGCGCGAACGCATCGGTCGCCGTGTAGTGGTGGGTGACCGGGTGAGAATCGGCCAGTTCGAGTTGACCGTGCGAAATGTGGACGATCAGGGCGCGGTGACGGGCGTCGGCCTGAAGTGCCCGGATCGGTTCGTGATTACGTGAGGCAGGCGAACTGGACTAGAATCGCCCGTTTTCCGAGGGATACCCGATGAGTGCGCAACTGATGGATGGCAAGGCTTTGGCGGAGGAATTGCGCGCGGGGTTCAAGGCGCGCGTCGCGGCATTGGAGGCGCGCGGACATCGGCCCGGACTCGCGGTGATCCTGGTGGGAGAAGACCCGGCATCGATGGTTTATGTGCGCAACAAGGTCAACGCCTGCGAAGCGGGCGGCATGCTCTCGCGCAAAATCGTCTATCCCGCCGACACCGCGCCGGAAACAGTATTGGCAAAGATCGCGGAATTGAACGCCGACCCAGGCATCCACGGCATCCTCGTGCAACTGCCGCTGCCGCGCCAGTTCGACGAAGAATCCGTGCTCGAAGCCATCGCACCTGAAAAGGACGTCGACGGCTTTCATGCCGAGAACGTCGGCGCGCTCGCGCAGGGCAATCCGCGCTTCATTCCGTGTACGCCTTACGGCGTCATGAAAATGCTCGAAAAAAACGGCATCGACCTCATGGGCAAGGAAGCCGTGGTCATCGGGCGCTCGAACATCGTCGGCAAGCCGATGGCGCTCCTGCTCATCAACGCAGGCGCGACGGTGACGGTGTGCAACTCCAAAACAAAAGACCTTGCTGCCCATACCCGCCGCGCCGACGTGCTCGTGGCCGCCGTGGGCAAACCGCGTTTCATCACCGCCGACATGGTCAAGCCCGGCGCGGTGGTGATCGATGTGGGCATCAACCGGCTGCCACCCGAAGACGGCGGCAAGCTCTGCGGCGACGTGGATTTCGCGGCGGTGAAAGACATCGCCGCGCTGATTACCCCGGTGCCCGGCGGCGTCGGACCGATGACCATCACCATGCTGCTGGCGAACACCATCGAGGCGGCGGAAAGGGAGGCGAAATAATGCGCAAGGTCGCGCTCGTCATGGGGTCGGACAGCGATTTGCCCGTCGTATCCGGCGCGTTTGAACAGTTGAAGGAATTCGGCATTCCGTTCGAGGCGCATGTGATTTCCGCGCACCGCACGCCTGCCGCGGCCGAAGCGTTCGCGCGCGGCGCGAAAGCCGCGGGCATCGGCGTCATCGTCGCGGCGGCGGGAAAAGCCGCGCATCTCGGCGGCATCATCGCCGCTTACACGACGTTGCCTGTCATCGGCCTGCCAATCAAATCCTCTACCCTGGACGGACTCGACAGCCTGCTCTCCATCGTGCAGATGCCGCCGGGCATTCCCGTTGCCACGGTCGCCATCGACGGCGCGCAGAACGCCGCCATCCTCGCGGCGCAAATCCTTGCGCTTTCGGAGGCCGGTCTGACCGAAAAGCTTGAGGCGCACCGGGTGGCGATGGCCGCGAAGGTGCTGGAGAAGGACAAGACGTTGCAGGAAGAATTAAAGGGGTTGTAAATGGATCGGGGTCAGGACACCGTGACGGCAAGCAGCCATCAGGATACCGCTTCGGCGCCTTCCAGGGCGCCGTAGCTGCGGCCATGTTGCCTGCCGATCCTGCTGATCCGATTGCGGCCGCCGTCGCCCGCCTGTGCGCGGGCGAGCTTGTCGCGCTGCCGACCGAAACCGTCTACGGCCTGGGCGCGGACGCCGCCAATCCGGCCGCCGTCGCCAAAATCTACGCGGCCAAGGGCCGTCCCGCCGATCATCCGCTGATCGTGCATCTGGCCGATGCGCGCCCGCTCGCACAGTGGGCGGCGGACATTCCGCCTGCGGCGCGGGCGCTGGCCGAGGCGTACTGGCCGGGACCGTTGACGCTGATTCTGAAAAAGCAGGTGTGGGTGCCTGATGCCGTCACCGGTGGGCAGGATACGGTGGGTTTGCGTGTGCCCAACCATCCGCTGGCGCTTGCCTTGCTCGCCGCCTTTGCCCAAGCCCGCAAACCCGCGCCTGCGGGTGTGGCCGCACCGTCGGCCAACCGTTTCGGATGCGTCAGTCCAACTACTGCGATGCATGTGCGCGAAGAGCTGGGCGATAAGGTCGCGCTGATTCTCGACGGCGGGCCGTGTGCGGTCGGCATCGAATCCACCATCGTCGATTTTTCGCGCGCCGCCGCGGAAATTCTGCGTCCCGGCGTCATTTCTGCCGCGGACATCGAACGTGTGACCGGCATCCTGCCGCATGTGCGGGGGGCGCAGGCGAACGCGGGTGCAGTGTCAGCGGAGGCGACCGCGCCCGCGCCGCGCGCCTCGGGCACGCTCGCCGCCCATTACGCACCGCGTACGCCGTTGCGGCTGGCCGCCTCCGCCGCGTTGAGCGCGGAAATCGACCGCCTTTTGCGCGATGGGAAAAAGCTTGCCGTGCTTGCCCGTGCCAGCACCCCGCCCGGTGATACCTCGATCCGCTGGCTCGTCGCGCCGCGTGATCCAGCCGGTTTCGCGCAGGCGCTCTACGCCAATTTGCGTGCGCTCGATGCGCTCGGCGTCGATCTCATTGTGCTCGAAGATGTGCCGCGTAACGCGGCATGGCAAGCCGTGGCCGACCGTCTCGGTCGCGCGGCGGCGGGAGCAGGAGGAGGGGACTCAGGAGGGGCTGGCTCAGGGAGGGCGGAAAAGGTCTGATCGTGCTCAGGCGATGAAGACGGGATCAGAAAACACCAGCGTGCCGTCCTTGCGCATCATCAGATTGTTGTCGTTGAGGATATCGGGCAGGACGTGATATTCCTCGACGAAATCCGACAATGCCTTCAGTGCGGCGTTGAGACTGTCGCTCATGTTGGTTTTGGTGGGAATGGTCGTCAGATGGTGCAGGGCGATGCGCCCCATGTTCATGCCCAACTGGTTCCACTTCTGGCAGGCCGTCCAGTAAAGCTCGATCAGCCGGGTGGAGAGATCGGCCGCTTCACAGGCTTCGGGGATCGGATAGAGCTTTTCCATCTCGATCAAGTGGAACGGATAGCCCGACTGGGCGCGGCCAATGACGCCATGATCGGCGTAGACGATGGGGAAGTGCTTACCCTTGGGGCGATCTTCGGCGGTGTAGAGGAAATAGTCGGCCGGCGAGCTGACGACCTTGTAGACCCGCTCGCCGTCTCCCTTGTCGATCACGATGGAGTATTCGCCACGCCCGATTTCCGCCTTGCCGTCGATCAACGGATGCTCCGGCGCCGGGTCTGGCAGCAGCACGGGCTGCCGACCCAGAATCGCCGAGGGGGGAGGCCGGTTCGTCATGGCGCTTTCCCGCTTTCCTTTTGGGCGCTTTCCTCTTTCCTCAGCCCATGATGTTGTAGCCGGCGTCCACGTAGTGAACGCCGCCGGTAATCAGGCGGCCCGCATCGGAGAACAGGAACGCAGCCAGCGCGCCGATGTCTTCCGGCGTCACCAGGCTGTGCATCGGGGAGCGCTCGACCGCGGCGGCCATCAGGCCGTCGAAACCGGCGATACCGGATGCGGCGCGGGTCATCAGCGGGCCGGGCGAGACGGCGTTGACACGGATGTTCTTCGAGCCGAGTTCGGCGGCCATGTAGCGGGCGGCGGCTTCCAGCGCGGCCTTGCACAGGCCCATCACGCCGTAGTGCGGAATCACCTTGTCCGCGCCAAGATAGGTGAGCGTCACCACCGCGCCGCCGCCGGCTTTTTCCAGCAGGGCTTCGGCGGCTTTGGTCAGGCGTACGAAAGAGTGGGTGGAGATGTCCATCGCCAGCGAGAAGCCGTCGGAGGAGGTGTCGACCACGCGGCCATGCAGGTCGTCGCGCTTGGCGAACGCCATGCTGTGCAGCACAAAATCGAGCTTGCCATAGCGTGTGTCGATTTCCTTGAACACCGCCTCCATGGTTTCCGGCTTGGTCACATCGAGCAGGAAAACGTCCTTGACGCCGAGGCGATTGATGACCGGTTCGATGAAAGCGCGGGTTTTGTCGTTCTGGTAGGTGATGATGAGTTTCGCGCCCGATTCTTTGCAGGCTTCGGCGACGCCCGTGGAGATGGATTTTTCATTGGCGATGCCAGTGATGAGGCCGACTTTCCCTTCAAGGCTCAGGTTGGGATTCATTGCTTGACTCCGTTGGTTGTTCAGGCTGCGAAGCATCGCAGCGTGTACTGTACTACGCCCGCCACATAGCGCGTTCACATATTCCGTCACGGGCAGGACACATTCGCCGCAGCCGTGACGGTGCGCCTCGGCAGGACATGAATCGCCCACCGTGTCGAACTCGTCAAATAGGTTCATCCTGCGCACGACTGTTGATTTTTTTCACCATTGTAGCAGTTTTTTAAGGTAATATTGTGCACCGCAATAAGTTCAGTTCGAGCGACCGATGGCAAAGACCATTGTTACATATATACAGCTGTGGTCTGGATGATGAACATGGGTAGTCCGAGTTACGTTTTCATGGATTTCGACGGCGTCACCCACCCGTGGGGTGAGGCCGAGGATTTTCGCTGTTTACCATTGATCGAAAGCGTTTTGCGCGATTTCGACGAGGCGCAGATCGTCATTTCTTCCGATTGGCGAATGCTGTTCTCGTTGCCGAAACTGCGCGCCCGTTTTTCCGAGGACATCCGCCCGCGTGTGACGGGCGTGACGCCACATATCCTGCCGCGCCGCGGCAGCGAATTGCATGGCCTGCGCGAGCAGGAAGCGAAGATGTGGTTGCAGCAGCACACAGCCGACATCACCGCCGCGTCGTGGTGTGCGCTCGACGATGCGCCGGGCAACTGGCTGTCGCGCACGCGGCTGGTACTCACCGATTTCAAACGCGGTTTCACGGACGAGGACGCCACGGTCCTGCACAACATGCTGCAAGCTTTCCGCAACGGTGGGCTGGCGTCCGAGAAAGTGAACGGAACGAACGGCGCCAGACCGCCGTCCCTAGACGCCTAGCAGGCAGAGCCTGTTTTTAACGGGGCATCAGCGTGCGCAAACCGTCGAGATGCTCGGTGTAATAACGGGTTCCCAGCCGTTCGATGCGTACTTTCGCGCCGGGAGCAGGGGCATGGATGAAATTGTTGTCGCCAATGTAGATGCCCATGTGCGAATGGCGGCGTCCCGTGGTATTGAAAAAAACGATGTCGCCGGGCGCGAGTTCGTTGCGCTTGATCGGGCGCGTCATTTCCGCGATGGAGCCGGTGTAATGCGGCATCGTGCGTCCCAAAACCTGTTGCAGGATGTAAGTCAGCAGCCCGCTGCAATCGAGTCCCTGTTCCGGGGATGCGCCCGCCCATACGTAGGGGGTGCCGATCAACCCCGCTGAGTACATCACGATTTCGTCGCGCTGCGCGGCGTTGTCGAGCACGAAATACGAGGCGAACATCGACGGTTTTTCATCCTCGTCCAGTCTGTCCCGGAACGTTCCCGGTCCGGCGAAGCGGCTCGGTGCCGTGGAGCAGGCGGCGAACATCGCGCACACCAGCATCGCAAGGGCGATGCGCGCGATGCTCCAGACGGTTTCAGGCGTCGGCTTGCACGGATGAGGGAGAAACTTCATGGAGTTCGGCCTTGAAACGACGAGCGTTGTCGATATAGTGCTTCGCGTTGCCGCGCAGACGGGCGAGTTCTTCGTCGGTGAGCGTGCGCAGCACGCGCCCCGGAGAGCCGACCACCAGCGAGCGTTCTGGAATCGCCTTGCCTTCGGGAATCAGCGCATTGGCGCCGATCAAGCAATCCTTGCCGAGCACGGCGTTGTTGAGCACGACGGCGTTGATGCCGATCAGACAGCCGTCGCCGATGGTACAGCCGTGCAGCATCGCCATGTGCCCGACGGTGACGCCCGCGCCGATGGTGAGCGGCACGCCCGCATCGTTATGGAGGACGGTGCCGTCCTGAATATTGGTGCCGTCTCCGATCCTGATGGGCGCGTTGTCGCCGCGAATGACGACGTTGTACCAGATGCTCGCCGCGCGCCCAATGCTCACATCTCCAATCACCGTTGCGTTGTGGGCGATCCAGCAATCTTCGCCAATTCGGGGTTTGATTCCGCCTAGCGCGTAGATACTCATTTTGTCCGTTCTCCCTCCGGGGGGTCAGTCTATTTCAGGCGATTCTGGCATGAGGCTGCGGATCATAACAAACCGGGCGACGCAAGTGAAAAAGGGCCGGACGAAAACCGTCCAACCCCTTGATGTCTGTGGCGCGCCCGGAGAGATTCGAACTCCCTACCCCCTGGTTCGTAGCCAGGTACTCTATCCAGATGAGCTACGGGCGCTTGGGTGCTGCAAGGGGCGGCATTCTAGTGGAGTCGCGCACAAAGTCAAGTGCGTTTATCCCGTCCTGCCCGCGTAAAGGGCGCAATGGGCTCAATGGGCGGTGCAGGTGCAAGTTGGCGGGCGCCGTGCGGTTTTCCCTGACGCGGCCTCCAGGGAAGCGTGGCGGCGTTGTTCTGGCGGAGTATTCTTCTTCGCTCATCGCGTGGCGACAAAAAAGGAGAGGATCGATGCGACTTTGGGGAACGGGTTACGACATGCTCGGTTTGCCGGGCATGTGGGTGTCGGTCTGGACGCGGCCGTGGCTGGCGCTTGGCGACTGGAATGCGGTGTGGAGCGACTGGCACGGGTCGTGGCGGCGCTGGATGGAATCGATGGCGACCTTGCCCGTTGCGTGGCTGCCTGCGCTGGCGGCGGAGCGGGAGGAAAAATCCCCGGAACTCAACTTTTTCCTGCCATGGTTGCCGCGAATCGAAGCGCAGACCGCGCCGCCCCCCGCCCCCCCGAACGAGGCCGCTGTGCGCGTCCCGCAAGAGAGCGTAGGGGAAGGGGGCGTGGAAGAAGGGGGCGTCGTCGAGAAGGTCGGGCCGTAAAAAAAAAGCGCGCGGCCATTGGCCACGCGCTTTTGCGATGAAGTTTCAGGGCGGCGGTTTCAGGCCAACAGGTCTTTGACGCCGTCGCGCTCTTCGAGCAGCTCGTTTAGCGTTTTGGTCATGCGTTCGCGTGAGAACTCGTCGATTTCAAGACCTTGCACGATCTTGTATGCACCATTTTCGGTCGTGACCGGGAAGCCGTAGACGATGCCTTCGGGAATGCCGTAGGAGCCGTCCGAGGGCACGCCCATCGTCACCCAGGCGCCCTGTGAGCCGAGCACCCAGTCGCGGATGTGGTCGATGGCGGCGTTGGCGGCGGAGGCCGCCGACGAGAGGCCGCGCGCCTCGATGATCGCCGCGCCGCGCTTGCCGACGGTGGGCAGGAACACGTCCTTGTTCCACGCCTCGTCGCCCACGAGCGCCTTGACATTGTCGCCGTTGCTGGTCGCGAAGCGATAGTCGGCGTACATCGTGGGCGAATGGTTGCCCCACACGGCCAGATTTTTGAAGCTGGAAACCGGACGGCTGGTTTTGGCGGCCAGTTGCGACAGGGCGCGGTTGTGGTCGAGGCGCAGCATGGCGGTGAAGTTCTTCGCCGGGATGCGGCCGTACTTGAGCGCGATTTCCTTGGCGATGAAGGCGTTGGTGTTGCAGGGGTTGCCGACGACCAGCACCTTGCAGGCGGGATCGGCGTATTGGCCGATGGATGCGCCCTGAACAGTGAAGATTTTGGCGTTTTCGGTCAGCAGATCTTTGCGTTCCATGCCCGGGCCGCGCGGGCGGGCGCCGACGAGCAGCGCAACCTTGGCATCTTTGAAAGCGACATCGGGGTTGTCGCTGGCTTCCACGCCAGCCAGCAGCGGGAAGGCGCAGTCATCGAGTTCCATGATGACGCCCCGGACCGCTTTTTGTGCTTGTGGCAAGTCGAGCAATTGCAAAATGACGGGTTGATCCTTGCCGAGCATTTCACCGCTGGCGATGCGGAACAACAAGCTGTAGCCGATTTGGCCCGCAGCGCCAGTGACGGCGACGCGAATGGGGGTCTTGCTCATGAGTTCTCCTCCCTCGTGGTTTGATGTGTGCGGGATTATCTCACTGTCGCGGTGTGTTGTCGTAATCGGGCGGGCCCGAACCCGAACCGGACGAGCGCGGCTGGATGTTAGGGGTAAACCATAGAGTGTGTCAATTCATGTTTTATGTAATATATAAGACATAAGTTTTTTGGTGGGCGTAATGGACGTTGCCCCGTTTTTGTGCTCAAATTTACACATGGTGCGCGAATCTCCCACGTTTAGTCCGCTCTACCGGCAAATCAAGTCCCTGATTTTTCAGGCGCTTGAAAGCGGTGAATGGCGGCCCGGTCAAGTTATCCCAAGCGAGCAGGAGCTCGCGGCACGGTTCAACGTTTCGCAGGGCACGGTGCGCAAGGCCATCGACGAAATGGCTGCGGACAACATTCTGGTGCGCAGGCAGGGCAAGGGCACCTTCGTCGCCTCTCACAACGATCCGCGCCAGATGTTCCGCTTTCTGCGGCTGGTGCCGGAGGAGGGCGATCTGACTCACCCCTACAGCGAGCCAGTCGATTGCTGGCGCGCCAAAGCGGGGCAGGAGGCCGCGCGGCTGCTGGCCATCGAGCTGGGTGCGCCGATCATCATCGTGCGCCGGGTGTTGAAGTTCGACCAAAAGCCCGTTGTGGGCGACGAGATCTATCTGCCGGAAGAGCTTTTTCGTGGCTTGAGCCTGGAGGTGCTGCAAAGCTGGAACAGTTCGCTTTACTCGCTGTTCGAGACACGTTTTGGCCTGCGGATGATTCGTGCGCAGGAGCGCATTCGCGCCGTGGCCGCCGACCGCGCCGCCGCCGAATTGTTGCGTGTCGATGATGGCACGCCCTTGCTGTCCGTGGAGCGCGTGACGTACACGTACGGCGATAAGCCAGTCGAATGGCGACGGGGTGTTTATTCGACGGTAGGGCATTATTATCTGAACGAATTGACCTGAAGATCGGTCCCACACGTCCCGTGCCGATCCATCGGTTTGTGATATTGAGGCGGATGAAACCGCTCTTGCTGGAGGGAAGTTTTCATGTCGGAAGTCACCGTGGTTAGACAGGAACCGAGGCCCCGGCCGAAGTACCTGGATGTCTTTGAACTGGGAATGCGGCTGCCCTTGCCGGGTTTCCTGTCGATCTTGCACCGGGTGAGCGGTGCCGGGCTGTTCCTGCTGCTGCCTTTCCTGCTTTTTCTGCTCGACCGGAGCCTGACTTCGCCCGGCGCGTTCGACAGTTTCAGGGAGATCGTCGCGAATCCTCTGGCGAGGCTCCTGCTGCTGGGGCTGCTGTGGGCCTACCTGCATCACTTCTGTGCGGGCATCCGCTTTTTGCTCATCGACGTGCACATCGGCGTTGGGCTGCCGGAAGCGCGCAAATCCACCATCGTCGTCTTTGCCGTGAGCCTCGCGCTCACCCTCATCTTCGGGGTGGCATTATGGTAGACCGCATCGTCGTCGGCGCGCATTACGGCCTGAAGGACTGGATCATCCAGCGTGCCACCGCCATCTACATGGTGTTGTTCTCGGTCGTTTTCGTCTTCTGTCTGCTCGGTTTGCCGGAGTTCAATTTTTCAAACTGGGTCGAACTGTTCTCGAAGGCATCCGTCAGGTTCTTCGGTTTCCTGTTCATCCTCGCGCTCTGCTATCACGCCTGGATCGGCGTGCGCGACATCTGGATGGACTATGTGAAGCCCGTGGGCGTGCGTTTCGCGCTGCACCTGTTCACTTTCTTGCTGCTTGCCGGTTACGTGGGTTGGGCGGTGCGGATTCTTTGGAGGCTCTGAGCGTGAACGTCGCAAAACGTACTTTCGATGCGGTCATCGTCGGCGCCGGGGGCGCCGGTTTGCGCGCCGCGCTGCAATTGTCCGAGGCCGGGCTGAAAACTGCCGTGCTCTCCAAGGTGTTTCCCACCCGCTCGCATACCGTCGCCGCGCAGGGTGGGGTGGCGGCATCGCTGGGTAACACCACCGAGGATCACTGGCACTGGCATATGTATGACACCGTGAAGGGGTCGGACTGGCTGGGCGATCAGGATTCCATCGAATTCATGGTGCGCAAGGCCAACGAGGTGGTGATCGAACTCGAACACTACGGTATGCCGTTCGACCGCACCGACGCGGGCAAAATCTACCAACGTCCGTTCGGCGGCCATTCGATGAACTACGGCAAGGCTCCGGTGATGCGCTCCTGTGCCGCCGCCGACCGTACCGGGCATGCGATGCTGCACGCGCTCTACCAGCGCAACGTGCGCGCGCATGCGCAGTTCTTCGTCGAATGGATGGCGCTCGACCTCTTGCGCGATGCAATGGGCAACGTACTCGGCGTCACCGCGCTGGAGCTGGAAACCGGCGAAGTGTCGATCTTCCACGCCAAGGCCACGGTGTTCGCCACCGGCGGCGCGGGCCGCATTTTCTATTCCTCCACCAATGCCTTCACCAACACGGGCGATGGCCTGGGCATGGCGGCGCGTGCGGGCATTCCGCTCGAAGACATGGAATTCTGGCAATTCCACCCCACCGGCGTGGCCGGGGCGGGGGTGCTGATTACCGAGGGCGTGCGCGGCGAGGGCGGCATTTTGCGCAACGCCAGCGGCGAACGCTTCATGGAACGCTATGCGCCCAACCTGAAGGACCTGGCTTCGCGCGACGTGGTTTCGCGCTCGATGGTCACGGAAATCAATGAAGGGCGCGGCTGTGGGCCGCACAAGGATCATGTGATGCTCGACATCACCCACCTGTCGCCCGAAGTCATCATGAAGCGGCTGCCCGGCATTCGCGAGATCTCCATTCGTTTTGCCGGGGTCGACCCGATTCAGGCGCCGATTCCGGTGGTGCCGACCGCGCACTACCAAATGGGCGGCATTCCCACCAACTTCAAGGGACAGGTGATCGCGCCCAAGGATGGTGATCCGTGCGTGCCGGTGACCGGCTTTTACGCTGCGGGCGAGTGCGCCTGTGCCTCGGTGCATGGCGCGAACCGTCTGGGCACGAACTCGCTGCTCGACCTGCTCGTGTTCGGCAAGTCGGCGGGTGAATCGGTGGTTGCGGATTTCAGATCCGGCGACCTTTCCCTGAAGCCGCTGCCCGCGGATGCCGCCGAACGCTCGCTCGCCCGCCTCGCGCGGCTGGGAAAGCAGAGCGAAGGCTATGCGGTGGCCGACGTGCGGCTGACGATGCAGCGCACGATGCAAAAGCATGCCGGGGTGTTCCGCTTCAGCGAACTGCTCAAGGAAGGCGTCGACGAAATCATGAAAGTGGCCGAGGCCGCCAAGAGCACTTTCATCAACGACAAATCCCGTGTCTGGAATACCGCGCGCCAGGATGCGCTGGAGCTGGACAACCAGATCGAGGTCGCGCGGGCGACGATGGTTTCTGCCGAAGCGCGCAAGGAATCGCGCGGCGCGCATGTGCGCGACGACGCGCCGGATACGCCGGAGCACCCGAATGGCCGCGACGATCAGAACTGGTTGAAGCACACGCTCTGGTTCAGTGCCGAAAACCATCTGGAATACAAGCCGGTGCATCTCAAACCGATGTCGGACGATGTCGAGCCGATCGCGCTCGCCAAGCGGACTTACTGAGCGCGGGAGAAAATTGCAAATGAGCACACGTGCCGTTCAATTCAAGATCTACCGCTACGATCCCGACCGGGACGAAGCGCCCTATATGCAGGACATCGAGGTCGATCTCGAGCCGCAGGACGTGAAGCTGCTCGATGCGCTGGTGCGCCTGAAAGCCAAGGACGATAGCCTGTCGTTCCGGCGTTCCTGCCGCGAAGGTGTGTGCGGCTCGGACGCGATGAACGTCAACGGCACCAACGTGCTGGCGTGCCTGACCGATGTCGACAGCCTCCAGCAGCCGATCGTCCTGCGCCCGTTGCCCGGCCTGCCGGTGATCCGCGACCTGATCGTGGATATGACGCAGTTCTTCAAGCAATACCACTCGATCAAGCCCTATCTCATCAACGACGAGCCCGCTCCCGAACGCGAACGCCTGCAAACGCCGGAGGAACGCGAGGAGCTCAACGGGCTTTATGAATGTATCCTGTGCGCATGTTGTTCGACGGCCTGTCCGTCGTTCTGGTGGAACCCGGACAAGTTCGTCGGCCCATCCGGTCTGCTCAACGCGTACCGCTTCATTGCGGATACGCGCGACCGCGCCGCCGGCGAGCGGCTGGACAATCTCGAAGACCCGTACCGGCTGTTCCGTTGCCACACGATCATGAGTTGCGTCCATGTCTGTCCGAAGAGTCTGAATCCGACGCGGGCCATCGGCAAAATCAAGGATCTCATGGTTCGCCGGGCGATCTGATCGATGGCTGTCAACAGGGGCAGGGTGCGCTGGCAGTGCCGTCGCTCGCTGCTGGAACTCGATCTGGTGCTGGAGCGGTTCCTCGCCAACGGGTTCGGCGGTTTGAACGAGGGGCAACTGGCTGATTTCGAGGATTTGCTGCGCTGCGATGACTTCGAGCTCTGGGCCATGATCAATGGCAGCAAGCCCTGCGAAGTCGAACGCTGGAAGGATATGGTCGCGCGGCTGCGCCAGGGCTGATGGGCGCAGACGTTGCGGCGAGCTTGAATCAAACGGGAAGTTTCGGACTCCAGGGAGTTTTGAACTTCGACTTCGATTAGACGAGCACACAAGAAAGGAGACACCACACCATGAACGCACAACAACGTACCGCTACCCTGACTGTCGACGGCAAGACCGTCGAATTTCCTGTCATGGTGGGCACGCACGGCAACGATGTCATCGACATTCGTACGCTTGGCGGCAAAACCGGGTTGTTTACCTACGATTCCGGATTTCTGTCGACGGCCAGTTGCCAGTCGCACATCACTTTCATCAATGGCGACGAGGGGGAACTGCTCTATCGCGGTTATCCCATCGCGCAATTGGCCGAAAAATGCAGCTTCCTCGAAGTCGCCTATTTGCTGCGCAACGGCGAGTTGCCCGACGCGACGCAAAAAGCGGATTTCGAGGACATCATCCGCCATCACACGTTGGTGCATGATCAGCTCACCCGCTTCTACAACGGCTTCCGGCGCGATGCGCACCCGATGGCCGTCATCACCGGCGTGGTCGGGGCGCTGTCGGCCTTCTATCACCAGGGGTTCGACTATTCCAACGTCGAGATGCGCGATGTCTGCTTCAACCGCATCATCGCCAAGCTGCCGACCATCGTGGCGATGGCTTATCGCTACAACACCGGTCTGCCGTTCATGTATCCGAGGAACGACCTCGATTACACTTCGAGCTTCATGTATCAGATGTTCGGCGTGCCGTGCGAGGAATACAAACCCAACCCGGTGCTCACGCGCGCGCTGGACATCATCTTCACCCTGCACGCCGACCACGAGCAGAACGCCTCGACCTCCACGGTGCGGCTGGCCGGCTCCTCCGGAGCGAATCCTTTCGCTTGCGTCGCGGCGGGCATCGCTTGCCTGTGGGGACCGGCGCATGGCGGCGCGAATGAAGCCTGCCTGAAGATGCTGGAAGAAATCGGCGACATCTCCCGCGTCGGTGAATACATCGAGCGCGCCAAGGACAAGAGCGACAGCTTCAAGCTCATGGGCTTCGGCCACCGCGTCTACAAGAACTTCGATCCGCGCGCCAAGCTGATGGGCAAGGTGTGCGCCGAGGTGCTGACGGAACTGGGGCTGGAGAACGACCGCCTGTTCAAGCTCGCCAAGGCGCTGGAGAAGATCGCGCTCGAAGACGAGTACTTCATCGAGAAAAAGCTCTATCCGAACGTCGATTTCTACTCCGGCATCGTCCAGAAGGCGCTTGGCATTCCGACCGCGATGTTTACCTGCATCTTCGCCCTGGCCCGCACGGCGGGGTGGCTGGCGCAGTGGGAGGAAATGCTCACCGATCCAGAATACAAGATCGGGCGTCCGCGCCAGCTCTACGTCGGCGCGGCGCGGCGCAATGTGCCGGACCTCGAAGCGCGCTGATTCCGGCGATTCGCTCTCTTTGGCGCTTCGTGCCACCCGTCCCGGAGAAAGAGGCTTAAGCCAGAGCCCTTTCTTCGAGAGGGCGGCCGACGCGGTCGGCTGGGGAGCGGCGCAACCGGACACCACCCGCATGGGCCATCATCCTGCATGACAGGCGATACCATCATGAGTAAAGAAAAAGAGTTGCTTGGCACGTCCTATTTGTACGGTCAGAACGCGCCTTTCATCGAAGATCTGTACGAAAACTACTTGGCCGATCCCGCTTCGGTCAGCGATAACTGGCGTGAATACTTCGACCGCCTTCAGGCGCAGGCGGGGGCGGCAGTGCGCGATGTGGCGCACCGCCCGATCATCACCGCCTTCGAGCAAATGGCCAAGCGCGGTCCGATGCGTACCGCCAGCGCCGAGGGCGAGAACAAGCTGCAAGCCAGTGTGCTGCTGCTCATCAGCGCGCATCGCTACCTCGGCAACCGCCGCGCCAACCTCGATCCCCTGAAGCGCGGCGAGCGCCCGCAGATTGCGGAACTGGAGCCGTCCTACTACGGTTTCACCGAGGCCGATCTGTCGAAAACCTTCCACGTCGGCTCGTTTCATGGCTTCCCGGAAGATCGCGCCACGCTGCGTGAGATTCTCGAAGCGGTGCGGCAAACGTATTGCGGTTCGGTCGGCACTGAATTCCTGCACATCTCCGACGAGAACCAGAAACGCTGGATACGCGAACGTCTCGAAGGCGTGCGCGCCACGCCGAACTATCCGCCGGAAACCAAGCGTCGCCTGCTGGAGCGCGTCACCGCCGCCGAAACGCTGGAACGCTATCTGCACACGCGCTACGTCGGGCAAAAGCGCTTCTCGCTTGAGGGCGGCGAGTCGGCCATCGTTGCGATGGACGAAATCCTGCGCATCGCGGGCGAACTGGGCGTGGCCGAAACGGTGATTGGCATGGCGCACCGCGGCCGCCTGAACATGCTGGTCAACATCCTCGGCAAATCGCCCTCGAATCTGTTCTCCGAATTCGAGGGCAAGGCGCAGGTCGATCTCACGGCGGGCGATGTCAAATACCACATGGGCTTCTCCTCCGACGTGATGACGCCGGGCGGGCCGATGCACCTCGTGCTCGCCTTTAACCCCTCGCACCTGGAGATCATCAATCCGGTGGTGCAAGGCTCGGTATACGCGCGCCAGACGCGGCGCGGCGACACGGCCAAGAGCGAAGTGTTGCCGGTGCTCATCCACGGCGATGCGGCCGTGGCCGGGCAGGGCGTCAATCAGGAAATGCTCAATTTCTCGCAGACACGCGGCTATGGCACGGGCGGCACGGTGCATCTGGTCATCAACAACCAGATCGGCTTTACCACGTCCGACCCGCGCGATTTGCGCTCGTCGCTCTACTGCACCGACATCTTCAAGCTGGTCGAAGCGCCGATCTTCCACGTCAATGGCGACGACCCGGAAGCGGTGGCCTTCGTCACGAGGCTGGCGATCGAATTCCGGCAGGAATTCAAGAAAGATGTGGCCATCGACATCTTCTGCTACCGCAAGCTCGGCCATAACGAGCAGGACGAGCCGATGGTGACGCAGCCCTTGATGTACCAAACCATCCAGAAGCATCCGGGCACGCGCAAACTCTACGCGGACAAACTCGTGGCACAGGGGACGCTTGCCGCCGGCGAGCCGGAAAAGATGATCACGGAATACCGCGATCACCTCGACCGGGGCGAACTGCTCTACAGCCCGGTGCTGACCGGCCACAATCGCAGCCATTCGGCGGAATGGCTGCCGTTCCTGCGCCAGCCTTACAGCGACGAGGCCAAGACTGCGATTCCCGCGCAGGAAGTGCGGCGGCTGGCCGAACGGCTCACCACGGTTCCCGATGGTTTCGTGCTGCATCCGCGCGTCAAGAAGATCATCGACGATCGCGCCGCGATGGGCCGGGGAGAACTGCCGTTCGACTGGGGGATGGGCGAAAACCTCGCCTACGCCAGTTTGCTCGCGCAGGGCTTCGGTGTGCGTCTGTCCGGCGAGGACATCGGGCGTGGCACCTTCTTCCACCGTCATGCCGTGTTGCACGACCAGGCCCGCACAAAGTGGGACGATGGTGTGCATGTGCCGCTCGCCAACATTCAGGACGGCCAGGCAAGGTTCCAGTGCTTCGATTCGGTGCTCTCGGAAGAAGGCGTACTTGCCTTCGAGTACGGCTACGCGACCGCCGAACCCAACGAACTCGTGGTCTGGGAAGCGCAGTTCGGTGACTTCCTGAACGGCGCACAAGTGGTGATCGACCAGTTCATTTCATCAGGTGAGGCCAAGTGGGGCCGCCTCTCGGATCTGACGCTGCTTCTGCCGCACGGTTACGAAGGCGCGGGGCCGGAACACACCTCGGCGCGGCTGGAGCGCTTCATGAACATGGCGGCGGAGGATAACTGGCAAGTATGCGTGCCGACCACTCCGGCGCAGATCTTCCACCTGTTGCGCCGTCAGATGCTGCGCAAGCTGCGCAAGCCGCTCATCGTCATCTCACCCAAATCGCTGCTGCGACACAAGGAAGCGGTTTCGAGTCTCGAAGAATTTTCCAAGGGCTATTTCCGCACGGTGATTCCGGAACTCGAACAGCTCGATGCCAGGAAGGTCAAGCGCGTCGTGCTGTGCCAGGGCAAGATTTACTACGAGCTACTCGCGCATCGCCGCGAGCGGAAGATCACCGATACCGCGCTGGTGCGCATCGAGCAGCTTTATCCGTTCCCGGCCGGAGAATTCGCCGCCGCCATCGGGCAGTTCCCCAACGCCAGCGAACTGATCTGGTGTCAGGAAGAACCGCGCAATCAGGGCGCGTGGTACTGGCTCGCTTCGCGCCAGCATCTCACCAACGCACTGGGCAAGCGCAAGCTCCTGCTCGTGAGCCGCCCGGCCTCGGCTTCGCCCGCCGTCGGTTATCACGCCAAGCACGTGCAGCAGCAAAAGGCCGTGGTTGAACACGCGTTCGGCCCCATACAGGAAACCACGCCACAATCCCCGAATAATCCATAAATGGCAGAGGGAAGGAGACAGCCATGCTTATCGAAGTCAAAGTGCCGCAACTGTCGGAGTCCGTGTCTGAGGCCACGTTGGTCGCCTGGCACAAGCAAGCAGGTGAAGCGGTCGCACGAGACGAAAACCTGACCGACATCGAAACCGACAAGGTCGTGCTTGAAACCCCGGCTCCCGCCGCCGGCGTACTGATCGAAATCCTCAAGAAGGATGGCGATACCGTCACCTCGGGCGAACTCATCGCCCGCATCGACACCGAGGCGCAAGCCGCAGCCGGGGCCGCGCAGGCCGCAAGCGGTGAGGCTCCCGCCGTTGTTACGGGTGCCGTGCCCGAACCGAGTCCTGCCGCGCGCAAGATTTTCGAAGAAAAAGGCGTTTCCGCCTCTGCCGTGACCGGTACCGGGCGTGGAGGCCGCATCACCAAGGAAGACGCCGTCGCCGCGCGCGCGCCTGCCCCGGTGTCGGCGGCCAAACCCGTCGCCGCGCTGCCCGCCGTGTCCTTCGGCGGCGAGGCGCGTCCGGAAGAGCGCGTGCCGATGACGCGCCTGCGCGCCCGCATCGCCGAACGGCTCATTCAGTCCAAGAACGAAAACGCCATCCTCACCACCTTCAACGAGGTGAACATGGCCCCGGTGATGGCGCTGCGGAAACAATATGGCGAAAAGTTCGAGAAAGCGCATGGCGTGCGCCTCGGCTTCATGGGCTTTTTCGTCAAGGCCGCCGTGGCCGCGCTCAAGCGCTACCCGATCATCAATGCCTCCATCGACGGCAATGACATCGTCTACCACGGCTACATCGACATCGGCATCGCCGTGGGCAGCCCGCGTGGTCTTGTGGTGCCGATCCTGCGAAACGCGGAAGTGCTCTCCGTTGCCGAAATCGAAGTGAAGATCGCCGAATTCGGCGCCAAAGCCAAGGATGGCAAACTCTCCATCGAAGAGCTCACCGGCGGCACCTTCTCGATTTCCAACGGCGGCATATTCGGTTCGATGATGTCGACGCCGATCATCAACCCGCCGCAATCGGCCATCCTCGGCATCCACGCCACCAAGGATCGCCCGGTGGCGGAAAACGGGCAGGTCGTCATCCGCCCGATGAACTACCTGGCCCTGTCCTACGACCATCGCATCATCGACGGACGCGAAGCCGTACTCGGGCTGGTAGCGATGAAAGAGGCGCTGGAAGACCCGGCGCGGCTGGTGTTGGATATTTGACGGTATTATGCTTGTTTGCATCCGCTCCGCGCTTGCCGCGGAGCGGTGGCCGTTGGGAGGGACGAAATGACAGGTATGACAGAGGCTTTGCGCTGCAGTGTGTTAATGTTGTGTATGTTGTTGGCTTCGGTGACATCATTTGCGCAGAACGATCCGGCGCAGGGTGGCAAGGATGCGCTGGTTCAAAGAAGTATTTTGATAAAAAGAGGGCTTGTGAATCAGTATGAGAAGCATGAAGGTAGGGATATTTTTGTACCCAACCTTTCCTTGGAGCAATTTCTGGTTTCTTACAACAGCAAAAACCCGGAAGAACAGAGTGCTGCCTATGCATTTTTGCTTGGTGTGGTTGATGCCAGCGAGGGAAAAACCTGGTGTAGTTATTATAAATTCAAGAAAACTACAGTCCTCGAGATGATTCATGCAGGTTTAAAGGAACTAAGCCCATCCCATTACGACGAGCGTGCAGCACATATCATTATTGGGGTTCTGGAAAAACAACATCCCTGCGGGAAGGAGCACTGACATGCCGAGCTTTACTACGCTGAAGGATAACCATTATTCTTCCAACATAAACAGTCAGGATCATAAAAAGGCTGCTGATGTCTATCAGGAAATCGGTTATGACTATGAAGAATTGCTTTTGCAAAATGATCAATATAAAAACACTTGCGCTGTGCGTATGAGTCTGGCTTTGCTCAAATCGGATGTTCGTTTCGGCCATCCGATCAGTCGTTTGGAGATAAAATCTGGCCATTATAAGGGACGCTTTGTCGCCACTGGCGCGAAAACGCTGGCGGATGAACTGCGCAAACCTACCGTTCTTGGTGAGCCATTAACTGGAAAAAAGGCGGAAGAAGTGATAAAGGCAAAAAAAGGTATCGTCTTTTTTCATGGGATTACGGGCTATGGTGGTGGCCATATCGACTTGATTGAGCCCGGCAGGGTTTGCCACTCAGATTGCTACTTTGATGAAGGTTACCGGGAAATATGGTTTTGGCCTATGGATTAAAGGCTGTAATGCAGTAGCGATGCCTTGGCACCCGCGTGTTTTGGAGGTGTTGTTTGCCCCCGCGACCGGCGCAGTTTTTCCACACCTGAGGGAGACATCATGACAAAACAATTCGACATTCTCGTCGTCGGCGGCGGCCCTGGCGGCTACGTGGCCGCGATCCGCGCCGCGCAGCTCGGCTTCAAGGTCGCGTGCTGCGAATCCAATCCCTATGCCGATCCGAAAGGCGAACCCCGGCTCGGCGGGACCTGTCTCAATGTCGGCTGTATCCCATCCAAGGCGCTGCTGCATACCTCGCATCTTTTCGATGAAGCCGCGCACGCCTTTGCGGGGCAGGGCATCGACATCGGCGCGCCGAAAATCGACGTGGCAAAAATGCTGGCGCGCAAGAACGGCATCGTCGATCAACTCACCGGCGGCATCAAGGGGCTGTTCAAGAAAAACAAGGTTGCTTTCCTGCCGGGGCACGGCGCATTCCTCGCCAAGGTGGGCGAAGGCTGGAAACTCAAGGTTGGCGCGGAGGACGTGGAAGCGAAGCACGTCATCGTCGCCACCGGCTCCAAGGCGCGGCATCTGCCGGGCCTCACCGTCGACAACAAAATCGTCTGCGACAACGTCGGCGCGCTCGACATCGACGCCGTGCCGAAGAAGCTCGCCATCGTCGGTGCGGGCGTCATCGGCCTGGAGATGGGCTCGGTGTGGCGGCGGTTGGGGGCAGAAGTCACCATCCTCGAAGCCGCACCGGGTTTTCTGGGCATGGCCGACATCGATATCGCCAGGGAAGCGAAGAAAATCCTGACCAAACAGGGCCTTGTCTTCCAGCTCGGCGTGAAGATCGGCGAAGTCAAGGCGACGAAGAAGGCTGTTTCCATCGCCTATACCGACCAGGACGGCAAGCCCGCCCAGTTGGATGCCGAGCGTCTCATCGTCTCCATTGGCCGTATTCCCAACATCGAGGGCCTGAACGCGGGCGCGGTGGGCTTAAAGCTCACCGAGCGCGGCCAGATCGCAGTCGACGCTCATTGCCGCACCAATCTCCCCGGCATCTGGGCCATTGGCGATGTGGTGCGCGGCCCGATGCTCGCCCACAAGGCGATGGAAGAGGGCGTGATGGTGGCCGAACGCATCGCCGGGCAGGCTGGGCACGTCAATCCAGAGGCTATTCCGAATGTCATCTACACCACGCCGGAAATCGCCTGGGTCGGCCAGACCGAGCAGCAGTTGAAAGACGCGAATGTGGCCTATAAGGTGGGCAAGGTGCCCTTCCTCGCCAACGGCCGCGCGCTGGGCATTGGCGCGCCGGAAGGCTTCGTGAAGGTGCTTGCCGAGGCTAGAACGGATCGCCTCCTCGGCGTGCATATTATTGGCGCGGGTGCGTCCGATCTCGTTGCCGAAGCGACGGTGGCGCTGGAGTTTTTCGCCGCATCGGAAGACCTCGCGCGCATCTGCCATGCGCACCCGACGCTCTCGGAAGTCGTGCATGAAGCCGCGCTCGCCTGCGACAAGCGGGCGTTGCACTTCTGAAATCAGGCCGCCTCGCCCGCCCGTGTCAGCGCGGCGCCGACGAGTTGCCGCGCAAGGGCGTCAGCCGTTGACCTGCGTCTGATCCCCGGGCGTGGGCGCGCACGAATGATTCGATTTCATTGCTGCCGCACCGCGATGCGGGCGCGCCGGAATGGTTTTTCGTTGCACTGCATCGAAAGCAGCGGGTTCCCGCTCCAGTTTGGACGAGGCGTGGCCGCGGCGCGCGGCGTGCCGTGCGCCCGAATGCGGCAGAAATTGTGGTGGTAGGCTCATTTGCGCTGATTTCGCAGCGCGTGTGTGGCCGTGGCCGCCGGTTTCGTGCGCATGGCCGGGTTGTGGCGGGTGGACAGACCTCTTCTGTTGCCATGCAACACCAAAACGATTTGCATGTCACATAGTCCACACTTGGTGGCTGCATTCACGGCTCATAATCGGCGCACCCTCCCATTTCTCCCGCGCGGGCCCCATGCAAAGCACTGTCTTGGTTGTGGATGACAATCAGGCCGACCTCAGAAATGTCCAACGACAGCTGAGAGACACCTACCTCGTCATTCAGGCGAAATCCGGCGAACAGGCGCTGAAAGTCTGCTCCAAGATGCGTCCCGATCTCATCTTGTTGACCATCGAGATGCCGGAAATGGACGGCTTCGAGGTGCTGGAACGCCTTGGCCGGACGCCCGCGCTCTCCACGATCCCGGTCATATTCCTGTCGGGGAGCAACGACATCGACGTGGAAATCAAGGGCTTCCAGCGCGGCGCGGCGGATTTCATTGCCAAGCCGGTCAACAAGTCCATTTTGTTGCACCGTGTCGGGCATCATCTGCGCTTCCACCACTATCAGCACATGCTGGAAGAAAACGTGCGCGAACTCGAAGGCGGCATCGTGCTCGGTTTCTGCGAAATCGTCGAATTCCGCGACGGCAACACGGGGGGGCACATCGGACGTTCCAGCCGCTACGTGCAGCTTCTTGGCGAGACATTGCGCAAGCAATCGAAAAAAATGGCCGACCTCCTGCCCGAATCCGATCTCGACATGATCGTGCGCGCCGCGCCCTTGCACGATATTGGCAAAATCGGCATCCGCGACCAGATCCTGCTCAAACCCGGCCCGCTGGAGCAGGACGAATACGAAGTCATGAAGAAGCATTCCAGCCTCGGTGGCGAAATCCTGCGCCGCATGTATTGGCGCACGCCGACGCAGCGTTATTTGAAGTTCGCCATCCAGATCGCGGAATCGCACCATGAGAGATTCGATGGCACTGGCTACCCGAAAGGGCTGCGCGGCGAGGAAATTCCGCTGTGCGCGCGCATCATGGCCGTGGCCGACGTCTACGATGCCCTCACTGACGACCGTTGTTACCGCAAGGGGTTGAGTCACTGGGAAACGCGGCAGATCATCATCGATGGCGCGGACCGGCATTTCGATCCCCGGCTGGTCGAAGCCTTTTTGAAAATTGAAAACCAGTTCGAGCATGAATTCGGGCAGTTCCGGGCCGAGCAGAGCGAGGGCGGGGTTTTGGCGCATTTCATGCATTAGGCGCTGCCCGTTGCGCGCGACCCAATGAGAATGGGACTTTGAGAATGGGGCTTTGAAAATGGGGGCTTTCGCCCCCGTTTTGAAACATTCGAGCCCGTCCCGATGCTGGCGTGGTAGGGTTGGGTTTGGTACTCTGCGCGCCCAAGGACGATCCCGTGGCGGTTGTGCCGCGGGATTTTATTTTGGCGCTTAGACAATATATGAAATCCATCGTCATCCTGATCTCCGGGCGCGGCAGCAACATGGAGGCTATCGTCCGCGCCGGCATTCCCGGTGCGCGCATCGCGGCGGTGCTCAGTCATCGCGCCGATGCCGCCGGGCTGGCATTCGCCGCCGGGCAAGGCATCGCCACCGCGGTGGTCGATCACACCGCCTACGCCTCGCGCGCCGAATTCGATGCGGCGCTCGAGGCTGCCATCGACGCGCATGCGCCCGATCTGGTCGTGCTTGCCGGGTTCATGCGCGTGCTGGGCGCGGATTTCGTTCGCCATTACGCGGGGCGGCTGCTCAATATTCATCCGTCGCTGTTGCCGTGCTTGCCCGGATTGCACACGCACCGCCGCGCACTGGCTGCCGGGGTGCGGGTGCATGGGGCGAGTGTGCATTTCGTGACGCCGGAACTCGACGGCGGGCCGATCGTGATTCAGGCCGTGGTGCCGGTGCTGCCGGGCGATGACGAGGAGACGCTCGCCCAGCGCGTGCTTGCCGAGGAGCACAAAATTTATCCGCAGGCCGTGCGCTGGTTCGTCGCGGGGCGGCTGCGCGTGACGCCGGATGGCCGCGTCGACGTTGCCGGGATGCGGCCCGCCGCATTCGTTTTGCATTGCCCGCCGTTGGAGGCGGATTGACCAAATGAACACGATATTACGGATGCGCGGTGCGGTCTGGATCGTCGGCCTGGTCATGCTGCTGGCGCTGGCCGCGTTGCCGGCCCCTGTGCGGGCGGCGCAGGACAATTGGCCGAACGCGAATTGGCCCGTGAGCGGCACGGTCGATTATCAGGTTTCGCTGTTCGGGGAAGGTAACTTGCCGGTCGGACGTGGGCGACACACTTGGTCGCACGACGGCCATCAATACTGGATGCAACTCGATGTCGACACCACTGGCTTCGCGGCGATGTTGCGCAGGCTCGGCTATGTGCAAGCCAGTCAGGGCAGTATCGGCGCGAATGGTCTGCGCCCAGCACGGTTCGATGTGACCCAGTTGGGCAAGAAGCCGGAAGCGGCGGTGTTCGACTGGGACGCGGAGCGGGTGAGCATCCGCCGTGGCGAGCGCGAACGGCGGAGCGCCGATCTGATGGCGGGCGATCAGGATCTTCTGAGTGTCTGGCATCAACTGGGCCACCTGGACGAGTTGCCGGAGAGCCTGCTCGTGGTCGGCAACAAGGATTCGCGCCGCGCCCGTCCGAGCCGCGTGGAGGATGGCAGTGTGCGGGTGCCTGCGGGCACGTTCGCGGCCCGTCATTTCAAGATTCGTTCCGATGATGGCCGTTTCGTCATCGACCTGTGGCTCGCGCTCGATCATGCGATGGTGCCGGTGCGCGCCGTGCTGACCGATCCCAAAACGGTGACGCTGGTGCTGGAGGCGACCGCGCTGAATGTGCCGGGGAAATGAAAAAATGAAAAAGACAGGCAAATCCGCTGCCGCCCGGGGCATCGAACATTCCATCGAACAGGCGGCTCACGCGCTGGCCGATGTGCTCACCTTCGAGCACCCCGCCGACGCGACGCTCTCCCGCTTTTTCCGCGAACATCGCGCGCTCGGCCACCGCGACCGGGGGTTCGTTGCCGAGTCCGTCTATGGCGTGTTGCGCCGCCTGCGCTGGCTGCATCGCCTGTGCGGCGCCGGGGCGAGGCCGCATCGCCTGCTGCTGGCGTGGCTGGCGCGCGGCGAGGGCTGGGCGATGCGCCAGTTCGAGGGCGTGGTGACGGCGGCGGAACTGCATTGGATCGAAACTGTGAAGGCGGCGACTTTGCCCGAAGGCTCGCTGGCCGAGCGCGCCGATTTCCCGGACTGGCTGTGCGAACGGCTGCTCGCCGTGCACGGCGAGGAAGGTTTGCTACAGCTGGCGCACAGCCTCAACCGCCCCGCGCCACTCGATTTGCGGGTCAACATCCTCAAAAACGACCGCGAGGCCGTGCTCGCGCGTCTGCGCGCCGACCGCATCGACGCCGCGCGGTGCAGGCTGTCGCCGCATGGCATCCGGCTCGCGGGCAAGCCCGCGCTGCAACGGCACGCGCTCTTTCTCGACGGCAGTTTCGAAGTGCAAGATGAGGGCAGCCAGTTGCTCGGTTTTCTCGTGCAGCCGAAGCGCGGCGAGCTCGTGGTCGATTTCTGCGCCGGCGCGGGCGGCAAGACCTTGCACCTGGGGGCGCTGATGCGTTCCAGCGGACGCCTCTACGCCTTCGATGTGGCTGAAAGACGGCTGGCGCGGCTGCGTGAGCGCATGGCGCGCGCGGGGCTCTCCAATGTGCATCCGATGCTCATCGCGCACGAACACGATGCACGCCTGAAGCGGCTCGCGGGCAAGGCCGACCGCGTGCTGGTCGATGTGCCATGCAGTGGCCTGGGAACCTTGCGCCGCAACCCCGACCTCAAATGGCGGCAGACGCCCGCCGCGATCGACGAGATGGCCGTGCGCCAGCAGGCGATTCTCGATGCCGCTTCCCGGCTCGTGCGCCCCGGTGGACGACTGGTTTATGCCACATGCAGTTTGCTCGCGGAAGAAAACGATGCGGTGGTCGATGCTTTCCTTGCCGGACACCCCGATTTCACGCCGCTCGCCGCCGGGGAGATTCTCGCCGGTCAGGGCATCGCGCTGGAATGCGGCGAACGCCTGCGCTTGTCGCCGCCCGCGCATGATACCGACGGGTTTTTCGCCGCCGTTCTGACCCGTACCGCCTGATTGCGGGATTCGCCCGTTTCGCTTCCGCGGCTTTCTGGACATTTTTTCGCCCGAAGACTGTGCATTTTTTGGCGCTTGACTTGTGGTTTACCGCAATATGAATTGCGGTAAACCACAATATGGGTCCTATAATGACTTCGCATGGTCATGGTTACTCTTCGTCGTATCCGTGTGCTGCCAGCCCGGTGCGATCAAGCCTCTCAGGGAGAAAATTCATGTTGAAAGATCCTCGTAGCCTGTTCGGTTTGCGGCTGAGCGAAATGAGAAAAAACAAGGGCTGGTCGCAGGAGCGGCTGGCTGCGGAAAGCGGTCTGGCGCGCAGCTATGTGGGCGGTGTGGAGCGCGGGCAGCGCAACATCGCCTTGCTCAATATCTGCAAACTCGCTGGGGCGTTGGGTACGTCGCCGGGCACGCTGTTGATGCCGGCGCCGGGCATCGAAATGACGCGCGATCTCGGCAAGAGGGCTGCGTAGCGTTCACGGCTCGCCGCGCTGGGCGTCGGCCCAGCAGTTCGGCGTCTCGAACAGCCTGACGCGTTCCAGTCGCAGCGCATTGCCGAAAGTGTCGCGGAATGCGGCGTCCAGAATGCGGAAGGCTTCAGCGGCGAGGTTTTCCGCTGTCGGCACGACATCGAATGTGACGGTTTTATGTCCGGGCAGGGTGGCGAGAAACGCCACCACCTGCTCGTCACCGCGCCAGGCCAAAAAGGCGTGATCCCACGGGTCGACCACTTTTTCCCTGGCAATGCGCTTTATTTCACCGAAATCCATCACCATGCCGTTGTCCGCCTTGCCAGGCGCGTCGATGATTCCCCCGACGAGGCTGATTTCGAGCGCGTAGCGGTGGCCGTGCAGGTGCCTGCACTGGCTGGCGTGGTCGGGGATGCGGTGACCTGCGTCGAATTCGAGCCGGCGGGTGATACGCATTGTTTTCTCTCGTTTGAAGGGGCGCGAATTATAGCATTCCGCTCGCGTCGGCCGCGCGCACGGGGTATGATTCCGCCCTTGCAAAAACGATATTTCATGCCGTATTCGATCCAGGCAGGCGATGCGGCAAGGAGAAAATAATATGCCTTTCATGCCTTGGTCCGATGCTTTCATTTTGGGTATCGACTCCATAGACACCCAGCATCATTGGCTGGTCGATGCGACCAACCGGCTCTACGACGAAATCGAGTCCCGCAATCCCGACCGGGCGGTGGTCAAGGAGGTTCTGGAAGGGTTGGTGGATTACACCGTCAACCATTTCATCGCCGAGGAAGACCTGTTCAACCGTCTCGGCTATCCCGAAGAAAAGGCCCACCGCGCCCGCCACGACGAATTCGCGCGCCACGCACTCGAATTGCTGCTCAGATTCGAGAAAGGCGAATCGGTTTCGGAGGAAATGCTCAGTTTCCTGCAATCCTGGCTCATCAAACACATCATGAAAGAGGATAAGGCGTACGTCCCTTTCCTGAAAGAGAAAGGTGTTAGCTGATTCTTGTTTTTCCCAGATAAAGAGGTCGTTTTTTTATGGCAATTCCAAACTTCATCCGCAGTCTTTTCCAATCCACCCTGCGCACGCGCCCGCCCGTCGGTATGCGCGAACGTGTCGTGCAGTGCATGGGGCCGCACGGACTGCATCACATTGCCTACACTGAATGGGGCGACCCCGATAATCCGAAAGTGCTGCTCTGCGTCCACGGCTTCACGCGCAACTGCCGCGACTTCGATGCACTGGCGCAGGTGCTTTGCAAGGAATACCGGGTGGTCTGCCCCGACGTGATCGGGCGCGGGCGCAGCGATTGGCTCGACAACAAGAACGATTACACTTTTCCGCTCTACGTCTCCGACATGGTCACGCTCATCGCACGGCTCGGTGCGTTGCACGTCGATTGGGTCGGTACGTCGATGGGCGGCTTGATCGGCATCCTGCTCGCCAGCGAGCCGCACTCGCCAGTGCGTCGCCTCGTGCTAAATGACGTGGGGCCGATCATCCCCGCCGAAACTTTGCGCGAAATCGGCAAATACGTCGGACGCGCGCCAGCGTTCCCGACGATGGACGCCGTCGAAGCCTACGTGCGGGAGGTCGGCGCCTCCTTCGGCAAGCTGACCGACGAGCAATGGCAGCACATCACACGCTACAGCGTGCATCCGGTCGAAAATGGCTACGGCTTCGTCTACGACCCCGGTCTGGGCGATCTTTTCCACAAAGGACCGATTCTGCTCGACGTGGGCATCTGGGATGCTTACGATCGCCTGCGCTATCCGGTGCTGGCGATCCGGGGCGCGGAGTCGACCGTGCTGCGGCCCGATATCTGGCAGGACATGGCGAAGCGCGGCCCGAAGGCGAAACTCGTCGAATTCAAAGGCATGGGGCATGCTCCGATGCTGATGAGTGACGACCAGATCCGCGTCGTTCGCGATTTCCTGCTCAGCCAGCCGAGCCAGAGCGAGAAGTTGCTGGTGCCGTGAACGACGCCGCGCCGGTGTTCGAGCCGGGTTATGCCGCGCTCGCGCCGGACGAGGCGCCGGGGGCGTCCGCATACGTTTTTCCGTTCGCGGCCAGCCGTCTTTTGCTGACCCAGGAGGCGGCGCTGCCGACGGCGGCCGCCCTGTCTACCCTGTGTTGTGAGCTGGGCGCGCCGTTGCGAACTTTCCGTTTCGGCGCGCTCTCCGGTCGTCCGTGCCTGATGCGGGTGTGGCCCGATGCCGCCGCGCCCGCGCGGTTTATCGTCGGCGATTTCCGCAGGCTGTGGGGACAATGGCCGCAAGCGTGGCTGGCCGCGTTCGTGCGGGCGCGCCAGTTGGCCGCATGGTGTCTGGACAATCGTCATTGCGGCGCGTGCGGGCAGGCGATGGATTTGCACGCAACGGAAATCGCCTGTGTCTGCACGGCTTGCGGGCACAAGGTTTATCCGCGCGTCTCGCCGGTCGCCATCGGCATCGTCGTCAAGGGCGGCGAAATTCTGCTTGGACGCTCGCCCCATTTCGCACCGGGCATGTTCAGCGCACTTGCCGGTTTCGTCGAAGCGGGTGAATCGGTCGAAGAGTGCCTGTGCCGCGAAATCCGGGAAGAAGCAGGCATCGAAATCCGCAATTTGCGCTACTTCGGCAGCCAGTCGTGGCCGTATCCGCATTCGCTGATGATCGGCTTCATTGCCGATTACGCCTCCGGCGAGCCCGTGGCGCAGGAAGACGAAATCGAGGCGCTCGGCTGGTTCGCGCTCGATCGCTTGCCCGGCCTGCCGCATCCGGGCTCGCTTGCCGCCCGGATGATCGCGGCCGTGCGCGCGTCATGGGTAGACAAAACGCCGTTTGCGTGACCTGTTACCAAGGCAGCGTCCATGCTTGCGGGTTCTAATAGCCGCTCCGCATTTTCTTGCCGGAGGCATCCCGTGAGCGAAGAACAAAGATTCCGTCTGGTGACGCGCAGTGATTTCGACGGGCTGGTGTGCGCCGTGCTGCTGAAAGAACTCGATCTTTTGCAGGAAATCAAGTTCGTCCATCCCAAAGACATGCAAGACGGCCTGATCCAGATCACCGATAAAGATATCACCACCAATCTGCCATACGTCCCCGGTGCACATCTGGCGTTCGATCACCACCTGTCCGAGACGCTGCGCAATCCCGGCGAGCTCGACAACTACATCATCGACCCCAACGCGCCCTCGGCGGCGCGCGTGGTCTACAACTACTACGGCGGCAAGAAAACCTTCCCCAACATCTCCGATGACATGATGGTGGCGGTAGACAAGGCCGACAGCGCCCAATTCTCCCGCGACGACATTCTCGATCCCAAGGGCTGGGTGCTGCTCAACTACTTGATGGATTCCCGCACCGGGCTCGGACGTTTCCGCGAATTCCGCATCAGCAACTACGTGCTGATGATGCAGTTGATCGGCTACTGCAAGCAGCACGCCATCGGCGAGATCCTCGAACTGCCCGACGTGGGGGAAAGAAAGGATCTTTATTTCCAGCACGTCGACAAGGCGCGCGCGCAGATCGAGCGCTGCACGACGATCCACAAGAACCTCGCGGTGCTCGACCTGCGCGACGAGGAAGTCATCTACGCAACCAACCGCTTCGTGATCTACGCGCTTTTCCCGCAGACCAACATCTCCATCCACGTCATGTGGGGGCTGAAAAAACAGAACACTGTTTTCGCCACGGGCAAATCGATTCTCGATCGCTCCAGCAAGACCAACATTGGAGAGTTGATGTTGAAATACGGCGGCGGCGGCCACGAGGCGGCGGGCACCTGCCAGATTGCCAACGACAAGGCGGATGAGGTGTTGAAGGAGCTGATCGCGCACATCAATGCGGATGGCTGACGGGGAGGGCGTTGCACTGGGCAAGACCCGTATTCCGTATGCCCGGATATCCGGTAAAATCAGGCATTCCGTTCTCCCCCTCGATCCATACATGCAGTGTTTTCTTCGTAAGCCGGGCATGAGTGCAGCGTCCTTTCGCATCGGCATCGACATCGGTTCGACGACCGTCAAGGTGGTCGTGCTGGATACGCGGGGAGAACCAGCGTTCAAGTCCTATACCCGTCATTTCTCCGAAGTGCGCGAAACCGTGGCGCGCTGCCTCGCCGCGTTGTCCGACAGCGGCCTGATCGCGCCGTCCGCGCCGGTCGCGGTGGTGCTGACCGGCTCCGGCGGCGTGGGGATGGCGGACATCCTCGGTCTGCCGTTCGTACAGGAAGTCATCGCCTGCGCGAAAGCCATCGAGGTGCGCGCGCCGCAAACGGACGTAGCGATTGAACTCGGCGGCGAAGACGCCAAGATCACCTTCTTCACCAACGGAGTCGAACAACGCATGAACGGCTCCTGCGCGGGTGGCACGGGCGCGTTTGTCGATCAGATGGCGACGCTCCTGAAAACCGACGCGCAAGGGCTGAACGAGCTTGCCGGCTGCGCGAAGAATCTTTACCCGATCGCGGCGCGTTGTGGCGTGTTCGCCAAAAGCGACGTGCAACCGCTCCTGAACGAAGGCGTGCCGCGCGAGGACATCGCGCTCTCCGTCCTGCAAGCGGTGGCGCACCAGACCATCAGCGGGCTGGCGTGCGGGCGCAAGATTCGCGGCAACGTCGCCTTTCTCGGCGGGCCGCTCAATTTCCTGCCGGAACTGAAAAAACGGTTCATCGCAACGCTCGCGCTTGCGCCGCAAAACGTGGTGCCGACTGCCGATAGCGAATTGTTCGTCGCCATTGGCGCGGCCCTGCACGGCGAAGGCAAGCAGGCGCGCGCCTTCGCCGACGTACTCGCGGATTTCGACCGTTTGGGCGCCGAGGCGGGAAAAAGCCTGTCCACCCTGCGTCCGTTCTTCCTCGACGAGGCCGAACGCGCCGCTTTCCAGGCGCGGCACGATGCGGCGCGGGTGCGGCGCGGAAATCTTTCCACTTATCGCGGCCCGGTGTTCCTCGGCATCGACGGCGGCTCCACCACCACCAAGGCGGTGCTGATCGGGCAGGGCGGCGAGCTGCTCTACACCCACTACGGCAGCAACGAGGGCGACCCGGTCAAAATCGTCGGCGACATCCTCGCGGACGTGTACGCCAGGCTGCCCGACGAGGCGCGCATCGCCGCCTCGTCGGTTACGGGTTACGGCGAAGCACTGATCCGCGAGGCGTTCAGGCTCGATCATTCCGAAGTCGAAACCATCGCGCACTATAAGGCGGCGGAGCATTTCCTTCCCGGCGTCGGCTTCATTCTCGATATCGGTGGGCAGGACATGAAGTGCCTGCGCATCAAAGATGGGGCCATCGACAACATTTTGCTAAATGAGGCGTGCTCATCGGGCTGCGGCTCGTTCATCGAGACGTTCGCGCAGTCGGTCGGGATGCCCATTGCGGAATTCGCCCGCGTCGCGCTGGAGTCGGGCGCACCGTCCGATCTCGGCTCGCGTTGCACGGTGTTCATGAATTCCAGCGTCAAGCAGGCGCAGAAGGAAGGCGCATCGGTGGCGGACATTTCGGCGGGCCTGTCCTACGCGGTCATCAAAAACGCGCTCATCAAAGTCATCAAGCTCAAAAGCCCGGAAGAACTCGGCTGCAAGGTCATCGTGCAAGGCGGCACCTTCTACAACGATTCGGTGTTGCGCGCCTTCGAGCTGATTTCCGGGCGCGAGGCGGTGCGGCCCGACATCGCCGGGCTGATGGGCGCGTTCGGCTCCGCGCTGATCGCCAAAGAGCGCTGGCAGGGCAAGGAAGCGAGCACCACCCTCACGGCGGAGGCCGTGCATGGCTTCACCGTCAAACATGCGATGGTGCGTTGCGGTCTGTGCAGCAACACCTGCGCGATGACGGTCAACCGCTTTCCGGACGGACGCAAGTTCATCTCCGGCAACCGCTGCGAGCGCGGTTTGGGCAAAGGCAAAGCAGGCGCCTCCGATGCGCCCGATCTCTACGAATGGAAGTACGAGCGCGTTTTCGCCTACGAACCCGTGAAAGAGGCGCCGCGCGGCGTGATTGGCGTGCCGCGCGCGCTCAACATGTTCGAGAACTATCCGCTGTGGTTCACCTTCCTCACCGAGCTCGGTTTCGAAGTGCGCCTGTCCTCGCCTTCGTCGCGCGCCTTGCTGGAACAGGGCTTGGACACCTTGCCGTCGGACACCGTGTGCTATCCGGCCAAGCTCGTGCACGGGCATATCGTCGATCTGGTCAAACAGGGCGTGAAAACCATTTTCTATCCCTGCATCCCGTTCGAGAAAAAGGAATTCAACGACGCCGACAACCATTTCAATTGCCCGGTCGTCACCTCCTATCCCGAACTGATCCGCAACAACATCGGCTACCTGAAAGAGAACGGCGTCGAGATGATCCAGCCGTTCCTATCGCTGGAAAGCGAAAAAAAACTTGCCAGGCAGCTGCAACGGGTATTCCCGGAGATCCGTGCGGGCGACATCCGCCGCGCGCTCGCGGCGGGTTGGGCCGAGCAGGAGCGGATGAAGGCCGAAGTTGCGCGGCAGGGCGAGGCGGTGCTCGACCATCTACGCGAAACCGGGCGGCACGGCATCGTGCTCTCCGGGCGACCCTATCACATCGACCCGGAAATCCATCACGGCATTCCGCGCATCATCACTTCGCTCGGCATGGCGGTGCTCACCGAAGATTCGGTCGCGCATCTGGGCGAGCTCGACGCCCCCCTCGGCGTGGTCGATCAATGGACGTACCACGCCCGCCTGTACCGCGCCGCGTCCCTGGCCGCGCGTGAGCGCGTGCTGGATGTGATCCAGCTGAACTCCTTCGGCTGCGGGCTCGATTCCATCGTTATCGATCAGGTACAGGAAATCCTCGCCCAGCGCGGCAAGATCTACACTGGCCTGAAAATCGACGAAGGCGCGAATCTCGGCGCGGCGCGCATCCGCATCCGCTCGCTCAAGGCGGCGCTGGACGAACGCGGGCAGCGCACCGGGGCGCAGGTCATCCATTTCCATCCGCGCCAGAAAATCCGCCGCACGCCGTTTACGAAGGAGATGCGCGCCGGGTACACGATCCTTGCGCCGCAAATGTCTCCGATGCATTTCCAGTTTCTCGAAGCGACGTTCAACGCCTGCGGCTATCGCTTCAAAGTGTTGGAAAACGTCTCCGCCGGGGCCATCGACCAGGGGCTGCGTTTCGTCAACAACGATGCCTGCTTCCCGTCGATCATCGTCGTCGGGCAACTGGTCGAGGCGCTGAAATCCGGGCAGTACGACCCGGAACGCACCGCGCTGATGATCTCGCAGACCGGCGGCGGCTGCCGTGCCACCAACTACATCGGCTATCTGCGCAAAGCCTTGCGTGATGCTGGCTTCCCCGATGTGCCGGTGATTTCATTCAACACGGTGGGGATGGAAAAGAGCGACGGCTTCAAACTGAGCTGGAAGCTCCTGCACCGCATCATGATGAGCGTCGTCTATGGCGATCTGCTCATGCATGTCTTGTTCCGCACCCGTCCCTACGAACGCGACGCGGGTTCGGCCGATGCGCTCTACGAAACCTGGGTCGCGCGCTGCAAGCAGACGCTGGCCGAGGGCAATTTCCGCGCCTTCCGCAATCACGTCCACGGCATTGCGCGCGATTTCGATGCGCTGCCGCTCACCGATGCGATCAAGCCGCGCATCGGCCTAGTGGGAGAAATTCTCGTCAAATTCAGCCCCGGCGCGAACAACGACATCGTGCGCGTCATCGAGCGCGAGGGGGGCGAAGCGGTGATGCCGGGCCTGATGGATTTCCTGCTCTATTGCGCCTACGACTACGATTTCAACCACCGTTTCCTGTCGCGCAGCAAACTCGCGGCGCTGGCTGGCAACGCCGCAATCCGTGCGATGGACTACTACCGCCGCGACATGCGGCAGGCGCTGGCCGCAAGCGCCCGCTTCACCCCGCCGCCGACCATCGACGAGCTCGCGTTCGGCGCGGCTCCGTTCCTGTCGCGCGGCAACCAAAGTGGCGAGGGCTGGTTCCTGACCGCCGAAATGGTCGAACTGATCGGGCAGGGCGCGCCCAACATCGTGTGCATGCAGCCTTTCGCCTGCATGCCCAACCACATCACGGGCAAGGGCGTCATCAAGGCGCTGAAGGACAGCTTCCCCGACGTCAACATCACCGCCATCGACTACGACCCCGGCGCCTCCGAGGTCAATCAGTTGAACCGCATCAAACTCATGTTCTCGGTCGCCTTCCGCAACCAGCAACGCGCCATCGCGGACGAGAGCCTCAACCGGCGGGCGTGAGACGGTGGTCGCGGCTCCTGTCGAGCGAGCGGCAATGAATATTTTGTGTGCCGGGTCATGCAAAACGGGCTGAAAAGCCCTTTCTGTGTGGCAGAATGACGCCTCACTTACCAAAACACGGCTTCAGGCCGTGTTTTGGTTTTGCAGGACATCTCTTTGGTATCTACTCTCGCGTCTGCCGATCGTGAAACGGCATGGCGGTAGCGTGTCTGAAAAGGATCGAAACAATCATGCGACATTACCAGGCGATCACCGGCCGCAAGATTCGTATGGCCGTCGTGGGATGCGGGCGTATTTCGAGGAATCATTTCATTTCCATCGAAAAACATGCCGACAACATCGACCTGACTGCCCTCTGCGACATCGATCCCGAAGTGCTCGCGGCCCACGCTGGGCAGTTCAACGTCCCGGCGTATCGGGATCTGGAGGAGATGCTGCAAAAAGAGCGGCTGGATGTGCTCGCCCTCTGTACGCCCAGCGGCCTGCACCCCGAACAAGCGATTCTCGCCGCGCGCAACAAGGTGCATGTGGTCACGGAAAAGCCGATGGCGACGCGCTGGAATGACGGGCTGCGCATGGTCAGGGCGTTCGACGAAGAAGGAATGCGCCTTTTCGTCGTCAAGCAGAACCGCTGCAATTCCACGCTGCAATTGCTCAAGCGCGCCGTTCGGGAAAAGCGTTTTGGCCGCATCTACATGGTTCAACTCAACGTGTTCTGGACGCGTCCGCAGGATTACTACGATTCCTCGAAATGGCGCGGCACCTGGGAGCTGGATGGCGGCGCGTTCATGAATCAGGCCAGTCACTACGTGGATTTGATCGACTGGCTCATTGGCCCGGTGGAAAGCATACAAGCCATGACGGGTACGCTTGCGCGCGACATCGAAGTGGAAGACAGCGGTGTGCTCAACATCCGCTGGCGCAGCGGCGCGCTCGGTTCCATGAGTGTCACCATGCTGACCTATCCCAAGAATCTCGAAGGCAGCATCACCATTCTGGGCGAGAAGGGCACGGTTCGCGTGGGTGGCATGGCGGTCAACGAAATCCAGCATTGGGAATTCGCCGATGAACGCGATTACGACACGCAAGTGAAGACCGCGAATTACGAAACGACTTCCGTCTATGGCTTCGGGCACCCGCTCTACTACAGGAACGTGGTCGACGTCCTGCGTGGCGAAGCCGAGCCGGAAACGGATGGGCGGGAGGGCCTGAAGTCGCTGGAAATCCTCATCGCCGCCTATATGTCCGCTCGTGACGGACGCACCGTGTCGCTGCCGCTTGCGTATTGAGATGAATGGGCGTGATGTCGTGGTGCATGAAACGGCCATCGTCGACGAGGGTGCGCAGATCGGCGCGGGCACGCGCATCTGGCATTGGGCGCACATCTGCGGTGGCGCGCGCATCGGCAAAGGATGTTCCCTTGGGCAGAACGTTTTCGTCGGCAACGACGTAGAGATCGGTAACAACGTCAAGGTGCAAAACAACGTCTCCATCTACGACGCGGTTACGCTGGAAAATGATGTTTTCTGTGGCCCGAGTATGGTTTTTACAAACGTGCTGAATCCCCGCAGCCACGTTTCTCGCAAACACGAATACCGGCGCACGATCGTAAAGTGCGGTGCGACCATCGGCGCGAATGCCACCGTCGTCTGTGGCCACACCATCGGCGAATACGCCTTCATCGGCGCAGGTGCGGTCGTCGTGGACAACGTCCCCCCCTACGCCATGATGCTGGGCGTGCCCGCACGTCGAGCGGGTTGGATGTGCCAGTGTGGGGAGCGCCTCTCCGAGGTCACCGGCGAGCAAACTTGCGCCGCCTGCGGTACACACTACGAAACCACACTGGCTGAATGTCGTTGTCTCTCCTGAAAGTACACATATGCAATTCATCGACCTGAAAGCGCAGTACCGCGAACTCAAGGCGTCCATCGACGCGCGCATCGGGCAAGTGCTCGAGCACGGCCAATACATCATGGGCCCGGAAGTCGCCGAGCTGGAGCAAAAGCTCGCTGAATACACCGGCGCGCGGCATTGCATCACTGTCGCTTCCGGCACCGAAGCGCTGCTCATTTCGCTGCTCGCTTTAGGGCTGAAGCCCGGTGACGAAGTCATCACGACGCCTTTCACCTTCGTCGCCACCGCCGAAGTCATCGTCTTGCTGGGAGCCACGCCGGTTTTCGTCGACATCGAGCCGGACACCTGCAACATCGATGTGAGCCAGATCGAAGCCGCCATCACACCCCGCACCCGCGCCATCATCCCGGTCAGCCTCTATGGTCAGCCTGCGGACATGGACGAAATCAACGCCATCGCTGCCAAACATGGCCTCCCGGTCCTCGAGGACGGCGCGCAGAGCTTCGGGGCGGAATACAAAGGCCACAAAAGCTGCAACCTCTCCACCCTCGGCTGTACCAGCTTCTTCCCCAGCAAACCGCTCGGCTGCTACGGCGACGGCGGCGCCATCTTCACCAGCAGCGACGCGTTTGCCCAAGTGTGCCGCGAAATTCGCCTTCACGGTCAAAGCAAACGCTACGTTCACACCCGCATCGGCGTTGGCGGCCGCATGGACACGCTCCAGTGTGCCATCGTGTTGGCGAAGCTCGAACAATTCGCATGGGAAGTCGAGCAACGCATCGCCATCGGCGCACGCTACAACCGCCTCATGGACGAAAAGGGCATCACCCGCGTTCAGCAGCGCGCCGACCGCAGCAGCGTCTTCGCGCAGTACACAGTTTGCGTCGAAGACCGCCCCGCCGTGCAGGAAAAGCTGAAAGCGGCGGGCATTCCCACTGCCGTGCATTATCCGGTGCCGCTGAATGAACAACCGGTATACAAAGATATTTCACTCGGGGGCACCCCCGTCGCGAGCGGCATCGCGAAGCAGGTGATGAGTCTGCCGATGCATGCGCGGCTCTCGGCGCGGGAGCAGGGGCAAATCGTCGAAGTCCTGACCTCATAGGCCCAAATAGTTTGGAATTCCGAAAAGACGTCAATGGCCTGCGAGCCTACGCAGTGCTCGCAGTCATACTCTACCATTTTCAAATTCCCTTTTTCAAAGGCGGATTCGTCGGCGTCGACGTATTCTTCGTGATTTCAGGGTATTTGATGACCCGAATCATTTTGCAAGGAATGGAAAATGGAAAAGGGTGGTTGCTGAATTTCTACTATGGCCGTGCACGCCGGATCGTTCCCGCTCTGTTGTTTTTATGCGTCGTGTTATTATGTCTGGGCTGGTTCCTCGTATTGCCGGAGGATTACAGAAGGCTGGCGAAGCATTCCGTAGCAGCCCTTACTTTCCGCTCCAACGTCACCTTTTGGAAAGAAGCTGGTTATTTCGACGTCGCATCGCACGAGAAATGGCTACTGCACACATGGTCGTTGTCCGTGGAATGGCAATTTTACCTTCTCTATCCGTTGATATTGTTGCTTGCACGACGGATCTTCGGTCTGTCCTCCATCCGACTCGTCATTGTGGGCATGTTCTTGGTCTCACTGATCATGTCTGTGTTCGTCACGCAAAAATACCCGACGGCAGCCTTTTATCTGCTGCATACCCGTGTGTGGGAATTGCTGGCAGGCGCGATTGTGTTTTTGGCGACCCCGGCAACCCGCTGCGAGGGGACGAGAGAAGAGAGACGAGAGACGAGAGACGAGAGACGAGAGGGCGATTCATCGAGGCAGGCGGGTTTTTGTTGATTTTCTCCGCGATATTGGGGTTCGATGCGCAAACTCCGTGGCCTGGCTGGCGTGCCTTGGTGCCTGTATTGGGGGGAATGTGCATTCTCCTTGCGGCGCGACAGGATTCGATTTGGACGCGCCCGAAAGCATTCCAGGTCATAGGCAACGCTTCCTATTCCATTTACCTTTGGCACTGGCCTGTGGTTGTTTTGCTTAGCTATTTTGCCTTGCGAGACGATCCTAGATTTCTAATTATCGGCATGGTCGTCGCGCTAGGACTGGGATGCGCTTCTTATCTTTTGGTTGAACAATACACACGACGCTGGCTGTCACGTTTGAAGCCCCTCCCGGCGTTCGTGGTTCTTGCGATTGCCGGGATGAGTATTGCCGTACCCGCGCGTGAAATCAGACATAAAAAAGGTATACCAAGTCGTTTTGGCGCAGAAGTATTAGATAAAGCGTCTGAAGCGGAAAATGTTAACCCTCGCCAGAAAGAATGCCATGGAGTTGAGGGAGAGGCGGTTATACGCTGCATACACGGGGGTAAAAATATAAAGGCAATCATTGTTGGCGATAGCCATGCAATGTCATTGGTGTCCGCTCTCCAGAAGGCGCTTGCTGATCCCAGTGCAGGTGTAGTGTCTTTTACATACACTTCCTGTCCCACAGTTACCGGAGTTAAAATGAAAGGGTTGCCGAATTTGAAGTGTGCAGAATTCAATCAATCCGTTTTAAGGGAAATATCGACAGAACCTTCGTCTGTGCCAGTGTTTATAGCCAATCGAACAAGTTATTACATTTTTGGATCTAATGTATCAAATGAAATAAATTTTGGTCGACCGACGGTATATTTCGATTCCGAAATTGAATTTACAACGAAGGAGTTTCAGAAAAAATTCGTTGCGAACATGATAGACATGGCTTGTAATTTTGCGAAAATTCGCACCACCTTTCTGATAAGACCAATTCCAGAAATGCAAGTAAATGTGCCCAAATATGCTGCAAGGCGCGTTCTCTTTGGAGAGGTTTTTGAAGATATTTCAATTGGAAGGAATGAATATGAAAACAGGCATAGAATTGTAAAACAAGCACAGGACGAAGCTCATAGGTTATGCGGGGTCGGAGTGCTTGATCCCGTACCTTATCTTTGTAATGAAAAAATCTGTCATGCGATCATAAATGGTAGGTCTATTTATTACGACAGCGACCATTTAAGCGAATATGGGAACGGTTTCCTAGTACCCATGTTCAAAACAATATTGAATTAAAAAAGTTTCCACAGAGAGATGTAATGATTATGTTTGAAACTATTTCGAAATTATAATCTATTTATGATGAGTATTTTCTGGAAAAATGTAGCTTTAGTGTTGTCTGGTACGGCGTTGGCACAAACATTGCCTATCCTCGGCTCATTGATCATTGCGCGCCAGTATGCACCAGCGGAGTTTGGGGTGTTTGCGGCATGGCAGGGGTTTGTTCTTTTTCTTGCTATTGTATTGACAGGAAGATTTGAAACAGCGCTTGCTATCGAGCCCGATTGCGAACCCCGCCGGGCTGCTTTTATTGGAACATTGGTTACGGCAATGATGGCCGCTGTTTCTGCTGCATTTATCCTTGTTCTTGTCGTGGTGACCGTTCCGAATATTATCGTTAAGGTTCCTACCATATTAATAGTTTTATTAATTCCAACTGCGTTGGTAGTCGCTGTTTCACAGACATGGCAGTCGTGGGCTGCTGCAGAAGGACGTTATAGGGTGCTTTCGGCAATACGAATCGTCGAGTCCTCAACAATAACCTTTTTCCAAATCGGTTTTGGTTTTTTTGATGGTTCTGCCGTAGTACTTGGTAGTGGGTTTTTCTTTGGTGAGATTGTCGCACTTACCGTAGCGATTCGTTTGATGCCGCCCGGATCGTTTTACGGAATGTTGGACCCAAACGCGATTTTTCGTTTTTGGCGATCTCATTACCGCTTTCCCTTGTGGTCTTTGCCTGCTGATACTATTAACACAGCGGCAGCTCAATTACCAGTTCTTGTTGTTGCCGGTCGTTTCGGAACTGAAATTTCTGGGTTGTTGGCAATGGCGATGCGGATGTTGGGTGCCCCTCTCGGATTGCTTGGCAAATCTGTGCTTGATGTTTTCAAGCGACAGGCCGCAACGAGTTTCAAAGAACGCGGTGAATGCCGTATTGATTATTTGAGAACTCTCAAAGTCTTGACACTAGGTTCCTTGGTTTTCTGTACGGTGATGTATTTTGTTGGTGAGGAATTTTTCATATTAATTTTAGGAGAAGATTGGCGGGATGTTGGTACTATTGCGATTTGGCTATTGCCATTGTTTGCTTTAAGATTCATTGCTAGTCCGCTTAGTTATATAGTTTACATTGTTGGCATGCAACACATTGACTTGATATGGCAAATTGCTTTATTTGCCATGACCTTAGCTTGTCTTACTATTCCACGGTCTTACGATATCGCATTACAGTCTTATAGCTTTGGTTATAGTTTACTTTATATAGTTATGCTAATATTGACATATCGATTTTGCTTGGGGCAAAGAAGGTGATTGCTATCATCGACTACGATATTGGCAACATTGCAGCAGTGGCTAACATGTTGCGTCGGTTAAATGTGCCATGCATCATTACAAATTTGCCTGATGAGATTGACCGTGCAGACCGAATAATTCTGCCAGGCAATGGCTCTTTTGACGCTTGTGTGAAAAATTTGCGAAATAGTGGTCTTGTTCCTGTTATCGAGCACAAAGTGCTTGAACAAGGAGTTCCATTACTCGGGATTTGTGTTGGAGCACAAATGTTAGGTAAAGGAAGCGAGGAAGGTACTGAGGCAGGATTAGGATGGTTGAATATGAAAGTTCGCCGTTTCCCCGATATGCAAGGTTTGCGTATACCTTGTATGGGCTGGAATGAGGTTCGATCTGCAAAACACCATTATATTACTCAGTATATTGAACCTAAATCTCGATTTTATTTTGTGCACAGTTATTATATGGACCCAGTCGACGAGAGTGATATACTTTTATTTAGTGATTACGGTATCGAGTTTTCTGCGGCAGTGTCGAAAATGAATATTGTGGGTGTGCAATTTCATCCTGAAAAGAGCCATAGGTTTGGTAAATTTCTTCTTGCTGCTTTTGCAAAGGGTGAGTGAATGTATCGCGCGCGTATTATCCCTTGCCTCTTGGTACGAGGTAACGGATTAGTCAAAACAAGGAAATTTAAGGACCCTATATACATTGGCGATCCCGTTAACGCAATGCGCATCTTCAGCGATAAAGAAGTCGATGAAATCGTCGTGCTTGATATTGATGCATCGCGTAAGTGCCGGGGACCAAACTATGAATTGGTTGAGGAAATGTCAGGCGAGGCTTTTATGCCTATGGCGTACGGTGGGGGTGTCAGGACACTTGATCAGGTACGCCGGTTAATCCGTTCCGGAATAGAGAAAGTGGTCATCAATTCCGCAGCAGTAGAATCGACTGATGTTATTCGCGCCGCAGCAGATGTTTTTGGGAGTCAAGCTGTTGTCGGTGGAATCGATGTAAAAAAAGGCATCCTCGGCGGTTATCGCGTGGTAACCAAATCGGCAACTCAGGAATCAAAGATCGATTTGGACGAACACATCTATAATCTGGTGAAAGCGGGGGTTGGAGAAATTTTTCTCAACAGTGTTGACCGAGACGGTACAATGACTGGCTATGACATACCACTGATTAAAAGCGTTGCTCGGAAGGTTTCAGTGCCGGTTGTTGCATGCGGTGGTGCGGGAAAGGTAGAAGATCTTATGCAAGCGATTCGAGAGGGTTGTGTTTCGGCGGTTGCTGCCGGGAGCATGTTTGTTTTCTACGGCAAACATCGAGCAGTACTTATTAACTATCCCCAGGATGTCATCTTTGATGATTGATAGGAAATTCTTAAGGAATTATCCTGCTTTTCATGAGAGTTTTGGACAGCGGCGACCGCTCGATGTGGTGGTCGCCTTGATTGGAAGGGGGATGTGAGCGCGAGACTGGCTTGAGGACTCGCGGCACATCATCGGATTAACTTTTCGCTGAAAGGACGATCACTGAAAGCTTGCGCAGGCAACGCGTATGGTCGCAGAAAGGTTAGACTGGGACACGCAAAGCCGTACAGACGGGAGGTGTTCATATAACTTACTATGAATAATACTTCAACTATGACTACAAAACACACTCGAACATGTACTCGATGTGTAATGGATACATCTGATCCTCTAATTCAGTTTGACGAGAATGGTGTCTGTAATCATTGCATAGAATTTGATAATACCATCAAGAATCACTGGTTTCCGAATGATGAGGGCAGAGATATTTGGACTTCGATTGTAAATCGCATCAAAGTTATCGGTAGCGGTCGTGAATACGACTGCATTCTTGGGTTAAGCGGTGGTGTTGACAGTTCTTATCTTGCCATCAAGGTTCATGAGTGGGGATTACGTCCACTCGTCGTTCATGTCGATGCTGGCTGGAATAGTGAGCTTGCGGTCGCTAATATCGAATCAATTGTCAATCATTGCAACTTTGACCTTCACACTTGTGTTATCGATTGGGAGGAGATGCGTGACCTTCAACTGTCATACCTCCGCTCCGGTATTGCCAATCAAGATGTTCCTCAAGATCATATTTTTTTTGCAAGCCTATACCACTTTGCAACGAGTCATGGCATCCGTTATATACTTTCAGGTGGAAATATCGCGACCGAAGGAATATTTCCGCAAGCATGGCATGGTAGTGCAATGGATGCAATCAACCTGTTAGCTATCCACAAAAAATACGGAGATCGTCCACTTAGGCATTATAAGACTATCAGTTTTTCACAATATTATATATGGTATCCCTTTGTAAAAAAAATGCGAACAGTGAGGCCGCTCAATTTCATGCCCTATAACAAGGACGTAGCACTGAAAGAGTTGTCTGCAGCCGTCGGTTACAAACCATATGCGCGCAAGCACGGAGAATCTCAGTTTACTAAGTTATTCCAAAATTATTATTTACCGACAAAATTTGGTTATGACAAACGACGCCCACATTTATCCAGTCTCATCGTTTCTGGGCAAATGACAAGGGATGAAGCCCTTGCTAGATTGGATGAGCCGCTTTACGCACCCGATGAACTCGAAATCGATATCTCTTTTTTTTGCAAAAAATTACGCATTTCTCGCAGCCAGCTTGACGAGTTAATGCAAGTCCCGATACATTTGAGTAGCGATTTCAAAAATTGGGGTCGTCGTTATCGACTCTTAAAACGAACCCAAGAGGTTTTAGTTAGATTGACGGGAAAACAGATCAAAATTTATTCGTAATATTATCCTCCCATTATACGACTATTCCATGCTATATAACATTGCCCATTTAACTTCTGTCCATCCTCGCAACGACACAAGAATCTTCGTCAAGATGTGCTCGTCTTTGGCGGCGAGAGATTGGAACGTGTCTCTAGTAGTGGCAGATGGAAAGGGTGATGAATGCCGCAATGGAGTGTTCATTTTCGATGTCGGTGCATCGAAAGGGCGTTCGGATCGGGTTCTAAACGCACCCAAGCGTGTTTTTTCCAAGGCGTTGGAAATGAACGCTGATCTGTATCACTTGCATGACCCTGAACTCATTCCTATTGGACTAAAGCTCAAAAAAGCCGGGAAATACGTCATCTTTGATTCTCATGAAGATGTGCCCAAGCAACTGCTGAGTAAACCGTATCTGAACAAGCCGCTTCTTTGGTTACTTTCTAATGGATTTTCGTTTTATGAATCGTGGGCTTGTAGAATGTTTGATGGCATCATTGCCGCCACGCCCTACATTGGTGACAAGTTCTTGCGCATCAACCCACGTTCGATCGACATCAACAATTATCCCAAGCTGGATGAACTGGTTTCCGATTCAGCGGGCGACGAAAAATGTCCTGAGGTCAGCTATGTCGGTGGTATTTCCAGCATACGCGGCATCTGTGAGGTTTCTGCTGCGTTGAGCCTGGTCGAGACGGGTGTGCGCGTCAATCTCTGTGGAAGGTTCGATGAGCCGCTGGTTGAAACGTTTGTGAAGGCCATGCCGGGGTGGGGGCGAGTCAACGAACTAGGATTTGTCGATCGTGATGACGTGCGTGAAGTGCTTTCCAGATCGCTGGCTGGATTGGTGACTTTCCATCCGCTTCCCAATCATGTCGATGCCCAGCCCACCAAAATGTTCGAATACATGAGCGCGGGCGTCCCTGTGATCGCCTCCGATTTTCCCCTTTGGCGCGAGATCATCGAAAGCAACCAGTGTGGTTTATTGGTCGATCCGCTCAAACCCGCTAAAATTGCCGAGGCGATCGATTATTTGGTGACACATCCTGATGAAGCCCGGCGGATGGGGAAAAACGGACGCAAGGCCGTAGTGGAGCGCTACAACTGGCAGAACGAAGAACAAAAGCTGGTGGCGTTCTATGACCAGATATTGAGTTCGAGCATCCAATGAAAAAAATCGTCACTGTCATCGGCGCGCGTCCGCAATTCATCAAAGCCGCCGTCGTTTCGCGTGCTTGTGCGAACTACGGTATCGAAGAAGTCGTGGTTCACACCGGGCAGCATTTTGACGCCAATATGTCCGATGTCTTTTTCGACGAACTGGAAATGCGGCCGCCTGCGCATAACCTTGGCATCGGCGGCGGTTCGCACGGGCAAAATACGGGGCGAATGATCGAGGCGGTTGAACGGGTGATAATTGGCGAGAAGCCCGACGGGGTGCTCGTCTATGGCGACACAGATTCGACGCTGGCCGGGGCTTTGGCTGCCGTGAAACTGCACGTTCCCGTGGCGCATGTCGAGGCCGGATTGCGTTCGTTCAATCGGCGGATGCCGGAGGAAATCAATCGTGTGCTTACCGACCATGCGGCGGATTGGCTCTTTGCGCCGACGCACACTGCGATCAGGCATCTGAAAAACGAAGGCATCGCCGCCAGTAAGATATGCTTATCCGGCGATGTGATGTTCGATGCCGCACTGTTCTACGGCACAAAGGCCGAGCATTCCGGTGACGTTTTGCGTCACATCGGTGTGTCGCCAAAAGCGTATTGCCTTGCGACAGTTCATCGCGCAGAAAACACCGACGACCCCAAAAGATTCCGCGCGATTCTGGACGGTTTCAATGCGTATGGGTTGCCTATCGTCTTGCCCGTGCATCCGCGCACCCGGGCGCAGTTGTCCGTGTTTGGCCTGACTCTGCCTGGCAACATCAAGGCTATTGCCCCCGTTGGTTATCTGGGCATGGTGATGCTGGAGAAAAACGCCGCGCTCATCGCCACGGATTCCGGCGGCGTGCAGAAAGAAGCTTTTTTTTATCGTGTGCCTTGCGTAACCCTGCGTGGCGAGACGGAGTGGACGGAATTGGTGGAAGCGGGCTGGAACCACCTTGCGCCGCCCGGTGCAAGCGATATTCAGGCAACTATGAAAGCGGCTACCGGAAACACGGGACGCGACGTTTCGCCCTATGGCAAGGGGCAGGCGGCGGAAATCATTGCCAAGCATCTGGTTGAGAATTAAGTGGCGGGCATCCTGTACTGATACTTGGTACAGGCTATCTGAAATCTGAAGTACTTGACCGGGTTACATGTCACCCATTTCCGCGATTACGGCGATTGGCCTAAAGTCGTTCGCATCCCACACGACAGGATGGGTGGGTGTTACCCGATGAACATTCTTTACATCGACCATTACGTTGGTTCGCCAGATTACGGGATGGAGTTTCGCCCGTATCACATGGCTTTGGAATGGATCAAGAAAGGCCATCGCGTCCAGATACTTGGAGCAGCGTATTCTCATGTGCGGGCGCGGCAACCGGAAGTCGATGGTCGCCCCATTGGCAGACGAACGGCCGAGAATATCGACGGCATCGAGTATGTTTGGTATCCAACCCCCGTCTATCAGGGTAACGGACTTGGGCGCGTGCTGAATATCTTTGCCTTTCTGGCGCGCGTTTTTTTGGATGCGGGCCGTCTCGTCAGAGCGTTCAGGCCAGACGCCGTCATTGCTTCCAGTACCTATCCGATGGACATCTGGGTTGCGCGGTATATCGCAAGAAAAACATCCGCGCGGTTGATTTACGAGATTCATGATCTGTGGCCGTTGTCACCGATAGAGCTCGGAGGGATGTCACCCAAACATCCTTTCATCCGGCTGTGCCAGAAAGCCGAGGACGACGCGTATCGCGATGTTGACGCGGTGGTGTCCATCCTGCCAAATGTGCAGCAGCATGTCGCCGAACATGGGCTGGACTTACGCAAGCTCTTCGCCGTGCCGAATGGCGTGGTGATGGAGGATTGGCGAGAAGACAAGCAGCAACCGCTTGGCGATGCTGGAATCACGACATGTATCGGGCAGTTGAAGGCGGAGGGAAAACTGGTCGTTGGATACGCGGGCGCTCATGGCGTGCCCAATGCGCTGTCTGTTTTATTGCAAGCTGCCAAATTGCTGGAAAGAGAGCGGGTTGCGTTTGTCCTCGTCGGCAACGGACTGGAAAAAGAAAATCTGTTGCAGCAGTCGGAGATGCTGAGGCTCGATAGCGTTCACTTTTTTGATCCCGTCCCGAAGCCGCAGATTCCGGCGTTGTTGAGCTGGTTCGACGTAGCCTATATTGGTTTGCAGGATCAGGCGCTGTTTCGCTTCGGTATCTCTCCGAACAAACTGGCGGATTACATGATGTCCGGGAAGGTCGTGCTGTTCGCCTGTAACGCCGCGAACGATTGGGTGACTGAATCAGGTTGTGGGACCGCCGTTCAGGCGGAAGATCCCGAAGCCATCGCTGATGGCATCCGGCAGCTCCAGCAGCTCACCCCGGCAGAACGTGCCGAAATGGGAAAACGTGGAAAAGAATTCATCATGAATAATTTCACGTATGAACGCTTGGCGGAACGCTTTCTGGAAGTGATGAACCCTGAAGTCCGTGAACGACGAACTTGATAACATTGTTGAGCGTTACGCTCGCAGAAAAGGATTGAGCGGCCTTTATTCCGCGTTCAATGCGGACGTCGTCCTGCAGCGTCAAGCATGGCAGCGTTCGTTGATTGCCTTGCTGAAAGAAGTTCGGATTGCTGATTTTTCCGACCTTTCCATTCTCGAAGTCGGTTGTGGCACGGGTGGAAATATTCTCGAATTCATCCAGCTGGGTGCGAATCCGGAGCGGATCGCCGGCAACGAGTTGCTCCCAGAACGTGTCGAGGCTGCACGACAGCGTTTGCCCACAGCGGTGCGAATCCATCCTGGCGATGCTTCCGCCCTGGTGCTGGACGATGCTTCTTTTGATATCGTATACGCCTCGGTCGTTTTCAGTTCCATCCTCGATGACGGGTTACAGGAAAGGCTCGCTAAAACCATGTGGCGCTTGGTCAAGTCGGGCGGTGGCGTGCTCTGGTACGACTTCACCTTCAACAATCCGAATAATCCCGACGTGCGCGCTGTTCCCATGCTGCGGATCAAGGAGCTTTTTCCGGATGGGATCGTTCACGCAAAAAGAATCACACTGGCGCCGCCCATCGCGCGCCGCGTGGCTCGTATTCATCCTGCTTTGTATGCCGCGCTCGATTTTTGTCCACTATTGAGAACACATCTGCTGTGCTACCTCGCGAAGCCATGAATGCCAATTTTTTGCCCTTTGCACGCCCCGATATCGGTGAAGAAGAAATCAACGAAGTCGTCTCCGCGCTGCGATCCGGGTGGTTGACGACAGGTCCCCAGGCCAAACGGTTCGAAACGGATTTTTCGGCCTTTCTTGGGGGAGGGATCGAGTGTGTCGCGGTCAATTCCGCCACGGCGGGGTTGCATCTTGGGCTGGAAGCGATCGGGATCGATGCGGGCGATGAGGTCATCACCACGACGCATACTTTTACGGCGACCGCGGAAGTCATTCGATATTTCGGGGCGAATCCGGTTTTCGTGGATGTGGATGCGTCGACGCTCTGTATCGACATTGCAGCCATCGAAGAAAAGATTACGCCCAGAACCAAAGCCATCATCCCCGTGCATTTCGGCGGCTTGGCTGTTGATATGACCGCGTTGCTGGGCTTGGCGAAGCGGTATGGCTTGAAGGTGGTGGAGGACGCCGCGCATGCCTTCCCCGCGACCTGTCATCAAAAACTGATCGGGACATGGGAGAGCGACGTGACCGTATTCAGTTTCTACGCCAACAAGACTATGACGACCGGAGAAGGCGGAATGTTGGTGACGCGCAGCCCGGAAATTGCCCGGAGAGCCAGGATCATGCGTCTGCACGGCATCGACCGGGATGCGTTCGACAGGTTTTCCGCGGAAAAGCCAAGCTGGTATTACGAGATCGTCGCGCCGGGCTTCAAGTACAACATGACCGACATCGCGGCCTCTATTGGCATTCATCAATTGAAGAAGGTCGCAGGCTTTCAACAAAAGCGGGAGCGCATCGCGAGGCTTTACGATGAGGCGTTCGCGGGGTTGCCTATCGTCCTGCCGCCGAAACCGCGAGCGGGCGATCTCCATGCCTGGCATCTGTACATGATTCGTCTTGGCGACGATGCGGGGGTGGGGCGGCATACGTTTATCGAGCGTATGTTCGGGCAGGGTATCGGTTGCAGCGTCCATTACATTCCGCTGCATCTGCATCCTTACTGGAAAAGCGCCTATGATCTGAAACCGGAGATGTTTCCGGTCAGCCAGTCGGTCTACGAGCACTGCGTGTCGCTGCCTATTTATACACGAATGACTGATGCCGACGTGGAGCATGTGATTTCGTCGGTGAAGTCTAGTGTGCTGACAAGTTAGTGGGCGTCATGCATGCTTAAACGGGCGTTCGATGTTCTCGCCAGCGTGATTGGACTGGTCGTGTTGGTGCCGGTTTTTCTGCTGATTGCGATTGCGATAAAGCTCGATTCGCGCGGCCCGGTTTTTTTCCGGCAGAAACGGGTGGGGCGGTATGGGGTGCTGTTCAGAATCCACAAATTCAGGACGATGTGGGTCGGTGCGGAGAAAGAAGGGTTGCGCATTACTGCGCACGGAGATGCCCGGGTTACGCGGGTGGGTGGATTCCTGCGCCAGTGCAAACTGGACGAATTGCCGCAATTGATCGACGTGCTGGCAGGGGACATGAGCCTCGTGGGGCCGCGTCCTGAAGTGCCGGAATATGTGGCCTGTTATCCAGCAGACGTTCGGGATAAGGTGTTGTCTATTCGGCCGGGCATTACAGACCCTGCATCCATTGTTTTCAGCGCGGAGAGTGAAATCCTGGGTCAATCGGACGATCCGCACAAAACTTATATTCAGGAAATATTGCCGGAAAAATTACGTTATTATTCTGATTATGTTGATAAACATCATTTTTTCTACGATCTGGCGATCATTTTCAAAACTTTGGCCGTTGTTTTTAAATAATAAAGTGATAGCCTCAAAACAAAAGCCCCCGAATGACTTCGGGGGCTTTTTATTACTGCGTTTGTGACTTGTGGCGATCAGCTTTAAATCTGCGCGCGACGACGGCGCGCCACGGCTCCGATGATGCCCAAACCGGCCAGCAGCATGGCGTAGGTTTCGGGTTCGGGAACGAGCGTCGGGCTCACATTGGAGAGCGTGAAAACGTAGTCGTTGAAGTCCCAGTCGGCGTTCCAACGATCTTCCATCCCGATGTAGGCTCCTGGAGTGGAATTGTTCAGGAGGTCAAAATTCACCGCGGCATGGCTTTGTGAGTCGCCGCTGAGTCGGGCATCGCTCCAGAACGTTTGATTTTGCGATGTGTTGACGAGCTTGAAATAAACGTTCGTCGCGCCAGCAAAGGTGCTGGGGTTGATCGTAAATTTCTGGTTCAAGGTGTAGTCGTTGAGGATTTGCGTGCCGCCGCTCAGGATGTTGCCGTTGGCGTCGCCGAAGTAGATGTAGGCTTTGATCGAATCGGCATGGTAGCCGGCGACCTGCTGGATCACGAGGGGCTGGGTCGGGTCCAGGATGTAGATCGATGCGCCGACGATGTAGTCGTTGGGATTCAGGTTGCAGTATGCTCCGCATACCGTGTCGGTCGTCGGCTGGACCGATGTGACTGCCCAGGCGTTGAGCGAGACGGTGCCCAGCAGCGCAATGGCGGTGGCGAGTTTGGTGGTTTTGAAAATGTTCACGATTGGACCCTCTGGGAGATGTGTTGATGTGGTTTCGGTTTGCGTGATAAGCATTTAATGTGCCTAAATTTCAACATGCTGATTTTAAAAAATAATTTTTATTATGAGATAAATTTTGTAAAAAAAGCCGACAATTGTATTTGCATTTACAATGCACCATCTATACATATACTTATAAATATTTATCTCCGGAGTTATTCGGAAACTACGTACGATAATTACGGAAATTACTGTCATTCATGTGCGCGGGTGCTAGACTCGCGGCCTCCTTCGGAATACGCCGCCCGCCCCCACATGTCAGGCAACATTTTTGGCACGCTGTTTCGCGTCACGACCTTCGGTGAATCCCACGGCCCGGCCATCGGCTGCGTGGTCGATGGCTGTCCGCCTGGACTGGCGCTCTCCGAAGCTGATATCCAGACCGATCTCGACCGCAGGAGGCCGGGCAGCTCGCGCCACGTCACGCAGCGGCGCGAGCCGGATGCGGTGGAAATTCTCTCTGGCGTTTTCGAGGGCTGCACGACTGGCGCGCCCATCGCGCTCCTGATCCGCAATCAGGATCAACGCTCCGCAGATTACGCGGCCATCGCTGGCACGTTCCGTCCAGGTCACGCCGACTATAGTTGGTGGCAGAAGTACGGCATCCGCGACTACCGCGGCGGCGGACGCGCTTCGGCGCGCGAGACGGCGGCGCGGGTGGCGGCGGGCGCGATTGCGCGCAAATGGCTGGCGGAAGCGTTCGGCGTCACGGTGCGCGGCTACCTCGCGCAACTGGGAGAGGTGGTGATTCCGTTCTCGGCGTGGGACGAGGTGGCGGGCAATCCGTTTTTTGCCCCCAACGCTGCAATCGTCTCTCGGCTGGAAACTTATCTGGACGCGCTGCGGCGCGCGGGCGATTCGGTGGGGGCGCGGGTCAATGTCGTCGTCGGCGGTGCGCCGCCGGGGTGGGGCGAGCCGGTGTTCGAGCGGCTGGACGCCGACATCGCCCATGCGATGATGGGCATCAACGCGGTCAAGGGCGTGGAGATTGGCGCGGGCTTCGCGGCGGTGACGCAGCGTGGCTCCGAGCATGGCGACGAACTGACGCCGACGGGTTTTCTCTCCAACAATGCGGGCGGCGTGCTCGGCGGTGTCTCGTCGGGGCAGGAGATCGTGGTGAGCCTCGCGGTAAAGCCGACTTCGAGCATCCGTTTGCCGCGCCGCTCCATCGACAAGCGCGGCGAAGCCACGCTGGTGGCCACTGAGGGGCGGCACGATCCCTGCGTTGGCATTCGCGCCGTGCCGGTGGCCGAGGCGATGCTGGCGCTGGTGCTGATCGACCATGCCTTGCGCCATCGCGCCCAATGTGGCGATGTGCGCACCGGCATGCCCCACATATAATCAATCCTCTTTTTTCCCGGAAAATTGCTTCAATGGAAGCCAGGACGCTTTACGAAAAACTCTGGTCGAGCCATGTCGTGCGTGAAGAACCGGACGGCACCGCGCTCATCTACATCGACCGCCACTTGATTCACGAAGTCACCAGTCCGCAAGCCTTCGAGGGCTTGAAACTCGCGGGACGCAAGCTCTGGCGCGTGTCCTCCGTCGTGGCGACCGCCGACCACAACACGCCGACCGATCACTGGGACGAGGGCATCAAAGACCCCGTTTCGCGCCAACAGGTCGAAACACTGGACGCCAACGTCCGTGCGAGCGGCGCACTCGCCTACTTTCCGTTCAGGGATGCGCGGCAGGGCATCGTGCATGTGATTGGCCCGGAAAACGGCGCGGTGCTGCCGGGGATGACGGTCGTGTGTGGCGACTCGCATACCTCCACTCACGGTGCGTTTGCGGCGATGGCGCACGGCATTGGCACCTCCGAGGTCGAGCATGTGCTGGCGACGCAGTGCCTGATGCAGAAGAAATCGAAGACGATGCTGATCCGCGTCGAAGGGCGCTTGGGCAAGGGTGTCACCGCCAAGGATGTGGCGCTGGCGATCATCGCGCGCATCGGCACGGCGGGCGGCACCGGCTACGCGCTGGAATTCGGCGGTTCCGCGATTCGCGGCCTGACGATGGAAGGGCGCATGACCCTGTGCAACATGGCCATCGAAGCTGGGGCGCGGCTCGGTCTGGTCGCTGCCGACGGTGTGACCGTCGAGTATCTGAAGAACCGCCCGTTCGCGCCCAGGGGCGAGATGTGGGACAAGGCGGTGGCCTACTGGCGCACGTTGCATTCCGATGAGGGCGCGACATTCGATTGTGTGCTCGATCTGAACGCGGCGGGCATTCTGCCGCAGGTCACATGGGGTACTTCGCCGGAAATGGTGCAGCCTGTCACCGCCACGGTGCCTGATCCGAAGCGGGAATCCGATGCGGCGAAGCGAGAAGGGATGGAGCGCGCGCTCGCTTACATGGGCTTGCACGCGGGCATGCCGATCACCGCGATCAATATCGACAAAGTGTTCATCGGCTCCTGTACCAATTCGCGCATCGAGGATTTGCGTCAGGCCGCCGCGATTTTGAGAGGACGACGCAAGGCCGATCATGTCAAACTTGCGCTCGTGGTGCCCGGTTCCGGCCCGGTCAAGCGTCAGGCCGAGGCTGAGGGGTTGGATAAAATCTTCATCGCGGCCGGCTTCGAGTGGCGCGAACCGGGTTGTTCGATGTGTCTGGCGATGAACGCGGATCGCCTCTCGCCGGGCGAGCGTTGCGCCTCCACCTCGAACCGCAATTTCGAGGGCCGTCAGGGGCCGGGGGGGCGCACGCATCTCGTCAGCCCGGCGATGGCCGCCGCCGCCGCCGTTGCCGGGCATTTCGTCGACGTGCGGGACATTCTTTGAGCGTTCGGGAGGATCCGTCATGAAACGCAGCGTTTTGTTGAACTTCGGTTTGCTGGTCGTTTTTGCACTGACGATGGCCTGCAACACCGTGCACGGCATCGGCAAGGACATCGAGGCAGGCGGCAAAGCCATCGAGAGGGTTGCGAAATAAGATCATGGAAAAGTTCGCTACATTCACCGGGCTCGTCGTGCCGCTGGATCGCAACAACGTCGATACCGACGCGATCATCCCCAAACAGTTTTTGAAGTCGATCAAGCGTTCGGGGTTCGGCCCCAACGCTTTCGACGAATGGCGCTACCTCGACCACGGTGAGCCGGGCATGGACCATTCGGCGCGTCCGAAAAACCCTCATTTCGTGCTCAATCAGGCGCGCTACCAGGGCGCCTCGATCCTGCTCACCCGCGCCAACTTCGGCTGCGGTTCCAGCCGTGAACACGCGCCCTGGGCGCTGGCCGATTTTGGTTTCAAGGTGATCCTCGCGGAATCCTTCGCGGACATCTTTTTCAACAACAGCTTCAAGAACGGCCTGCTGCCGATCAAACTGCCGAAAGAAGCGATCAACGCGCTCTTCGGACTCGTCGAATACACGCAGGGCTTCGCGCTTGGCGTGGATCTGGCGGCGCAAACAATCACCCGTCCCGATGGATTCGCCATCGGCTTCGAGGTCGATCCGTTCCGCAAGGAATGCCTTCTCAACGGCTGGGACGACATCGGTCTGACGCTGCGCCACGCGGACGAAATCCGCGAATACGAGGCGCGGCGGCAGCGGGAGTTTCCGTGGTTTTTCGCGGCGTGAAAGGATCGTCAATGAGCAAGAAAATCTGCATTCTCCCCGGCGACGGCATCGGCCCCGAAATCACGACGGAAGCCGTGCGAGTGCTGGAGGCATTGAAACTCGGCTTCGAGACGGAAGTGGCGCTTTTGGGCGGCGCGGCGGTGGATGCCACGGGCGACCCGTACCCGGAAGCCACGCGCAAGCTCGCGGGCGAGGCCGACGCCGTGCTGCTCGGCGCGGTGGGCGGGCCGCAGTGGGATGGTCTGGCGCGCGAGCAGCGGCCCGAACGCGGGCTGCTCGGTATTCGCAAACATTTGGGGCTTTTCGCCAATTTGCGCCCGGCGCTGCTTTATCCCGAATTAGCGGATGCGTCGACGCTGAAACCGGAAGTCGTTTCTGGATTGGATATTTTGATTGTGCGCGAATTGACCGGCGATATTTATTTCGGTCAACCGCGTGGCATTGAAAACCGAAATGGTGAACGTTTCGGTTTCAATACCATGCACTATACGGAATCCGAAATCCGCCGGATTGGCCGGGTCGCTTTCGAAGCGGCGCGCAAACGCAATCGTAAAGTCTGCTCGGTCGACAAGATGAACGTGCTGGAAACCACGCAACTGTGGCGCGACGTCATGAACGAGCTCGCGCCCGAATATCCCGATGTGACGCTCTCTCATATGTTGGTCGATAACGCCGCCATGCAGCTGGTGCGTGCGCCGCGCCAGTTCGATGTGATGGTGACGGGCAACATGTTCGGAGACATCCTCTCGGACGAAGCCTCGATGCTCACCGGCTCCATCGGCATGTTGCCCTCGGCCTCGCTGAACGAAGGCAACAAGGGACTCTACGAGCCTTCGCACGGCTCCGCCCCGGACATCGCGGGACAGGGCGTGGCCAATCCGCTGGCGACCATTCTTTCCGCCGCCATGATGTTGCGTTATTCGTTCAATCTGGAAGAGGCAGCGTGCAATGTGGAGAACGCGGTCAAAAAGGTGCTGGCACGCGGATTGCGCACCGGCGATATTTTCCAGCCGGGCATGACCCGTGTGGGAACGAAACAAATGGGTGACGCGGTGCGGGCCGAACTCGACTGATGTGGAGAGTGGCGCAATCCGGCGGATAATCTGGGTCGCGCGGGTTTGGAAAAGGCGGGGTTCGTGTGATTTCGTACTATTTACCGTGACTGTCCGTGTACAATCCGCAAGATTTGAGGAGAAGGCATGAAACGAGTTGGTTTGGTCGGTTGGCGGGGTATGGTCGGTTCCGTGCTCATGCAGCGCATGGCGCAGGAGGGCGATTTCGCGTTCATCGAGCCGGTATATTTTTCGACTTCCAACGCTGGCGGCAAAGCGCCCGCGTTCGGTGGCAAGGAGGCCGCGCTGCCATTGCAGGACGCGAGCAGCGTCGACGCGCTCAAGGCGTGCGAGATCATCGTGACCTGCCAGGGCGGCGACTACACCAAATCGGTGTTTTCCAGACTGCGCGCGGCGGGCTGGAATGGTCACTGGATCGATGCCGCCTCTGCTTTGCGCATGGCCGATGATGCGGTGATCGTGCTCGACCCGGTCAACCACCACGTCATCGAGGAGGCGCTCGCCAGGGGCGGCAAGAACTGGATCGGCGGCAATTGCACGGTATCGCTGATGCTGATGGGCCTCGGCGGCCTGTTCCATGACGGCCTTGTCGAGTGGATTTCCGCGATGACCTATCAGGCCGCCTCCGGCGCGGGCGCGCAGAACATGCGTGAGCTGCTGGCGCAGATGGGCGCGCTGCACGCGCCGGTTGCCGGGCTGCTCGCCGATCCCGCCTCGGCCATTCTCGACATCGATCGCAAAGTGGCCGAAACCATGCGCGCCCCGGCGTTTCCGACCCGCCATTTCCGCAATACCGCGCTGGCGGGCAGCCTCATTCCGTGGATCGATGTGCCCGTCGAACACGGCCAGTCGAAGGAGGAATGGAAGGGGGGAGCGGAGTGCAACAAGATTCTTGGCAATCCGCCGTTTCGCAGCGCGGGCAGCATCCCGATCGACGGCCTGTGCGTGCGCATCGGGGCCATGCGCTGCCACTCCCAGGGCTTGACCATCAAGCTGAAGAAAAATGTGCCGTTAGAGGAATTGAGCGAAATCATTGCTTCGGCCAACCAGTGGGTGAAAGTCGTGCCCAACGAGCGCGAAATCACCGAGCGCGAATTGACCCCGGCGGCGGTGACGGGAACGTTGTCCGTGCCCGTCGGTCGTTTGCATAAGCTGGCGATGGGACCAGAATACCTGGGCGCTTTTACCGTGGGTGACCAGTTGCTGTGGGGAGCAGCCGAACCGTTGCGGCGCATGCTGCGCATTTTGCTGGAATAATGAACCGGGACGAATGAGGATGAAATGCGATCGATCCAAAGCCGAAAGTCGTTCTATTGGCCGGCGGTTTTTTACGCCGGGTTTACCGTCAATCCCTTTTAGTCTGAAACAGTTGCTGCAATTATCTCGAGTTGATGATAGATTGTCAGCACAAGTCTATGATGTATAGATCCTTTACTTGGCCAGTAAGGGGGAATGTGGTTTGAGGAATAGCTATGAAACCGACAATTAGGGCGTCCCTGATCGCGGCGGCGATCGCGATGTTGCCGTTTGGTGCGCAAGCAGCCGGGCTTGGGCCGGTCAATGTGCTGAGCCGCTTGGGCGAGCCGTTGAATGCCGAAATTCCCATTACGGCGACCCCGCAGGAATTGCAGTCCTTGTCGGCGCGCATCGCGGCGCCGGAAACTTTCCTGCAAGTCAGTGTGCCTTACGCCGAGTTCGTGCCCGGCGTGCGGGTGGCGATCGAAAACCGGGGTGCTCGCTCGGTACTCAAGCTCACCAGCAGCGGCCCGGTCAATGAAGCCGTGGCCAGCCTGATCGTCCAGTTGAACTGGGACGACGGACGTCTGTCGCGTACCTATAACCTCTTGCTCGATCCCGCCGATCTCACCATCAGCGCGCCGACGCCGGTCGCGCCGGCCGTGACCCCGCCCGTCGTCGAACCTGAACCGGCCCCGCAGGCCGTTGCGCTTGCACCGCCGCCCGAACCGGAACGGGCTCCCATGCCCGAATCGACCCCGGCTCCGGCACAACAAGCGGCTGCCGAACCCGAACCCGAACCGCAACGGATTGCCGAGTCCGATGAATCCGCGATTCCGCCGTTGCCCGTTCCCGAGCCTGAAGCGGTTCCGGCCCCGGCCCCGGCCCCGGAGCCGCAACTCGCCATGCCCGAGCCGCGCGAACTCGAGCCTGCTCCTGCGCCCACACCGTCGTTTGAGTCCGCACCGTCGTTTGAGCCCGCTCCCGCGCCACGTGTGCAAGAGAGCGAATACACCATCAAGCGTGGCGACAAACTGGGGCTGATCGCCAGTGCCAACAAAGACAACGACGTCACGCTCGATCAGATGATGATCGCCCTGCACCGGGCCAACCCGGGCGCGTTCATCGACAACAACATCAATCGCATCAAAACCGGCGCGGTACTCAAGCTGCCGTCCGCTGACGAAGTGCGCAGCATCAACAGCAGCGAAGCGCGCCGGGAAGTGCGTATGCAGTCGCGGCTGTTCAATGAGTGGCGTCAGCAAGTGGCCCAGGCCGTCGCGGTATCTCCCGCGAGCACGGGGGCGGATGAAGGCGCCGGGAGCTCCCGCCAGATCGACACCGTGCCGTCGCGCGCCGAACAGACCCAAGATCGGGTGCAGGTCGTCACCGGCCCGTCGGCGCAGGAAGAACTCATCAAGTTCAAGCACCAACTGGACGAAGCCCAGAGCAGGCTCAAAGACCTCGAAGGCATCTCCAGTAGCCAGAAGGCAATGAACGACGTACTGCAAGAGCAGGCGGATCGGCTCAAGCAGGAAAGAGATCTCCTGCAAAAAGAAAATTCGCAGTTGCAGGCCAAGCTGAACGGAGAGCAGCCTGCTGGCATTCCCGTGCCTGCGCCTGCGCCGGTGGTTCAGGAACCCGTGCCTGCGCCTGCCGAAGGCACCGTTGCCGAACCGCTGCCGACTCCCGAACCTGCGCCGGCTCCCGAACCCGTGCCTGAACCGGTGGCCGCTGAGCCTGCACCGGCTTCCGAACCTGCGTCCCCGCCGGTGATAGAGAACGAGCAGGACGAAGAAGATCCGCTGCTATCCAAGCTCACCGATCCGTCGACCCTGGGCATGGGCGCCTTGATCATCCTCCTGCTGGGCGGATTCCTGGCGTTCCGTTCCTACCGGAGCAAGCACACCGACGATATCGGGCTGGATACTATGTCGCAAGACACCAGCATGTTCCCGAGCGAAGCGACTTCGATCTTCGGAGACAACGGTGGCCAGAGCGTGGATACCAGCGCCAGCAGCGTCATTCACACCGATTTCAGCCAAACCGGGCTGTCGATCGACACCAACGAAGGCGTCGATCCGGTGGCCGAGGCCGATGTCTACATGGCCTACGGACGCGACACCCAGGCCGAGGAAATCCTCAACGACGCGCTCAAAGCCGACCCCAAGCGTGGCGCGATCTACGTCAAGCTGCTGGAAATCTACGCGCAACGGCAAGATCTGGCGCAATTCGAAACCACGGCCACCGAGCTGTTCGAGCGTACGCAGGGGCAGGGCAGGGATTGGGACAAGGCGGTGCAGATGGGCCGCAAGCTCGACCCGGCCAATCCGCTTTATTCCGGCAATGCGCCGGGCGCGAACGAGGAAGGAACGACGTTGCGGCCCGACGATCTCGCCCGGCTGGATTTGGGTGCGGCGGAAGGTTCTGCGGCGTCCGGCCCGACTTTGTCGGATCTGGATTTCGGGACGGCGCCGGTTGCCGCCTCCGGTCTGCCCGCCGCGGGGCAACTGAAGGACACCGTCGCGGTGCGCGGCAAGGTGGATGATTTGCTGGCCACGCGGATCATTGGTGGCGGCGTGACTGAATCCGCCGCACCCGCCAGGGCGAAATCGGGCAGCGGCGCGGCGGGCAGTGATGCGGGCAGAGTCGATTTCAATCTGGGCTCGAACAAGACGGTGGCTGATGCGGTAGCGGGTAGTTCGATAGATTTCGATCTCGATCTGGCGGCGTCCGCGTCCCCAGGTACCCGTCCCGCGGGCAGCGCGACGCGCGCCCCCGCCAGCAAGGCAGGCGGGGCGCAATTCGCTGCGGCGAAGGGAAGCGATCTTGCCGCGCCGCTCGAATTCGATTTGCCCGAACTCGGCTTGAGCGGCACGGCCAAGCCCAATGGCAGAGGGCTGGATGCGACCGCGACGGTCGTACTGCCGTCCGTCGAGGGGGGCAACGAGCATAGCGACGATACGACGCTGGATCTCGAAAAGACCAGCTTCGACCCGCGCGCGCTCGATTTCGACCTCGATCTCGATGCAGGCGGTGGTGCGGCGGTTGCCACGGCGCCTGTTCTCAACGGCGCGGTTTCGTCCGCCGACGAAGCAGGCGAAGCGGGCGAAATCGACACCAAGCTCGAACTGGCGCGCGCCTACGAGGACATGGGTGACACCGAGGGCGCGCTGGAACTGCTGCGCGAGGTCGTGGCCGAGGGCAATGCCGCGCAGAAGTCGACTGCCCAAAGCTTGATCGATAAGTTGAGTTGATCGCCTGACTCGGATTGCCGCCGCCGGACATCGTCCCGCGGCGGTATTTCTTTTTATGCATGCTGGTTCGATTCTTCTTCTGTGGGTGTTGGCGGTGCTCCTCGTGCAGATGGTCGAGGGGATACCTCTTGCGCTCGCCGTGAGTGCGAGCCTTGCGCTGGCGCTCGTATTCGCCCGTGCGCATTGCCTGCGCCTGGTGAAAAGGGTGCGCATTTTGCTGTTGGCGATTCTGGTGCTGTTCGCGTGGTCTACGCCGGGTGAGGCAATTTTCATCGACTGGCCGCGCCTGAGTCCGAGCCGGGAAGGGGTGTTGTACGCGCTCGTCCACGGTGGGCGCCTGCTCGCAGTGGTGTGCTGGGTGGCGATCCTGCTCGCGCGCATGTCGGCGGACCGGCTGGTGGGCGGCTTGTACGCACTGGCGCGTCCGCTTGCCGTCGTGGGCGTTTCTGCCGAACGCGTGGCCTTGCGCCTGCTGCTCGTGCTGCGCTACGTCGATGAGGCGCGCGCCAGCGGGCGGGACTGGCGCTGCTGGCTGACGGATGATGAGGATGGCGAGGGCGATGCGGTATGCCTGAGGCGCGAACGTCCGGGCTGGTGGGATGTGCTGGCGCTGGCGGCGGGCATCGCCGTGTTCGTCGTGGTGTGGAGGGCGCGGTGAGGATCGCGCTCGGCATCGAATACGCGGGCGATGCCTTCGCGGGCTGGCAGAGCCAACCGCACGGACGCACGGTGCAGGATACCGTCGAAGCGGCGCTGGCGTGTGTCGCGGGCGAGCCGGTCCGGGTGACGGTGGCGGGGCGTACCGATACCGGCGTCCATGCCACGGCGCAGGTGGCGCATTTCGATACCGGGGTAAAGCGCCCCGAAACCGCGTGGGTCCGTGGAACCAACGCGCATTTGCCGTCCAGGGTGGCAATCCGCTGGGCTGTCGAGGTCGACGAGCGTTTTCATGCCCGTTTCCAGGCCGTTGAGCGCGCCTACCGCTATCTGCTGTTCAACGCGCCGGTGCGGCCAGCGGTGCTGTCCGGGCGGGTTGGCTGGTTTCATCTGCGCCTCGATGAGGCAAAGATGCGGCAGGCCGCCGGTTTGTTTGTGGGCGAGCACGATTTTTCCGCTTTCCGCGCCGCCGCCTGTCAGGCGAAAACGCCGCTGCGCGTCGTTTCGGAAGCCGCCGTTCAGCGCAGGGGCGACATGATCGTGCTCGATTTTCGCGCCAATGGTTTTTTGCATCACATGGTGCGCAATCTCGTCGGCGCGCTCGTCTGCGTCGGCAAAGGCGCGCAGGAGCCGGGATGGATCGGGGAATTGCTGGCGAGCCGCGACCGCACGCGCGCCGCACCGACATTTTCGCCCGCGGGGCTGTATTTGTGTGGCGTTTCATATCCTCCCTGCTGGCCGCTGCCCGACGGCGGGCGTATCATCGCCCGTCCGACTTTGGCGCTTTTCTGAATGATCCGAACCCGAATCAAGATTTGCGGTTTGACCCGACCCGAGGATGTCACCGCGGCGGTGGCAGCGGGTGCGGATGCGATCGGATTCGTCTTTTATCCTGCCAGCCCGCGCCATGTCTCCTTTGAACGCGCCGCCGAACTCGCGGCGCTGTTGCCGCCGTTCGTGACCGCAGTGGGCTTGTTCGTCAATCCCGAACCCGCCTTCGTGGCCGAAGCCTTGCGCCTCGTGCCCCTGCAATGCCTTCAGTTTCATGGTGACGAGCGCGACGCCCAATGCGCCGCCCTTGCCGCGCAGGGCGGAGCGGGCCTGCACGCCTTGCCGTGGATCAAAGCGATACGGATGCGTTCGGGGGTCGATCTGCTAGAATCCTCCGCCTCTCACCCCGGTGCACGTGGTCTGCTGGTCGATGCGTTTTCCGAGGGCTATGGTGGCGCGGGCCGAACGTTCGACTGGGGGCTGCTGCCGGAGCGATTCGAGCGGCCGCTGCTGCTTTCGGGCGGGCTTGGCGTTGCCAACGTGGGCGAAGCTGTCCGCCGTGTGCGGCCTTGGGCGGTCGATGTGTCGAGTGGGGTGGAGAGCGCAAAAGGAATCAAGGACGCGGCGAAGATGGCCGCTTTCATCGAACAGGTTCGAGATGCCGATGGCTGACATGCACGACTATTCGCTTCCCGACGCACGCGGGCATTTCGGTCCCTACGGCGGTGTATTCGTGGCCGAAACGCTGATGCCGGCGCTGGAAGAGTTGCGTCTGGCCTACGAGGCGTGCCGCGAAGATCCGCATTTCGTTGCCGAATTCGAGTATGAGCTCAAACATTATGTCGGCCGTCCCAGCCCGGTCTATCACGCAAGCCGCCTCTCGGACAAACTGGGTGGGGCGCGCATTCTCCTGAAACGTGAAGATCTCAATCACACCGGCGCACACAAGGTCAACAACTGCATCGGGCAGGCTCTGCTCGCCCGGCGCATGGGCAAGCCGCGCGTGATCGCGGAAACCGGCGCGGGCCAGCATGGCGTGGCCACGGCCACCGTTGCGGCGCGCTACGGTTTCGAGTGCGTCGTCTACATGGGGTCCGAGGACGTGAAGCGGCAAGCTGCCAACGTCTATCGGATGAAGCTCCTGGGGGCGACCGTGGTGCCGGTGGAATCCGGCTCGAAAACGCTCAAGGATGCGCTCAACGAAGCGATGCGCGATTGGGTGACGAACGTCTCCGATACGTTCTATATCATCGGCACCGTGGCCGGGCCGCACCCGTACCCGGCGATGGTGCGCGACTTCCAGACGGTAATCGGCAAGGAATGTCTCGAACAGATGCCGGAAGCCTTCGGACGCCAGCCGGACGTGGTGATCGCCTGTGTTGGCGGCGGTTCCAACGCGATGGGCATCTTCCACCCCTACATTCCGCACCGGGGCGTGCGGCTGATCGGCGTCGAAGCGGCGGGCGAGGGCATCGCCACCGGGCGGCACGCCGCGCCGCTCACCGCCAACTCGCCGGTGGGCGTGCTGCACGGCAACCGCACCTATCTGATGCAGGACGAAAACGGCCAGATCATCGACACGCATTCGATTTCCGCTGGCTTGGACTACCCTGGCGTGGGGCCGGAGCACGCGTGGCTGAAAGACAGCGGCCGCGCCGAATACGTGGCGGTAACTGATGCCGAGGCGCTCGAAGCCTTTCACGCCCTATGCCGCTACGAGGGCATCATCGCGGCGCTGGAATCCTCGCACGCGGTGGCGCAGGCGATGAAGATCGCGCCGACGCTCGGACGCGACAAACTGCTGCTGGTCAATCTTTCCGGGCGCGGCGACAAGGATATGCACACCGTGGCCGAGCGTTCGGGCATCCGCCTGTAGGCGGTCGAAACGGGGCTTTTATGTCCAGAATCCAATCCACTTTTCAGGGTTTGCAGGCCACCGGCCGCAAGGCGCTGATTCCTTTCATCACCGCCGGATATCCGGACGGCGCGCTCACCTTGCCGCTGATGCGCGCGCTGGTCGCGGGCGGTGCGGACATCATCGAACTCGGCGTGCCGTTCTCCGACCCGATGGCCGATGGGCCGACGATCCAGCGCGCTTCGGAACGGGCGCTCGCCGGGGGGATGAGCCTGCGGCGGGTCATCGACATCGTGCGCCAATTCCGCGCCGAGGACGACACGATCCCGGTCGTGCTGATGGGCTACGCCAATCCCATCGAGGCGATGAGTCAAGAATTGTTCGTGGCCGCCGCAGCCGAGGCGGGCGTCGATGGCGTGCTGGTGGTCGATTATCCGCCGGAGGAATGCAGCGAATTCACCGCGCTGGCGCGTAGCGCGGGCATCGACCAGATTTTCCTGCTCGCGCCGACGTCCTCCGAGCGACGTTTCCGCGAGGTCGCGGAGGCGGGGAGCGGCTATATTTACTATGTGTCGCTCAAGGGCGTGACGGGGGCGGGCAGTCTCGATTTCGACGAGGTTGCGCAACGCATTCCGAAGATTCGCGCCGCTGTCGGCATGCCGGTGGGCGTGGGCTTCGGCATCCGCGATGCCGAGAGCGCGAAACGCATCGGTGCGGTGACCGACGCCGTGGTGATCGGCAGCCGTATCATCGAGGAGATCGAGGCGAGTTCGCGCCCGCAGACGCTCGCCAGAGTCGAGACTTTCGTGCGTGGCATTCGTGCCGCGCTCGACGAATCAGCCGGAACCTGAATCCATGAACTGGTTGGAAAAACTGTTGCCCCCCCGCATCAAGCGCAACGAAGGCGGCGCGCGCAACAACTCGATCCCGGAAGGGTTGTGGAACAAATGCCCGGCGTGCGAGGCGGTGCTGTATCGCTCCGATCTCGAAGGCAATCTGCATGTGTGCCCGAAATGCGGCCATCATCTGCGCGTCGACGCGCGCAAGCGCCTCGATCTGCTGCTCGACACCGAAGGCCGTTCTGAAATCGGCGCGGAAGTCGTGCCGGTCGATGCGCTCAAATTCAAGGATTCGCGCAAATATACCGAGCGCCTCGCTGCCGCCGAGAAGGAAACCGGCGAGGCCGATGCCTTGCTGGTGATGCAGGGCATGGTGCTCGGGACACCGTTGGTGGTCGCCAGTTTCGAGTTCGATTTCCTCGGCGGTTCGATGGGTTCGGTGGTGGGCGAACGTTTCGTGCGCGGCGTCGGGGTGGCGATCGAGCAGCGCCTGCCGTTTCTGTGCATCACCGCTTCGGGCGGCGCGCGCATGCAGGAAGGCTTGTTCTCACTCATGCAGATGGCCAAGACCACGGCGGCGATCACACTGCTCGCGCAGCAAAACCTGCCATTCATCACCTTGCTCACCGACCCGACGATGGGCGGGGTATCGGCCAGCTTCGCTTTCATGGGCGATGTGGTGATCGCCGAACCCGGCGCGCTGATTGGCTTCGCCGGGCCGCGGGTGATCGAACAGACCGTGCGCGAAAAACTGCCGGAAGGCTTCCAGCGCGCCGAATTCCTGCTCGGCAAGGGAGCGATCGACATGATCGTCGACCGCCGTCAGTTGCGCGAGCAACTGGCCGAGCTGTTTACGCTCCTGACTCGCCATCCGCCCGTTCATGCCTGATTCAAACGCGGGCGTCTTGTCTCCGACGCTCACCGGCTGGCTGGACCTGCTCGAAGCGCGTTCCGGCGCGGCCATCCGCCTCGGCCTGGAGCGGGTGGCTGCCGTGCGCGCCGCACTCGGCCCCGATCCCGATCCCGACATGACCGTCATCACCGTTGGCGGCACCAACGGCAAGGGGTCGACCTGCGCCATGCTCGAAGCCGTCCTGCGCGCCGAGGGCTACAAAGTCGGTTGCTACACCTCGCCGCATCTGCTCTCCTACAATGAGCGTGTGCGTGTCGATGGCGCAGAGGCTACAGACGAAGCGCTCCTCGCGGGCTTTGCCGCCGTCGAAGCCGCACGGGGCGACATTCCGCTGACGTACTTCGAGCACGGCACGCTCGCGGCATGGCAGGTGTTCCGCGCCGCGCGGCCCGACGTGGTCATTCTCGAAGTCGGACTCGGCGGGCGGCTGGATGCGGTCAATGTTTTCGAGCCAGATTGTGCCATCGTCTCCAGCGTGGCGATGGATCACATGGACTATCTGGGCGGCACCCGCGAGGAAATTGGTTTCGAAAAAGCGGGCATCTTCCGTGCCGGGCGGCCCGCGATCTGCGGCGATCCGCAACCGCCGGCAAGCCTCGTCGCGTACGCGACGGAAATCGGTGCGCAACTATGGCTCTCCGGGCGCGATTTTGGTTTCGGCGGCGATCGCCAGCAGTGGGGCTATTGGCGATACGAGGCGCCGCCCGCGCATGGCGCGCTGACGCGGCGCGGCGGACTTGCCTATCCGGTGCTGCGCGGTGCAAACCAGTTGCTCAACGCCGCCGCCGCGCTGACCGCGCTCGATACCCTGCGCGCGCGGCTGCCAGTGTCGATGCAGGCGATTCGGCAGGGCCTGATGCTGGCCGAACTGCCGGGGCGCTTTCAGGTGCTGCCGGGCAAGCCGGCCGTGGTGCTCGATGTGGCTCACAATCCGCAGGCGGCGGGTGTGCTGGCGGAAAACCTCTCCAACATGGGGTTTTATCCCGAAACCTGGGCGGTATTCGGCATGCTTGCGGACAAGGACGTGGAAGGCGTGGTGGCGTTGCTGAAAGGGGGCATCGGGCACTGGCTGCCCTGTGACTTGCCGGGGCCGCGTGGCCTTTCTGCCGCAGCGCTCGCCGAACGGATGCGCGCGGCGGGCGCAGATGAAGCATCCATCGCCGGGCGTTTCGCATCGCCCGCCGCGGCATTCGTCGAGGCGCGAATGCGCGCCGCTCCCAATGATAGAATCGTCACCTTTGGTTCCTTCCTGACCGTGGCCGACGTGCTGAGAGAGGTTTCAAAGTGAGCGATTTGCCGGCGAACGACGCCGATGAGCTGGAGGTCAAGAAGCGGGCGCGCCGCCGCCTCGTCGGGGCGGTGGTTTTGGCGTTGTTGGCGGCGATCCTGTTGCCGCTGGCGATGGAAGGCGAAGCGCCGCCCGCCGTGCCCGACATGCAGGTTTCCATTCCGCCGCGCGCCGATGCACCGCCGTCCGCCGACGAGCGCACGGAGGACGGCAAGCTCGACATCGAGCCGGACACCGACGCGAATGCGCCCGTCCCCACCGCGCCCGCTCCCGCCCCGAGCGCCCCCGCTCCGACTGTCTCCGCTCCGACCACGGCCGTACCCAATGCCGTTTCGGCGGCGCAACCCGTTCCATCCGAACCGCCGCTGCAGCCTGTGGCGCCGTCCGCCAAGCCGAAACCCGCCCGAGAGCCCGGGCATGAAAAGCCGGCGGCAAAGCCTGCCGCCAAACCGGGCGCCGATGTCGATCCCGTGCTTGCCCTGCTTGGCAGCGGCGGTGAGCCCTCCAGGCCGGCCGCGACGAATGCTGACGGCGGCAAGGGTCGTGTTTACGTACAGGTCGGCGCTTTTAGCGATGCCGGGCGTGCCGATGCGCTGGTCAACGAATTGAAGAAACAGGGTTTTGCCGCTTATGCTGAACAGGCAGGCAAGGTGAATCGGGTGCGCATCGGGCCGCTTTCCAAAAGCGAGAGTACGCGCACCGTGGCGCGGTTGAAGGCGAAGGGCCGCAAGGCCGTGGTCGTGTCGCGCTAGAGCCCCGGCGATGACGGCATTCGATTACGCGTTCCTTGCCATCCTGGGTCTTTCGGCGGCAGTCGGACTGTGGCGCGGGCTGGTGAGCGAACTCCTCGCGCTGGCCGCGTGGGGGCTGGCGATTCTGGCGGCATGGCGTTTTGCCGGGAGCGCGGAACACATGCTCGCGGGCGCGATTGCCGATCCGACCTGGCGCACAGCGGCGGCCTATGCCTTGGTGGTGATCGTCGTCCTGTTGCTGGTGGCGGTGCTGCGCTATCTGCTGCGCCAGTTGTTGCGCGCGGCTGGACTCGGCGCGACGGATAGATTTTTCGGCATGCTGTTCGGTGTCTTGCGTGGCTTGGCGATCGCCTGTGTCGTAGTGTTGCTCGGCGGTCTTGTGCCGGAGGTATCGAGACAGCCCTGGTGGGAAAACGCGGTGTTCGCGCCGGCACTGGAATCGGTCGTGAGCAGGGCCAAGCCGTGGCTGCCGGACGTGGTGGCGGACAAAATCAGTTTCAGATAGACGGGGCCTTTCATGTGTGGGATTCTTGGGGTCGTAGCGAGCTCTCCGGTCAATCAGTTGCTCTACGATGGATTGCTGGTCTTGCAGCATCGTGGACAGGACGCGGCGGGCATTGCTACCGCCGAGGGCGACCGTTTCTTCATGCACAAGGGGCCGGGGCTGGTGCGGGATGTTTTTCGCACGCGCAACATGCGCAATCTGGCTGGGGAATGGGGTATCGGTCATGTGCGCTACCCGACGGCGGGGTCGGCCTTCAACGTTGCCGAAGCACAGCCGTTCTATGTCAATTCGCCGTTCGGTCTGCTGCTGGCGCATAACGGCAACCTGACCAATTCGGCGGCGCTCACGCGCGAGATGTTCCTTGCCGACCGCCGCCACATCAACACCAATTCCGATTCCGAAGTGCTGCTCAATGTGCTGGCGCACGAACTGGAGGCGGCCTCCAGCGGCCTGCGGCTCGACGGCGCGGCGGTGTTCCGGGCCGTGGCGGGCGTGCATCGGCGTTGCCGGGGCGCTTACGCGGCCGTAGCGATGATCGCCGGGTTCGGGCTGCTCGCTTTCCGCGACCCTTACGGCATTCGCCCGCTGGTGATCGGCAAGCGCGAAGCGGCGAACGGTGCGACCGAATGGCTGGTGGCTTCCGAATCGGTGGCCGTCGATGTGCTCGGTTTTTCACTCTTGCGCGACGTGGCGCCGGGCGAGGCGGTGCTGATCGACATGGACGGCAATTTCAGCAGTCGTCAGTGCGCCGAGCGTACGGTACAGGCGCCATGCATGTTCGAGTACGTCTATTTGGCGAGGCCCGACTCCATCATGGACGGCGTTTCAGTCTACGAAGCGCGCTTGAAGATGGGTGAGTTTCTCGCCGCCAAGATGAAGCGCACCATGCCGCACGTGAACATCGACGTGGTGATCCCGATTCCCGATTCCAGCCGCCCATCGGCGCTGGAGATGGCTTTGAGCCTTGGCCTGCCGTACCGTGAGGGGTTCGTGAAGAACCGCTACATCGGCCGCACCTTCATCATGCCGGGGCAGGCGACGCGCAAGAAATCCGTGCGCCAGAAGCTCAACACGATCCATCAGGAGTTTCGCGGGAAAAGCGTGCTGCTGGTCGACGATTCCATCGTACGCGGCACCACCAGCAAGGAGATCGTCGCCATGGCGCGCGAAGCAGGCGCGGCCAAAGTGTATATGGCCTCTGCCGCGCCGCCCGTGCGTCACGCCAACGTCTATGGCATCGACATGCCGACGCGTGCTGAACTCATCGCTGGCGACCGCGACGAGGAAGCAATCCGCCGCGTGATCGGCGCGGATGGACTGTTGTACCAGGATCTGGACGACCTCAAGGCGGCGGTGCGTTTGCTCAACCCGGTCATCCAGTTGTTCGAGACATCCTGTTTCGACGGCAACTACATCACCGGCGACATTACCGCCGAATACCTCTCCGGCGTCGAACACCAGCGCGGCGCGCTCAAGGAACGCGCCAGCGAATTCGGGGACAGCGGCGGTCAACTCGATCTCAATCTGCTCGACGAAGGCGAATAAATCATGACGAACGACATCCGCGAAGCGCCCGGCGGCATGTCGGCGCTCGCGCCAGATACGCTGGCGGTGCGCGCGGGCATCGAGCGCAGCCGCTTCAATGAACATTCCGAGGCGCTGTACCTTACTTCCAGCTTCGTTTTCGAAAGTGCCGCGCAGGCGGCGGCGCGCTTCGCCGACAAGGAAGAAGGCAACGTCTATTCGCGCTTCACCAACCCGACGGTCACCGCGCTGCAAACGCGGCTGGCGGCGCTCGAAGGCGGTGAGGACTGCGTTGCCACCGCTTCCGGCATGGCGGCCATCCTCTCGCTCGCGGTGGCGCTCTTGAAGGCGGGCGATCACATCGTCGCCTCCAACGGTCTGTTCGGCTCTACGGTGCAGCTTTTCGCCAACCAGTTGAGCAAGTTCGCCATCGACACCACTTTCGTGCCCGCTAGCGACCTCGCCGCCTATCGCGCCGCCGTGCGTCCGAACACCAAGCTTTTTTTCGTGGAGACGCCCTCGAACCCGCTCACCGAAATCGTCGACATCGCCGCGGTTGCGGCCATTGCGCACGAGGCCGGTGCCGTTTTCGCTGTCGACAACTGCTTTTGCAGCCCGGCACTGCAACGTCCGCTTGCTCTCGGCGCGGACGTGGTGATTCACTCCGCCACCAAATACCTCGACGGGCAGGGCAGGGTGCTCGGCGGCGCGGTGGTGGGGCCGAAGGCGATCATCGGCGAGGTGTTCCGCTTCCTGCGCAATGCCGGGCCGAGCCTGTCGCCCTTCAACGCCTGGGTGATTCTGAAAGGCTTGGAAACCCTGCGCCTGCGGCTGGAGGCGCAGTCGGCATCCGCGCTGAAACTCGCCCGCTGGCTCGAAGCGCAGCCGAATGTGAAGCGCGTTTTTTATCCCGGCCTGCCGTCGCATCCACAGCATGAGCTCGCCATGCGCCAGCAGCGGCGCGGCGGCGCGGTGGTGAGCTTCGAGGTCGAGGGCGCGCGCGAGGCGGCGTGGCGCGTGATCGATGCTACTCGCATCATTTCGATTACCGGCAACCTTGGCGACACCAAGACCACGATCACCCATCCGGCATCCACCACGCACGGGCGCATCACGCCCGAGGCGCGCGCGGCGGCGGGAATCGGCGACGGTTTGCTGCGGCTCGCGGTCGGGCTGGAAGCGGTGGAAGATTTGCAGGCCGACCTGATGCGCGGCTTGCGCGCCTGAACGAAAAATACGTTGGTCATTTTTCCGTAGTGACCCAATTTGGGTGACACCGCGAGGGAAAATTTGCAGAAAACAAATCAAAGTGTGAATTATTCGACTACACTATCATTTATCTTTTACAGTCTTTCACAGAGAGAACGGAGGTCGCGCCATGCTGGATGATCTCTTGGAGGCCGCGTACAAAACCTTCGCCGCGTATCCCGCCCCCGAAAGCCTCGGTTGCCAATGCCCGATGTGTCGGCTCGGAGAGAGTCAGGCCCGCCTCAAAGCCATGGCGGTGCGGGAAATCCCCGACGAATTGCTGTGGCGTTACCATTTTGCCGCCCATGCAGAAAAAACCCCGGTCGTGGAAATCAAGCATTTCCTGCCCCGTTATCTCGAACTCGTCAGCCGTTTCCAGTTCGATCATTTCTGGACCGAGGTTGCGCTGGATCACCTGACCTTCGCCCGCGGTGAGTGGACCGCCGAAGAACGCGCCCTGCTCGATACTTGGGCGCGAGAATTTTTCCTCTATTGCCTGACGCAATACCACGACAGCGAACTGGCCCCCAATGCGCCGTATATCGAGAACATCGTCGACATTGTCATCATGCTTGCGCACGGCAATTTCGACCTGAAACCGCTGCTTGATACCTGGGCGAAGGAAACGCACATTTCCGCTTTGCTGCATTTCAAGGATTTGCTGCTCTGGGGCTTCAACGAAGATATGGATGCGCTGGAGAATTCCTTCGCGACGGACGATCAGCCGCTTTGCGACGCCCTGGCGGAATGGGTGCGGCGCCCCGACGTGATGGCGCATTTCATCAAGGAATCTGACAAGGCGCTCTCCGGCAAGGAGCCGATTCTCGACAAAGCGCCCGCTTGCCGCGGCGGGCGGGCGCACCGCGAAGAAGTGGAAGCTTTGCAGAAAAAGCTCAAGGAATGGCGGCGGCTGCGCAGTTCATAGCGTCGCGCAGTCCATAATGTCCGCAGTCTCCATCACGTCGGCGGCATGAAAAACGGGGAGGGGGCCGCTCGCGCTTCCTCCCCGTTTCGCTATTGCGGTAAGCGCAGGCGCTGCGCCGCGCCCAGCGTCCATCGTCCGAGCTGCGCCGCGCCGAGCACCAGCGCGCCCGCTACGAGTCCAGCGAGTACGAAGATCGCCTTCGACACCAGAAATCCCGTCGATCCTGCGGCGGCGGCGAGATGTTCGGCCTCGTGGTGGATGGTTGGGATGTGTTCCACGAGGATGCCGCCGCCAACCAGAAACATGGCGACGGTGCCCGCGATGGTGAGCAACTGCATGAGCCGGGGCGCGGCCAGCAGCAGGAGTTTGCCCACGGCGCGGGCGAGGGGGCTGGCTTTGCCGTACAGATAGAGGCCGAGGTCGTCCAGTTTGACGATGGCGGCCACCACGCCATAGACCCCGGTGGTAATCAGCAGCGCCAGACCGATCAACGCCGCCACCTGAACGATCATGGGTTGATCGGCCAGAATGCCTAACGCGATGACGATGATTTCGATGGACAGCACGAAATCGGTGCGGATCGCGCCCTTGATCTTTTCTTTTTCCAGCGCCACGAGATCGATGCCCGGGTCGGAGAATTCTTGCGGGGCGTCATGGTGCGGCGTGTCGTCCGCTGTGCTGTGGAGCCATGTGTGGGCGAGCTTTTCCGCGCCCTCGAAACAGAGATAAAGCCCGCCGATCATCAGCATCGGAACGATGGCCCACGGCAGGAAGGCACTGATGAGGAGCGCCACCGGCACGAGGATTGCCTTGTTGACGAGCGACCCCTTGGCGACGGCCCAGACCACCGGCAACTCCCGATCCGCCCGCACCCCGGCGACCTGTTGTGCGTTCAGGGCCAAGTCGTCGCCCAGCACGCCAGCGGTTTTCTGAGTGGCGGTTTTGGTCATCGTGGCCACATCATCGAGAAGGCTGGCGATCTCGTCGATCAGGGCGAGCAGGTTGGCCGCGGCCATGAGGAATCTCCAGAAGCGGGTGGCGGGTTTTCAGGCATGGAGGCGCATCGTAACGCAGGAAGTGTAGACATGCGCATACAGATTTCCCGCTTTTGGCTCGCGGTGCTTTCTTTCCCGTCGTAATTTATCTATCATTTGCCAACCGCATCGGTTCCTGGCTGAAAAAATGAGTTTTATATTTTTATATATACATGATGAGACGCGCTCCGTTGCCCGCACCTACAGGTCGGTCTGCGCCCCTGACTTTTTCGGCTTCGATGCGGAATTGAACCTACAATATCTCGGCAAACCCAGCCTCCCCCAGAGAAATCCCCCGCCGTCGTGCGGAACACATCCCTCGGATACCCGGCCAGACGCCGGGAATACGGCTTTTATGCACAGATAGAAGTGCGGCCGCGCAACAAAGGAGATTTCAAATCATGCGTATGACAAGAGGCAGATACTACCGTACCCTGTTCGGCGGCTGGTTGCTCATCGTGAGCGTCATTTTTCTGTGGCACCTCGCCCAATCTCCCTCTGCCAGCTCCGCTGCCGAGGAACTATTGTTGCCGGTGACGCTTGGCATATGGGTCGGGGCGTCCCGTCTGGCCGTTTTGTTCTACGTGATCGTTTCGGCGGGCCTGATGGGATATGGGCTGTTCGCACGCAAAAGATACGCCCTTGCCCTGTTCTGGAGTGGATTTCTCCTGTTCTTCATGGCCGGAATGATGGGCTTGCGCAGCTGAAGGCTGCGCGGCAACGTTCAGCTGCTTTGGGCGGCGAATCCTTCGCCGTCGTAAGCCAGCCATAGCGCACGGTCGTGCCAGTCGGCGAGCACATGGCGCTCGCAGCGATGGCCGTCGAGCAAATAAGCGCGGTGTCCCGGACGGTGTGTGTGCCCGTGAATGAAAACTGGATAGCCGTGCGCGCGTAACAGGCTGGCGACCGCATCGGCGTTGACATCCATGATCTCCGCGCGCTTGTTTTGCTTGGCGGCTTCGCTTTGCATACGCGCCTGATCGACGAATTCCCGCCTTGCGGCGAGCGGTTTTGCAAGGAAACCGGCCTGCCATGACGGATCGCGCGCCTGCCGGCGGAACGCCTGGTAATCGTAATCGTCAGTGCACAGCATGTCGCCGTGCGAGAGCAGGATCGTGCGCGAGTCAAAGCGGATCACGGTGGGGTCGGCTAGCAGGCGCACTCCGGCGGCGCGGGCGAAACCGTCCCCGATCAGCAGGTCGCGGTTGCCGGACATGAAGAAGATTTCGGTTCCGGCGCTGGAGCATTCGCGCAGGGCCTCGCAGACATCGCGATTGAAGGGCGAGCCCGCATCGTCGTCGCCTGCCCAGGACTCGAACAAATCACCGAGGATGAACAGACTCCCAGCCTGGCGAGCCGGGCCGGAAATGAAGTCGAAAAATGCGCGTGCGGTTTGCGGGCGATTGGCGGTGAGATGCAGGTCGGCAATGAACCATGCGGGCAGCTTCGTCGCAGCCAGTGCGTTCGGCGCCGGGATGGCGTTCGCCAGAGGATCAGACAATTTCAACTCGCTCGATGACGACGTCCTCGGTGGGGACATCCTGATGGAAGCTGTTGTTGCCTGTGGCGACCTTGCGGATTTCGTCGACCACATCCAGTCCGTCGACGACATGCCCGAACACGCAATAGCCCCAGCCTTGCGGGGTCGGGGAACGGTAATCCAGAAAATCGTTGTCGACCACATTGATGAAAAACTGCGCCGTGGCCGAATGCGGATCATTGGTACGCGCCATGGCAATGGTGCCACGGACGTTCTTGAGTCCATTGTCGGCTTCGTTCTTGACCGGATCGCGTGTGGGCTTTTGTTTCATGCCCGGCGTAAAGCCGCCGCCCTGAATCATGAAGTTGTCGATGACGCGGTGGAAAACGGTGCCGTCGTAGTGGCCGTCTTTCGCGTAGGTGAGGAAGTTCTCAATGGTAGCCGGGGCTTTTTCGGCATCGAGTTCAAGGGCGATGATGCCGTGGTTGGTGTGCAGGTTGACTGCCATGAACTGCTCCATGCGTTATTTTCTGGGGGTTGATCTGGCGGCTTCGGTTTGCGCGGCGGCCTCGAGTACCTGGGCGGATTCGATCGTCACCGGTTCCACCGGCACATCGCTGTGCATGCCAGCGTTTTTGGTCCGGGCTTTGGCAATCTCCCTCACCACGTCCATGCCCTTGACGACCCTGCCGAACACGGCATAACCCCATCCGTCCTGACCGGGGTAGTCGAGAAAGGCGTTATCCGCGACGTTGATGAAGAACTGCGCCGTGGCCGAATGTGGCGCGCTGGTGCGGGCCATCGCCACCGTGCCGGCTTCGTTCTTGAGGCCGTTTCCGGCTTCGTTTTCGATGGGGGCACGAGGCTGCTTTTCGTTGAGATTCTGATCCATGCCGCCGCCCTGGACCATGAAACCGTCGATGACGCGGTGGAAGATCGTGCCGTCGTAGTGGCCATCGCGTACGTACTGAAGGAAGTTGGCGGTGGAAACGGGGGCGAGTTCGATGTTGAGCTCGAGCACGATGTCACCCTTGCTGGTCTGGAGTTTGACCAGTGGTTTGACGACGGGGACCGGGGCGGGCGTGGCGGCGTTTCTGGACGCCGGTTGTGGGTTGGCTGCATGCGCGGAGAGTATGCACAGGCCAAAGGCCAGACTGGCGAGGAGGTATCGGATCATGGACGTTTTGGAAGAAGGCTTTCGGAAGAAGGCTGAATGGCAAAATGCCGTGAAAGGCACGATACTGCCGGAGCAGGCGGCGCGGTGTGCTACACTGCGCCCGTTCCCCCTGCACCGGGCGGGACGCCGGATTCTAACAGCAAGTCTTTATCGCGCAAAACAATCCGATCGCATTTTCGCGCCTGTTCGGTTTGTCGGTACTTATAGTAATCTGTATGCTAACTATCTACAATACCCGTAGTCGCAGCAAAGAGATATTCACTCCCATCGAACCCGGCCGCGTCAGAATCTATGTATGCGGCATGACGGTTTACGATTTCTGTCATCTTGGCCACGCACGGGTCATGGTGGTGTTCGACATGGTGGTGCGTTGGCTGCGCGCGAGCGGATTCGATGTTTGCTATGTGTGCAACATCACCGACATCGACGACAAGATCATCCGCCGGGCGAAAGAAAACGGCGAACCGATCCACGCGCTCACCGACCGCTTCATCGCCGCGATGCACGAGGATGCCGCGGCCCTCGGCGTGCTGCGCCCCGACTTCGAACCGTGTGCCACCGACCACGTAGACGACATGCTGGCGTTGATCGCCAAGCTGGAAAAAAACGGTTTCGCCTACGTCGCCGCCAATGGCGACGTGTGTTATGCGGTGCGCCGCTTTGCGGATTACGGGCGGCTTTCGGGCAAATCGCTGGACGAGTTGCGCGCGGGCGAGCGGGTGAGCATTGTCGATGGTAAGAACGATCCGCTCGATTTCGTGCTCTGGAAGCGGGCCAAGGACGACGAACCCGAAGACGCGAAGTGGGATTCGCCCTGGGGGCGCGGGCGTCCGGGTTGGCACATCGAATGTTCCGCGATGAGCGCCAGACTGCTTGGCGCGCATTTCGACATCCACGGCGGCGGGCAGGATCTCCAGTTTCCACACCACGAAAACGAAATCGCGCAATCCGAGGGCGCGAACGGCTGTCGTTTTGTAAACTATTGGATGCACAACGGTTTTGTGCGTGTCGACGATGAGAAGATGTCCAAGTCGCTCGGCAATTTCACCACGATCCGCGATGTGCTCGCCAAGTACGACGCCGAGGTGGTGCGCTTTTTCATTCTGCGCGCGCATTATCGCAGCCCGCTCAATTATTCCGGCGCGCATCTCGACGATGCGCGGCAGGCGCTCGCGCGTTTGTACATCGCGGTCAAGGACGTGCCGGTTGCGGCGACGCCCGCGATCGATTGGTCGAGTCCCTGGGGGGAACGTTTTCGATCTGCGGTGGACGAAGATTTCAATACTGTGGAAGCATTGGCGGCGCTTTTTGATCTTGCCAACGAAGCCAATCGCCGCGTGGACGTCTCGCTTGCCGGGCAACTTCGCGCATTGGCGCAGGTTTTGGGGCTATTGGGGCGCGAGACGCAGGACTTTCTCCAGTCCGGCGGCGCAGATGAAACCGGAGGGCTGGATGCGACGGCCATCGAAGCGCGTATCGCCGCTCGCACAGCGGCCAAGAAAGCGAAAGATTTTGCGCAGGCCGACCGTCTGCGCGACGAATTGCGCGCGGCGGGCATCGTGCTCGAAGATGGGCCGCAGGGAACGAGTTGGAGGCGGATGTGAACGACATGTCCGCCTGTGGTTCTGAAAGTGTTGTTGGGCCTGATTCGGGGGAAACCCGGACGGGCATGTCATGGCCGAAGGGAGATCCTATGCGGATTTTGGCCAAATTCATGTTTTTTAAAGGTGGGAAAAAATGCGAGAGAAAGACATATGCCGTATTGCGGTGTTCTACGATGGCGCTTACTTTTTCAAGGTCAGCAGCTATTACCTGTATCAGCATGAGCGGCGCGCTCGCCTGTCGTTCCGGGGCGTGCACGATTTCGTCGTTGCAGAGGTCGCGCAGCGCGAAGGCATTGCCGCCAGCCGTTGCCAGATCGTCGATGCAACGTATTTTCAGGGGCGACTGACCGCGCAGCAGGCCGCGGAGCAGGATCGCCTGTTCTCCGACCGCGTTTTCGAGGATGCGCTCACGCGCGCCGACATTGCGCTCTTCCAGCAGCATCTGGCCTCGCGCCCGGACGGTTCCTACGAGGAAAAGCGCATCGATGTGTGGCTGGCGCTCGAAGCCTACGAGATGACCAGTCTCAAGAATTACGATGTCTGCGTGCTCATCACCGGCGATGGCGATTTCGTGCCGCTCGTGCGCAAACTGAACACCCTTGGCGCGCGCGTGATGTTGCTCGGCTGGGAGTTCGAATACGAACGCGAGGACGGCCGCACGATGCGCACGCAAGTGTCGACGGGGCTCATCGACCGGGTCAACTACCCGGTGCTGATGAAGCCGCTGATCGACGACCGCGCCCGCCGCCATGACACGCTGATCGACAACCTGTTCCTGCCCCAGTCCGGCCCGACCGATTGGGAGTGGCGCGCGAACCATCGCGAAGGCCCGCGTACGCTGCCCGCCGATTTCGTCGAGGGCGTCGAGTGCGAGGGCTCCATCGTCAATCTCATCGCGGGCAAAGGCTACGGCTTTATCAAGCCGATGACTGGCACCGACAATTATTTCTTCCATGCGAGCGATCTGGTCGATATTGGCATCGACGATCTGCGCTACGACGACCATGTGACGTTCGTCACCTCGCGCGGGGAGAAGGGCATCGTCGCCAAGAATGTGCGGCTCAGCTCGGATATGGACGACGAAGATGACGTCGACGCCGATGCCGATGAGCAGGACGACGATTACGACGACGAGGAAGAGGGCAACCGCGCGGTTGTCTGAGCCTCAACGTCGTGACTCATTGAAACCGCCCCGGCGCTTTGCGGCGCCGGGGCGGTTTTTCATGGGAGAGGCGGTGAGTTTATTTGCGTCCGCCAAGGATGGAGCCGAGCACGCCCCGAACGATTGCGCCGCCGAGCTGTGAGCCGATGCTGCGCGCCGCCGACTTGATGAGCGCTTCACCGACGCCCTGACGGGTGCTGCCCCGGCGGGCTGTCCCGCCGCTGCCCAAAATGCCGCCGAGCGCATCGCCCAGTCCGCCCAGAAGACCGCCCCCGGAGCCTTCCGGCGCGGCAGTGGGGGCAGTGGTGGTGCGAGCGGGCGCAGCGGCGGCCTGTGGCTTCGCCTGGATGAGCTCGAAGGCGGATTCCCGATCCACCGCGGCTTCGTAATGTCCGTAGAGCCGCGACGATTTGATGACACGCTCGCGCTCGCCGGCAGAAAGCGGCCCAATGCGCGAGGTGGGCGGCAGGACGAAGGCACGCGCGACGATGTTGGGGCGGCCCTGTTCATCGAGGAAGGACACCAGCGCCTCGCCCGCGCCCAGTTCGGTAATGGCTTTGGCGGCGTCGAACGCGGGGTTGGCGCGCATGGTCCGCGCCGCCGTCTGCACGGCTTTTTCGTCGCGCGGAGTGAAGGCGCGCAGCGCGTGCTGGACGCGGTTGCCCAACTGACCGAGCACCGAATCCGGCACATCGAGTGGGTTCTGGGTGACGAAATAGATGCCCACGCCTTTGGAACGGATCAGGCGCACGACCTGCTCGATTTTCTCCAGCAGGGCGGGCGAGGCTGCGCTGAACAGCAGATGTGCCTCATCGAAGAAAAACACCAATTTGGGCTTTTCGGGGTCGCCCACTTCGGGAAGTCGTTCGAACAGCTCCGAGAGCAGCCAGAGCAGGAAAATGGCGTACAGGCGCGGCTGCCGCGTCAACTTTTCCGCCGCCATGATGTTGATGACGCCTTTGCCATCCGAATCGGTCTGCATCAGATCCGCGATTTCGAGCATCGGCTCGCCGAAGAAGATATCTCCGCCTTGTTCTCCGAGCACCAGCAGGTTGCGCTGGATGGCCCCGATGGAGGCGGCGGAAACGTTGCCGTACTCGATCGTGAGCTGTCTGGCGTTTTCTCCGACGAACTGGATCATCGCGCGCAGGTCTTTGAGATCGAGCAGCAGCAGTCCATGATCGTCCGCGATTTTAAAAGCCAGTTGCAGCACGCCTGCCTGTGTGTCGTTCAGGTTCAGCAGCCGGGCGAGCAGCACCGGCCCCATATCGGTGATGGTGGCGCGCACCGGATGCCCGTCCTGACCGTAAACATCCCAGAACACGGTGGGGAAGGCGTGCGGCGACCAGTCGGAGATTTGCAGCGCCTCCAGATGTTGCTGAAATCTGGCGGACATTTGTCCCGCCGCCGCCAGTCCGGAAAGATCGCCCTTGACGTCGGCCATGAACACCGGCACGCCGATGCGGGAGAAGCCTTCCGCCATCGTTTGCAGCGTCACGGTTTTGCCGGTGCCGGTCGCGCCGGTAATCAGACCGTGGCGATTGGCGAGTGCCGGGAGCAGCGTGAGGGTGGCGGAGGCGGATTGAGCAAGCGGGATGGGGTCGGCGATGGGCATATGGCTAGTATCCCTGACTGTCGGACCACAGATCAGGCGTGAAGTGCATGACGCGGTTGCGTCCGGTCTCTTTTGCATGATACAGGGCGACGTCAGCGAATTTGACCGCTTGCCAGAAAGTTGCGCTGTCGCCGGGGAAATCGGCAACGCCGATGGAGATGGTTTTTTTCAGTACCACGCCGCCGTGGGTGATCGAGAGGTTTTCCACCGAGGTGCGGATTTGTTCCGCGACCTTCAGCGCGAGTTGGCTGGAGGTGTCTTGCAGGACGACGAGAAATTCCTCGCCGCCGTAGCGCACGACGATGTCCGAGGCGCGCACCGAGTTCTTGATGACGCTCGCGACCGTCTTCAGCACCGCATCGCCGGTGTCGTGGCCGTAGGTGTCGTTGACCATCTTGAAGTGGTCGAGATCGAGCATCATGATGGCGACATGCGCTTGCTTGCGGCGCACGCTGGCGGTGATCGAGTCGATGAATTCCTCGAGGAAGCGCCGGTTGTTGAGCCCTGTCATTGGGTCGCGCAGCGAGGACTCGCGCAGCGTCTCCATCAGGCGGCGCACTTCCAGCACCGGTGCGGCATCGGAGAGATAGACGCGGATATAGGGCAGCGCGGACAAAATACGCACCTTGTCTTCTTCCTTCACCACCAGTTGCACGATGCTGCCGACTGCGCCTGATTTGAGGATGGGGAAGCAGAGCGGATAGCGCTTGACGACGGGAGGGCTGTCCTCCGGCGACGCCGCTTGCGCCGCCTCCGGCGGCGCTTCGGGCTCCCTCTCGGGACTGCGCAGGCGCCGCTGGATTTGGGCGCGGGCGATTTGCTGGCGGCGGATGAGAATGTCGTCGGGTTCTTCCTGGTCTTCGCCCTGCTTGAAGTTGTAGCAGATGTCGGGTTGGAGGATGCCGTTGATGGAATGCGCGGTATGGAAAACGCGGCAATGCTTCGGTTCCGCGAGGATTTTCTTCTGGCACCAGCGACAGGGCGTCTCCGTTATTCCCTTGACGAGCACCGGCTGAAGCTCGCTGCCGTCACTGGAGAGTTCGTAGATGGAAAATTCGCCCTCGTTCTTGAAGAAACGGGCATTGAGTGTGTTGATCAGGCGGCGGTAGACGTCGATTTTCGAATCGTCCTCCTCGATGGCGCTCTTGAATTGCGAGATTTGCGTCAGGTTCTCCACCATGTCGATGGAGGCTTGCAGCAGGTTTTCGCCGGGAACGGGCTTGCGGACGATCAGCTGCGAGACGTAGCCGTTGATCTGGTTCAGACCGCCGTCGAGGAATTTCAGCAGGCGGTTCATGTCGCTGGCGATCTGGCCGATTTCGTCGTTGGTTTTCTTCTCGAGCTGGTTTGTGAAATTGCCGTCGATAGCGTTCTGCACCGCATGCTCGATGGCGCCGGCGGTGTTGGAAATCGGGCGCAGCAGGAAAAACAACAAAGCGAACAGGACGACCACGGCGACCACCACTACGCCGACGATGCTGGCCACGGTCATGAGTCCATTGTGGCGCAGGGCGGTGATCGACATGGTCATCGTGACCGCGCCGAGCACCGCGCCGGGCGGGGCGTTGTGGCATTGCAGGCAGTTGGGACTGCCTTCGACGCTGGCGATATACGGGATAGTGCCACGGAAAATGACTTCGCCATTGTTTTCGGTGGACTCGAACAGTGGTTCGCCGGTTTGCAGCACCTTCTTTTCGATTTCATCGGGCAGGTATTCGCCCTTGCGGACAGAGCCGAATTGCTCATCGACCAGTGGTGAGCGCATGACTCTGGCAGATTTGAGGTTTTGTACTTCCGAGAGGCGCAGCAGGAAATTTTGCCGCTGGTCGATCACATCAGTAATCATGGCCTCGGTCAGGTGGACCCGGGCGATTTCCGCCGCCGTGCGCAGGTGTTCGGTGGCGGTACTGATGGAAAACTGGCGAAAGGCGTAAAGGCTGATGGCCGTCAGGGTAACGATCAATATGGCCGAGATGGCGACGAAAAATAGGGAAACTTTGAAGTTAAGCGTTTTCCCCGAGTTGAGGATCATGTCTTACTCCACGGCGCCATCCATCGCCTTCTGTGATCGGGATAACCTATGCTGATACGGCGAAATTGTGGGTGAAAAGTATCGTCAATGAACAAAATATGTCATGCCATGTGTGATGCTTTTGTCAGTGTTGTCACGCGAGCTCATGGTGTGGGGCGGGAAAGTGAGGCTTACCGGGTACGACAGGGCAGGCATGCAGGAAATTCCTGTGCGTACCTGTTACATTTCACGACATGCGTGGCGATGACAGACAACTCGTTCTTGCAGCGGATATCGGCGGCACGCGCGCGCGATTGCTGCTCGCCCGCGCGCGTGGCGGGGATTTTCACGTCCTGCGCCAGCACGAATGTGCGAGCGCCCAAGCCTGTATCGAAGATCTCGTCGCGGCTTTCCTGCGTGAAGAAGGAGGCGGGGAGCAACCGCTGGCGGCGTGCCTGGCGCTGGCCGGGCCGGTGGATGGGCGCTGTGTGCGCATGACCAATCTGCCGTGGAGCGTGGATGCCGACCGGCTGGCGGCGTGTTTCGGACTGCGGCAGGTGCGGCTTATCAACGATTTCGCGGCGCAGGCCCACGGACTGGCCGGACTTGCCGCCGATGGGCTGACCGTGCTGCAACCCGGCGCGCCGGAGGCGGTGGGCGTGCGCGTCCTGATCGGTGCGGGCACCGGCCTGGGCATGGCGGTGCTGTCGGGGGGGCTCGAATCTCCGACGGTGCTGCCCAGTCAGGGCGGGCTGGCGGATTTCGCGCCGCGCGATGCGCGCGAACTTGCCCTATGTGCCGCCTTGCTTGCCCATCATGGCCGCGTCAGTCTCGAAATGCTGCTTTCCGGGCATGGCATCGAACGCATTCATCGCTTCGTTGCGGGGTTGCCGCCCGATGCGGCGCTCGATGTCGATGCGGCGGGCATCGCCGCCGCGGCGCGGGCGGGAGAGGTCACGGCACTCGAAACCATGCGTTTTTTCGTCCTTCTGCTGGCAGAAACGGCGGCCAATGTCGCGTTGGCTACGCTGGCGCGGGGCGGGGTGTATCTCACCGGCGGCATTGCACCGCGCGTGCTGGCCTTTTTGCTCGAACCCGGTGTCGTGGCCGCTTTCCGTAGCCATCCGTGCATGGGTGAAGTGCTGTCGCGCATCCCGCTCTACGTGGTGTGCGACGAAGCGTTGGGACTCAAGGGCGCGGCGCGCGTCGCCGCCAGGATGGTGTGCGATGGCGCTTGAATCCGCCGCCGCCGCCCGGGTCCGCCCACACACGGGCCGACGCTTCGTACGACTGGCGTTCGAGTATTTGAACAACGCCGACAACAGATGGCGGGTACGCGCCGCCGTTTTGCTGCTGCTGGCGCTCACCGTCGGGCAGGTGGTGCTGGCGATCTGGATCAGCTACTGGAATCGCGATCTGTTCAACGCGCTCGAAAGCAAATTGCGCTCCGAACTGGTGCAGCTGGTGTTGATATTCCTGCTGATTTTCATCCTCACCATGGCGGTGACGGCCTTGCACCTGTGCGTCAAACGCTGGCTGCAACTGGACTGGCGGCGCTGGATGACGGGATTGCTGCTCGATCAGTGGCTGGCGCGCGCCAATCATCATCGCCTGCAACTCATCGGCGGCGAGCACGACAATCCGGACGGGCGCATCGCAGAGGACGTCAGAATCGCCACCGAAGTATCGATCGCGCTAGGGCACTCGTTGCTGTTCTCGGTGCTGATCCTCGGTAGTTTCGTGGACATCCTGCTGAGCGTGTCCGGCAGCGCGCCGTTGCCGGGCACCGACATCGTCGTTCCCGGATACATGGTGCCGATGGCCTTTGTTTATGCCGGATTGGGCACCGCGCTCGGCCTGATGTTCGGTCGCCCGCTGGTGCGCGCCACCAATCGCCTGCAAACGGTGGAAGCCAATCTGCGCTTCGGCCTGGCGCAGGTGCGCGAGCACTCGGAAGCGGTGGCGCTCATGCACGGTGGCCCCTGTGAGCGGCGGCGGGCCGAGCGTCTCTTTGCCGACGTTGGCATAGGCTGGAATCGCCAGACCCTGGCCTATCTCGGCATCGTTTCGTTTTCCACCGGCTATGGCACCTTGCTGCCGGTATTCCCGATTCTGATCGCCGCGCCGAACTACATTGCCGGGGTCATGAGTCTGGGTTTTCTGATGCAGGCGGCGCAGGCGTTTCAGCGCCTGACTTCGGCCCTGTCCTGGCCGATCGACAATCTGGGCGAACTTGCGCGCTGCCGCGCCTCGATCGACCGGATCATCACTTTTCGCGAGGACATGAAGCTGCTCGAACACGAAGATCGCGAGGACGGCCACGGCGCGAGGCGCATCGAGTTGCACCGCGCGCGCAAGGCGGAGCTGGAAATCCGTCATCTTCATCTCGACAGCGCCACCGGCCAGCCCTTGCTGGTGGATTTCAATCTGGTCGTGCGCCACGGCGAGCGCATTCTGATCACGGGAGATCCTGCCATTACCGTGGCGCTATTCAAGGCGGTGGCCGGCCTGTGGCCGTGGGGACACGGCGAAGTGCTGCTGCCGTACGGACGCGAAATCGCGTTCGCCGCGCAGCATCCGTATCTGCATGCCGGCCCGTTGCGCGAGGTGCTCGCTTATCCTTTCGTTGGCGCGCAGTACGAGGAATCCGCGCTACACCGGGCGCTGGAGTGCGCCGGTATCGGCTGGCTGCAATCCCGGCTCGACGAAAACGAGGACTGGGCGCGAGTCTTGCCCCTGCGCGCGCAACAGCGGCTTGGCATCGCGCGTCTGTTCCTGCAACGGCCGCAGTGGATATTCATCGAAGAGGCGACCGATGCGTTCGACGCTCACGACGAAGCCGCCACACTCGGGCTGCTGCACCATGAACTGCCCAATGCTGCTTTGCTCAACATCAGCCGCCACGGCGCGCGGGTCGGCGGTTTTTACGGGCGGCATCTGGCGTTGCATCCTCCCGGTACATGAGCGTTTGGCGAGTGTGGGGAAGGCGTAAACAGGGCAACCGGGTGATCGCTGGTCGCGAGCCCGTGGCTGATCGTGCCCGTGGCGGACCGTGGCTGCCCACCTCAATAACTCAAATCCACCCGCATCCAAAGCGGCGTCTCGTGCTTTCTGAACGCGGCCGGGCGCTTCTCCGCGCGGGCCAGGGTCAAGCGGACGCGGGCATGGCGGCCGCGGGCGCTGAGTTCCAGGGCGTGTCCGGAAAGACGCCCGTGCTGGCCGGTGTAGCGGTTGGCCGCGTCGCGCTCGATGGCGCCGAGGTCCCAGGCCAGCGCCACACCGACTTCCTGGCACAGCGGCTGCATCCACGCCCAGGGTACAGCGTGGCTCCAGTTCAGCTGGGTGCGCCAGTAGCCGCCCGTGCTGCCGTAGAGCGTCTGCTCCTTGAAGCCGCGCACCGAGCTTTGCCCGCCCAGGCTGACTTGCCGCGGGCTGT
>JAIRXQ010000017.1 GCA_031268195.1 Azoarcus sp. | reverse complement strand
CATCCCCAAGATCCAATGTCTTGAATTCCTCTCCTGACCAATCCATTTCGAAAAATATAAAATATTATGTAGATTCAACATCATACAGATGATTTTTGGACTTGTGTGTAAGAGGATGGGTTATGGGTTGGGTACGTGGCTATATCCGCATATTGAACCGTACTTATCTCCAATAACTGATTGGTGTGTCGCATCTATGGCTGGCGCGGGTCGTTGGTCATGTACAGCGTCATGTAATGTTACAGTTATTAATCCGGCGCTTGATGGCAACGTGCCTGGTCGCGTAACGGGATCGGCCAATGGAAAAACTGAGTCAGAAGCTTGTGCAGAGGCAAAACGTGTTGCAACACAATCGGCTCCAAGAGAAACTTACGCACGCCATTGCCAGTGTTCATGCTCAAAAGTGTAGATACACATGGATGCCTTACTAGAAGTAGTTAAAATTTTTGATACTGAAGCTTTCCAGACAGGGAATGGCGAGGCTTTCCAGTTCCGGCTGGAGATTGTGCATAATTTAAAAACTAATACTTACAAAGGTAAGGTTTATAGGTTAGAGACATATAGACTACAGCCAACTTTTCCTCAGACAGAGGGATGTCCTCCAGGCTGGAAAAATGACGCGTTAATCTATGTTTCTGATGATATGTTCGATAATAAAGCATTAAGCGGAGTATCAATACAAGAGGTCGTTGAAAAATTTCAAACATCTTTCGATAAAATTTTTGTAATAGCCAAGAAGAAAACGTAGCAAGCGACTGTTAAAGCCCGCATAGCAAGCGTAGGTCGGGTAAGCCGCGAAGCGGCGCAACCCGACAATCGTTCGTCTGACATGAAATGCTGTCAATCCGATGAACGAATGCCGGGTTGCGCTTCGCTCACCCAACCATTTGACGATTCACGCCAGCTTGCGCTGGGCCACATCAAGCAAGCGCGAATTCGTCGGGAAGGCTTCAATACCCGCCCAAATCGTCCGGCACGGCGGATGTGCTGCCCGGATTCGGCATGGGCAGGGAGTGCAGCTGCTGTTCCTCCTGGACGTCCTGCGGCACCGGCGCGGGGGGAACGTAGTTCCGCGCATCGGCAGGCGGTCCTTGCAAGTCGTCGAAAAGATCGCCCTGCATCGGCAGATCGGGCATCCTGATTTCGGGCGGCGCCATGCCGGCGAGATAAAAGTCGTCCTTGCTGCCATCGCCCACCGGGGCGCTCAGGATGCCTTCCGGGCGAGGCAGCCGGGTGTCGTCGGGCACGCCTTTGAGCGCATGGCGCATGTAGTTGACCCAGACCGGCAGCGCGGCAATGCCGCCGGTTTCGCCCTTGCCCATGTTTTTCGGGGTCGGGAAACCCATCCATGCCACTGCGACGATCTGCTGTTTGCCGTCCGGGTCGTAGCCGCTATAGCCGCAGAACCAGGCATCGACGTAATCGTTGGTGGTGCCGGTCTTGCCCGCGAGATCCCTGCGGTTGAGAACGCGGGCGCGGGCGCCCGTGCCCCGGCTCACGACATCGTGCAGCATGGAATCCATGAGCCAGGCGTTGCGCGCATCGATTACGCGCGGCGCGTTCTCGCCCGCTACCGGCGAATTGAACTTGGCGATCGTCGCATCGTTGACGTCGCGGATTTCGGTGACCACGTGCGGTTTGACGAGATAGCCGCCATTGGCGAACACGGCGTAGCCGGTTGCCATCTCCCACGGCGAGGCCGCGCCCGCGCCCAGCGCCATGGTCAGGTAAGGCGGATGGGAAGCGGTATCGAAGCCGAAATTGGTGATGAACTGGCGCGCATAGTCAGGCGTGATGGATTCGAGCACGCGAATGGCCGGGATATTCTTCGACTTTACCAGCGCGTCGCGCAGCAGCATCGGGCCTTCGAACTTATTGTCGTAGTTGTGCGGACGCCATTCCGCGCGCCCGGTCACCCCCGCTTCGTAATCCAGCGGCGCATCGTCGATCAGCGTCCCCGGCGCGTAGCCCTTGTCGATGGCGGCGGAATAGATGAAGGGCTTGAAGCTGGAACCGGGCTGACGCCGGGCCATGCTGACGTTGTTGAACTGGTTACGGTAGAAGTCGAAACCGCCCACCAGCGCGCGCACCGCGCCGGAGCGGGAATCGATCGCGATCAGGGCGGCTTCCACGTCCGGCACCTGGGTGAGCTCCCAGCCTTTATCTCCGATGTTGCGGATGCGCACCAGCGCGCCACGCCGTACTCGCCTGGTTTGCGGCGCATTGGCGGACAGCATCGCGGCAAGGCCGGGAAATTTCAGCCCGTCGGCCTTGATCTGGATGGTCTGCCCGTTGCGATAGACGGTCACTTCCTTCAATGAAGCATCGAGCACTACGGCCAGCAGCAGATCGCCGTAATCGACATGCGAGGAATCGTCGTCCTTGCGATCCCCGGCAATCTCCTCGTCGACCACATCGGTATTGATCTCGCCCGCCGGCAGGGAAATGTATTTTTCCGGGCCGCGATAACCGTGGCGGCGGTCGTAATCCATCGCGCCCTGCCGCAGCGACTCGTAGGCGGCTTCCTGCTCGGCGCGGGTAATCGTGGTATAGACCTTGATGCCGTACTGGGTCGCCGTTTCGCCAACCTGTGCCACCGCGATCTGGCGCGCCATCTCGGCAATGTATTCGGCATGAACGGGCCGCCGGAGGCTCGGATCGAGCGCGGCGCTGCCGCGCGCGGTGCTCACGGGCTCGTCCCGGGCCTGCTGGTACTGCGTCTCGTCGATGAAATTGATCTCGCGCATGCGCCGCAACACGTAGCGCTGGCGCAGCTTGGCGCGGCTCGGGTTGTCGATCGGGTTGATCTTCGAGGGCGCCTTCGGCAGGGAGGCGAGAATGGCGGCTTCGGCCAGGGAGACATCCGCGAGCGGCTTGCCGAAATAGGTCTGGGACGCTACCTCGAAACCGTAGGCGCGATGACCGAGGTAAATCTGGTTGATGTAGAGCTGGAGGATTTGATCCTTGCTCAGATTGCGCTCGATCTTGAGCGCCAGCAACAGCTCGTACAGTTTGCGCTTGAAGCTCCTGTCCGGCTTCAGGAAGAACGTCTTCGCCACCTGTTGGGTAATCGTGGATGCGCCCTGCTTGGGCCTGCCCAGCAGATTGGAGAGCGTCGCGCGCGCGATGCCGGTCGGGTCGAACCCCATGTGTTCGTAGAAGTGCTCGTCCTCCGCCGCGACGAGCGCATTTTTGAGGCTCGCGGGCACATTCTCGATCTTGACCACCGCGCGACGCTCCTCGCCGATCTCCTGAATGAGATAGCCATCGGCGGTATAGACGCGCAACGGCACGCGTGGCCGGTAATCGGTCAGGGCTTCGAGGGAAGGCAACTGCGGCCAGATCCACAAGGAAACCGCGACCAGGGTCGCGCCTCCGATCACCGCCAAAACCACCAGCGTGACGAATGAATACAGCGCCCCCTTGCGTATCAGGGGCCAATTCAGGCGAGCGCGAGCGCGCGCAACAGTCTGGAAGACGGTTTTGAAATCGGGGCGCATCATATGTTCGTACAGGATTCAGAGGCGGCTATTATAAGGAGTCCGCGAGGCATGTTTCATTTCATTCCGGTGAGTCGCTTAAACACCCGTATCGTTTTTTTGCTGCTTCTGGCGCTCGCGGGAGCGCCCGCGTTTGCCCACGCGTTTGCCCACGCGTTTGCCTTCTCACCGGAACGGTTCGTGAGCGACGCACGTTCGCAAATCGGCAAGACCCTCATCTACGATCCCGCATACGTCAAGCTCGCTTATCCTCTGGGCGACGTGCCTCTCGTGAGGGGGGTATGCACAGATGTCGTGATCCGCGCCCTGCGTCATCAGGACATCGACCTGCAACGACAGGTGCATGAGGACATGAAAAAACATTTCAGGCGCTATCCGAACCAGCCGCGTTGGGGACTGAGCAAGCCGGATCCCAATATCGACCACCGCCGGGTTCCCAACCTTCAGCGTTATTTCGAGCGGCACGGTTACGCGGTCGACGACGAAAAATACCTGCCCGGCGACATCGTGATCTGGATGTTGCGTCCCAACGTGGGGCACATCGGCATCGTTTCCGACAAAAAGACTTTCCCCGGCAATCGTCCGCTCGTCATTCACAATATCGGACAGGGCACGCAGGAAACTGACATACTGTTCGACTACGCGATCACCGGCCACTACCGCATACCGCCTTCCGGAACGGCACACGGCGATGAGTACCGCCGCATAAGTACGTATAATGCCCCGCACGCAAGTTCAAGCTCCCCCACTATCCGTCAGGAGACCTCGCATGAACCGCCTTCCTCTCGCCCTCGCCCTACTCGCTTGCGCCCTCGCAACAGGCTGCGCCACCACAACCAAAACACCCTGCGACACCGTACCGGTGGCTAGAAGCGCGGCTGCAACCCCTGTCCCGGAACAGTCCGCTGCAACCCCCGCCCCGGAACAGCCCGCTGTGACCCCCCTGGAACAGCCCGCCGCAACCCCTGCCCCGGAACAGCCCGCTGCGCCCCCTGCCCCGGAGCAGTCCGCTGCGACCCCTGCCGACCCCGCTCAAGTGCCCGTTGTGGAAGCCAGCGAGCGCGCCGAGGCCACCGAGGCCGCCAGCACTTGCCCGCATCAGGAAGTCAAATCACGCGACGGTGAGCTCGAAGGCGACATCTGGGGCGTGCCGCCCGAAGGCAGCCTGTTCGCCAGGCTGGAAATCGGCATGACGCCGAGTGAAGTAAGAAGCCTGGTCGGCTCGGAGAACGAAACCAATGAATTTTTCACCTGGAAACGTTTCATCCCCTTTTATATTGGCGCGGACGGCTACCGGCTGGAAGCCTTCTACAAGGGGCAAGGCAGCCTGATCTATACCGGCGGCGGCTATGGCGACCGTACCGGCCGGCTCATCGCCATCAAATACAACCCCGAAGCAACGGGTTATGCACACTGATTTTCCCGGAAATACAAGATGACGCTGCAAGTCAAAAAGCTCGCTGAACTCGACATTCGCGGCAAGAGAGTTTTCGTTCGCGCCGACCTCAACGTCCCGCAGGACGATGCGGGCAACATCACCGAGGACTCGCGCATCCGCGCTTCCATCCCCACCCTGCGCTACTGCCTCGAACACGGCGCGGCGGTGATGGTGACATCGCACCTCGGCCGCCCCAGCGAGGGCACGCTCGGAGCGGACGACACGCTCGCGCCGGTGGCCGTGCGGCTTGGGCAACTGCTCGGAGAGCCGGTGAAGCTCGTCGCCGATTGGGTGGATGGCGGCTTCACGGTCGAACCCGGCCAGATCGTGCTATTGGAAAACTGTCGCTGCAACGTGGGCGAGAAAAAGGACGACGAGGCGCTCGCCAAAAAAATGGCGGCGCTCTGCGATATATACGTAAACGATGCTTTCGGCACCGCGCACCGCGCCGAAGCCTCCACGCACGGCATCGCCCACTTCGCGCCGGTGGCCTGTGCGGGCATGCTGATGAGCGCCGAGATCGACGCGCTTTCGCGCGCGTTCAGCAACCCCAGGCGTCCGCTGATCGCCATCGTCGGCGGCGCGAAAGTGTCCTCCAAACTCACCATCCTCAAATCGCTCGCCGACAAGGTCGACCAGCTCATCGTCGGCGGCGGCATCGCCAACACTTTCCTGCTCGCTTCGGGCAAGCGCATCGGTGCTTCGCTGGCCGAGCCCGACCTGCTCGAAGAAGCGCACGCGGTCATGGGCGCGATGCGCGCGCGCGGCGCGCAGGTGCCGTTACCCGAAGACGTGGTGGTGGCCGATGAGGTGTCGGCGCTCGCGCGCGCCAATACCGTGTCCGCCGACGCGGTAGGCGCGAACGACCGCATTCTCGACATCGGCCCCAAGAGCGCCGCACGGCTGGCGGAAATCGTCGCCCAGGCCGGCACCATCGTCTGGAACGGCCCGGTCGGGGTGTTCGAGCACGCGCAATTCGCGGAGGGCACCAAGGTACTGGCGCTGGCCATCGCGCGCTCCCCGGCGTTTTCCATTGCGGGCGGCGGCGACACGCTGGCGGCGATCGCCAAATTCGACATCGGGCAGGACGTAGGCTACATCTCGACCGGCGGCGGAGCCTTCCTCGAATTCCTCGAAGGCAAAACACTCCCCGCCATCGCCGCGCTTGAAGCGCGTTTCGGAAACTGACCCCATGCCCCGCCTCGATATCGGACCCGTCGAACTGGAAGCTGTCTCCCAGGGCAATCCTTCCGCGCCCGCGATTTTGCTCATACAAGGACTCGGCACGCCGCTCACGCGCTGGCCGGAGGAGATGATCCAGAAGCTGGCGGACGAGGGCTATTGCGTCATCGCCTTCGACAACCGCGACAGCGGCCTCTCCACGCAGATGGACACGCTCGGCATGCCGGACATCCGCAACTTGATGGGCGTGCAACCTTTTACATGGACGTTGCCGCCGCTGCTGCCTGTATTGCCGGTGCCCTACACGCTGGCCGACATGGCCGCCGACGCGGTGGCGCTGCTCGATGCGCTCCAGGTCAAAACCGCGCACATCGTCGGCGCTTCGCTGGGCGGCATGATCGCGCAACTGGTTGCCGCGCATTATCCCGAACGCTGCCTGTCGCTCACCTCGATCATGTCATCGAGCGGCAACCCGTTCCTGCCACCGCCCACGGCCGCCGCGCTGCATTCGCTATTCGCGCCGCTGCCAGTGGCGCGTGACGAAGATGCGCTGATCGAGGATTGCATCTGGCGGCAGAAAGTCTTGATGAGTCCCGGCTACCCGGCCAGCGACGAGCAATTGCGCGCCATGTTCGCCGCCGAATTCCACCGCCACGGCTTCCATCCGCAAGGCATCATCCGCCAGTTGGCGACCCTGCTTACGGCGGGCGAGCGCCGCCCGCTCCTGATGGGCATCGACATTCCCGCCACCGTGGTACACGGCGCGGACGACCCGCTCATCAACGTTGCCTGCGGACGCGACACGGCGGCATGCATTCCGGGCGCGGAACTTCGCATCATCGACGGCATGGGGCACGATTTCCCCGTCGCGCTCGCGGGCGAGTTCGCCGATGCCATCCTCGCGGCAGCGCGGCGCGCGGAAAACAGCAAAAGCAACACTTGAAGGATCAGGACGGACGCTTGGGTGCGGGCTTGTCCGAGACGCGCCGTCCGCGCCCAGGCTTGCGCCGTTCCGTACCCGCCTTCGATTTGCCGGTCGAGACACCGTAAAGAGACGTGTCGCGCCGTTGCCCGATGCGGCGATCGTCGTACTGCTTGTATGCGCAGGTACACTTTTCGAGCCGGCATCCCGGCAAGGGCAAAGCGGGCGCGTCCGCTTTCAACAGCCGTTTGCCGGCAATGGACAGCCCGACTTCACAGGGATCGTCACAGAGCTTCAGTTCCACGGCGCGGTAGGCGTACAGACGCAGCGGCACTCGCCCACGCCGGTAATAGAGCGAGCCGCCGCCGGTGCGCTCCCGGTACTTTTTTTCCGCCAACCAGGCGTGAATGTAGATGCCCGCCATGTAGCCGACCCCGCACAGCATAATGGCTGCAATGATCCACAGCAGCGCCGTCATGTCTCACTCGTCATAAAAAGTCCTGGGCCATCATATAACATCCCTGCCGAGCAAGAAAGATCGTCCTTTCACGGGCGCGATACTTTGACGCTGAGATAGAATGGATCTTTTTACGTCCGTGGAGAAACACAATGCCTCTCGTATCCATGCGGCAACTGCTCGATCATGCCGCTGAAAACGGCTACGGCCTGCCCGCCTTCAACGTCAACAACCTGGAACAGGTGCAGGCGATCATGGAAGCCGCCGCACAAACCGACAGCCCGGTCATCATGCAGGCATCGGCGGGGGCGCGCAAATACGCGGGTGAAGCCTTCCTGCGCCATCTGATCGAGGCCGCCGTGGAAGCGTATCCGCACATCCCGGTGGTCATGCATCAGGATCACGGTCAAAGCCCCGCCGTATGCATGGGCGCGATCCGCTCCGGTTTCTCCAGCGTGATGATGGACGGCTCGCTGCTCGAAGACGGCAAGACGCCCTCCTCCTACGAATACAACGTCGAAGTCAGCCGCGAGGTGGCGAAGCTCTCGCACGCCATCGGCGTCACGGTGGAAGCCGAGCTGGGCTGTCTCGGCTCGCTTGAAACCGGCATGGCGGGCGAAGAAGACGGCATCGGCGCGGCGGGCAAGCTCGCCCGCTCGGCGCTGCTGACCGACCCCGATCAGGCCGCCGACTTCGTGCGCCAGACCGATTGCGACGCGCTCGCCATTGCCATCGGCACCAGCCACGGTGCGTACAAATTCACGCGCAAACCCACGGGCGACATCCTTGCCATCGACCGCATCAAGGCCATTCACGAGCGCCTGCCCAACACCCACCTCGTGATGCACGGCTCCAGCTCCGTGCCGCAGGAGCTGCTGGCGATCATCCGTCAGTACGGCGGCGACATGAAAGAAACCTATGGCGTGCCGGTGGAAGAAATCCAGACCGCCATCCAGTATGGCGTGCGCAAAATCAACATCGACACCGACATCCGGCTGGCGATGACCGGCGCGATCCGCAAGTTCCTGTTCGAGAATCCGTCCAAGTTCGACCCGCGCGAATTCAACAAACCGGCGCGCGAAGCGGCCAAGGCGTTATGCGTGTCGCGCTTCGAGGCGTTTGGCAGCACTGGCCGCGCATCGCATATCAAAATCGTCACACTCGAAAAAATGGCATCGCGTTATAAAGCAGGGGAACTGACTCAGGTCGTGCGCTGAAGGCTGCGGCCGGCTATTTTTTCCCGCCCGGCGGCGCGCCCGCCGGGCAAAGCGTGGAATTCCCTCGCCATGCCCAAAACCAACCTGAAACTGCAAATCGCCTTCGAGTTCGAAATCGCCGCGCCCGAAGCGATGCTGGCGGACGATCATGCCGCCCTCTGCCGCAAGCTGAGCGAGCTGCTCGGCCCCATCGCGCTCCAGGGCATGCCGACGATCACCGGCAAGCAACTCGCCAAGGCGGGGGCGAGCATCATCGCGCATCACTACCACCTCAATGCGGAAAATCTCTCCATCCCCGCCGTGGATCGCGCCGCGTTCATCGCCGCCGCGCCACACCTGACCGACGCAGAACTCGCCCGGCTCAGAACGCAGGTCTTCGGCAAAACGCCCTCGGATGCCGACGAATTGCGCCGTTTCCTGCGCAAGCAATCCCTGGCGCTGGTCAACGAATATCGCCTCGTGCCCTGCAAGGTGGAAGGCAAGCTCAAGTCCGGCGGCAACGTCTCGGCCATCACGGTGGATGCCACACTCAACCTCACCAACGGCAGCGTCATGGTGGGTGAGGAAGACCGGCAAAATCATCTGCTACAAGGCGCCGGCGCGGTGACGATCGTCGCGGCCGGCGGCGCGGCGCGCTTCACGGGCAACTGCGAGGGCCACACGCTGTCCGGCCCACTCATCAACGTGTCGATTGCCGACATCGCGGGCGCGCGCGACGCGCTCATCCAACTCTGGCAGGCAAACAATTGAGCGAATTCGACACCGCACCCTTCCGCGCCCGCCGCGAACGTCTGCTCGCCCACATACTCGAACAAGGCGGCGGCGTGGCCGTGGTGCCCACTGCCCAGGAGCGCGAACGCAATCCCGGCAACATGTACCCCTACCGCGCGACCAGCCAGTTCTTCTACCTCAGCGGCTTCCGCGAACCGGAAGCCGTCCTGGTGCTGGTGGCGGGCGAAAACCCGCGCCAATACCTGTTTTGCCGCCCACGCGACGAAGAACGAGAACTCTGGACAGGCTTTCGCCACGGCCCCGAAGCCGCCGCCGAATACTTTGGCTTCGATGCCGCATGGCCCATCGCCGGGCTCGACGCCAAACTGACAGAACTGCTGGCGGATCAACCCTCGCTGTGGACGACGCTTGCCGTCGACCCTGACTGGGATCGCCGCGTGCTGGCCGCGCTGATGCGTTCGCGCGCCAGGGTACGCAACGGCATCGGGACCCCGCGCAGCCTGAACGAAATCTCCGTCGTACTCGACGAAATGCGGCTCATCAAAGACGCCTCCGAGATCGCCCTGATGCGGCACGCGGGCGAAATCGCCGCCGCCGCCCATGTGCGGGCAATGCAGGCCACACGCCCCGAGCGCTACGAGTTCGAGATCGACGCCGAGCTGCTCTACTTCTTTCGCGCGCATGGCAGCCAATTTCCCGCCTACCCGCCCATCGTCGCCAGCGGTTCCAACGCCTGCGTGCTGCACTACGAGGCCAACGACCGCAAAATGCACGCCGGTGAGCTGCTCCTGATCGATGCCGGTTGCGAACTCGACGGTTATGCCTCAGACATCACACGCACCTTCCCGGTCAGTGGCCGTTTCAGTGGCCCGCAGCGCGACCTCTACCAGCTCGTGCTCGCCGCCAACCACGCCGCGCGCCTGGAAATCCGCCCCGGCAACACCTGCAACGCCCCGCACGAAGCGGCGCTCGTCGTGCTCACGCAAGGGTTCCGTGATCTCGGCCTGCTCAAAGGCAGCATGGAAGAGCTCACCGCCAACGCGTCCTACCGCCGTTTCTATATGCACCGCACGAGCCACTGGCTGGGTCTGGATGTCCACGACGTTGGCCAGTACAAAGTCGACGGGCACTGGCGCACCTTCAAACCCGGCATGATGCTCACCGTGGAGCCGGGCTGCTACGTGCGCCCTGCCGAGGACGTGCCGGAAGCGTTCTGGAACATCGGCATCCGCATCGAGGACAACGCGCTGGTCACCGCCGATGGCGGCGAATACCTGACCGATGGCGTGCCAAGAGAGGCCGATGAAATCGAGGCGTTGATGCGGGGGTAAGCCCGGCGCGGAGCCGATGACACGCTGGATTCGTCAACAGGCAGTCAAACGAGCGGCCCACCTTCCTTCATCAGGATCTGCCGGATCAGGACGCGCCTGTCCGTGTTGACCACCCCATCTCACACCTCGCCCGCGCCCCAAACCATGAGGTAGAATGCCTGTCTTCCCCGCAGTCCCTCTTGCCCCGCCATCCCATGCTGTTCCTCGGTTTCAACCTGCGCAACAATCTTTTCGTCGCTCCGATGGCAGGGGTGACGGATCGGCCTTTCCGGCAGCTTTGCAAGCGCATGGGCGCGGGGCTGGCGGTGTCCGAGATGGTGACGTCCAACTCGCTGCTTTACGGCAGCGCCAAGACCCGGCGGCGCGCCAATCATGAGGGCGAGCCGGGACCGATCGCGGTGCAGATCGCGGGGGCCGATCCGTCCATGCTCGCGGAGGCGGCGCGCCACAACGCCGCGCGCGGAGCGCAGATCATCGACATCAATATGGGCTGTCCGGCCAAGAAAGTGTGCAATGTAATGGCCGGTTCCGCGCTGATGCAAAACGAGGCGCTCGTCGCTCGCATTCTGGAGGCCGTCGTTCGCGCCGTGCCGCAAACGCCGGTAACGCTCAAGATTCGCACCGGCTGGAACCGCGACCACAAGAACGCGCCCGCCGTCGCCCGCATCGCGGAAGATTGCGGCGTGCGCGCGCTCGCCATCCACGGCCGCACCCGCGCCGATCAATACCGGGGCGAGGCGGAGTACGACACCGTCGCGGAAGTAAAGCGGCAGGTGTCGATTCCGGTAATCGCCAACGGCGATATCGACTCGCCCGAAAAGGCGCGCGCCGTGCTGGCTGCGACTGGCGCGGACGGGTTGATGATCGGCCGCGCCGCGCAGGGCCGTCCGTGGATTTTCCGTGAAATCGAACATTTTCTGGCGACCGGCGAAACGCTGCCCGCGCCGCTGGTGAGCGAAATCCACGCGGTGTGCCGCACCCATTTCGATGATCTGCTCGCCTTCTACGGCACGGATGTCGGCGTGAAGATCGCGCGCAAGCACATCGGCTGGTACACGCGCGGACTGTCCGGCTCGGCGGCGTTTCGCCGCGCGATGAACCCGCTGCGCGATCCCGTGGCGCAGGCCGCGGCGGTGGATGAATTTTTCGGGCGTCTGGCCGAGGCCGACGACCGACTTCATTACGGCTTGAGCGAAGCCGAAGGGTTACGGGAGTTGGCCGCATGAACCTTTGTCACACTGGACTGGGCGACGCCGTCGTGCGCTCGTTGACGCAGTATTTTCAGGATCTGGACGGACAAAGCCCCGTGCCCATCTATGACATGGTAATCAAATGCGTCGAACGCCCGATGCTCGCGTTCGTCCTCGAGCGCGCCAGCGGCAATCAGAGCGTCGCCGCGCAACTGCTCGGCATCAACCGCAACACCCTGCGCCGCAAGCTCGTCGACCACGATCTGCTGTGACCCCCATTTGCCACGCCCGGCACACTTTTCGCCGCGCCGGGCTGTCTTTTGCCCCTGCTTTTTTCCTCTCTCCTCCACTTCCTTAGCGCATTCCTGAAATGAAAGTCGCCCAAGCGTTGATCTCCGTCTCCGACAAAACCGGCGTGCTCGAATTCGCCCAGGGGCTCGCCGCCCTCGGCATCCAGCTCCTCTCCACCGGCGGCACCGCCAGGCTTCTGAAGGACGCGGGCCTCGCCGTGACCGAGATCGGGGATTACACCGGCTTTCCCGAAATGCTCGACGGGCGCATCAAAACCCTGCACCCCAAAGTGCACGGCGGCATCCTCGCCCGCCGCGACCTGCCCGCGCATCTGGCGACGCTCCAGGAGCACGGCATTCCAACGATCGAGCTCGTGTGCGTCAACCTCTATCCGTTCGCGGCCACCGTCGCCAGGCCCGACGTCACCCTGGCCGAGGCGATCGAGAACATCGACATCGGCGGCCCGACGATGGTGCGCGCCGCCGCCAAGAACTACGCGGGCGTGGCCATCGTCACCGACCCGGCGGATTACGCCTCCGTTCTTGGTGAATTGCACGCTGGCGGCGGCGCGCTGCCATTGTCGACCCGCTTCGATCTCGCCAAAAAAGCCTTCACCCACACCGCGCGCTACGACAGCATGATCGCCAACTGGCTCACCGGCGAGCCGTCGGACGTGGAAGCCGCGCCGGAGGCCGCCGCGCCCGCGCCGTCCATTTTCCCGGATCGGCTGCAACTGGCGTTCGACCGTGTGGAGACGCTGCGCTACGGCGAAAACCCGCTCCAGCAAGCCGCCTTCTACCGCGAGCCGAATCCGGTCGCGGGCAGCATCGCCACCTATCGCCAGTTGCAGGGCAAGGCGCTTTCCTACAACAACATCATGGATTCCGACGCGGCGTGGGAATGCGTGAAAACGTTCGATGCGCCCGCCTGCGTCATCGTCAAGCACGCCAACCCGTGCGGCGTCGCCATCGCCTCCGGCCTGCTGCGAGCCTATGAGAAGGCATTCCAGACCGACTCCGTCTCCGCCTTCGGCGGCATCATCGCCTTCAACGGCACGGTGGATGTCGAGGTGGTGGAAGCGATGGAAGCGCGCAAGCACTTCGTCGAGGTGATGATCGCCCCCGCCTTCACCGAAGCGGCCAAAGCCTTGCTGCAAACCAAGCAGAACCGGCGCGTGCTGGAAGTGCCGCTGGCGCGCAACTATCATGCGCTGGAATTCAAGCGCGTCGGCGGCGGACTGCTCGTGCAGACGCCGGACACCTTCAACGCCCAACCCGAACACCTGAAGGTGGTGACACAGAAAGCCCCCACACCCGCGCAGATCGAGGATTTGCTGTTCGCCTGCCGCGTCGCCAAATTCGTCAAGTCCAACGCCATCGTTTTTTGCGGCAACGGCATGACGCTCGGCATTGGCGCGGGGCAGATGAGCCGCGTCGATTCAACTCGCATCGCCTGCCTCAAAGCGAGCGAAGCGAAGCTCGACCTCAAGGGCTCGGTCGTCGCCTCCGATGCTTTCTTCCCTTTCCGCGACGGCGTGGATGTGCTGGCCGCGGCGGGTGCGGCCGCAGTCATCCAGCCCGGCGGCTCGATGCGCGATGACGAAGTCATCGCCGCCGCCAACGAACACGGCCTCGCGATGGTCATCACAAACGCACGGCATTTCCGGCACTGAGCACGTAAAACCACTTGAAACGCAACCGACTCCAACCAAGGAAAACACGCAATGAAACTCCTCGTCATCGGCTCCGGCGGGCGTGAACACGCCCTGGCGTGGCGGCTGGCACAAACGCGCGGCTTGCAGAAAATCTATGTCGCGCCGGGCAACGCCGGCACCGCCGTGGAGCGCGAACTGGAAAACCTGCCGATCACCGACCCGGAAGCGCTCGCGCAGTTCGCAGCCGACAACAACATTCGCCTGACCGTCGTCGGACCGGAAGCGCCGCTGGCAGCGGGCATCGTCGACATCTTCCGCAAGCGCGGCCTGCGCATCTTCGGGCCGACGCAGGCCGCCGCGCAACTGGAATCCTCCAAGGATTTCGCCAAGCAGTTCATGAAGCGGCACAACATCCCGACCGCCGAATTCGAGACGTTTACCGATGCCAAGGCCGCACACGATTACGTCGACTTCAAAGGGACACCCATCGTCATCAAGGCAGACGGACTGGCCGCGGGCAAGGGCGTCGTGGTGGCGATGAGCCTGAAGGAAGCACACGCGGCCATCGACGATATGCTCTCCGGCAACAAGCTGGGCGAGGCCGGGGCGCGGCTGGTGATCGAGGAATATCTCGAAGGCGAGGAAGCGAGCTTCATCGTTCTGGCCGATGGCAAAACGGTGCTCGCGCTCGCCTCCTCGCAGGACCACAAACGTATCGGTGACGGCGACACGGGGCCGAACACCGGCGGCATGGGCGCGTACTCCCCCGCGCCGGTGGTCACGCCGACCATCCATGCGCGGATCATGCGCGAGATCATCAACCCCACGGTGAGAGGCATGGCCAAGGAAGGCGTGCCCTACACCGGCTTCCTCTACGCGGGCGTGATGATCGACAAGGAAGGCAAGGTAAAGACGCTGGAGTTCAACGTGCGCATGGGCGACCCGGAAACACAGCCGATCCTGATGCGCCTGAAAGGCGATTTCATGCGCCTGATCGATGCCGCCGTCGACGGCAAGCTCGAACAGATCGAAGCAAAATGGGACTTCCGCCCGGCGCTCGGCGTGGTGCTGGCCGCCGCCAAGTATCCGGCCGCGCCGCGCAAGGGCAACATCATCAAGGGCTTGCCGCCCGAGAACACGTTCGACGACGATGCCCACGTCTTCCATGCGGGCACGGTGGAGAAAAATGGCAAGACCGTCACCGACGGCGGGCGCGTGCTCTGCGTCACCGTGGTGGCCGACAACGTGCGCGCGGCGCAGAAACGGGCTTATGAGCTGATCGAGACGATCTCCTTCGCGGGCATGCAGTACCGCAAGGACATCGGCTATCGCGCCATCAACCGCCGGGGCTGACGAAAGGACGCCCGCAGCAGGGCGGCCGCAGAGCGCCCCGGATGTTGCACGTTGCAGGGGCGGTTCTCGCGAACGGCGCCCCTGCCGGTGCCCCCTCGCCGGTGCCCCCTCGCCGACGCTTCCCTTCGCCTCAGCGCGCTTCGCGCAGCCAGCGCGCCGCATCGAGCGCGTAATAAGTCAGAATCCCGTCCGCCCCGGCGCGCTTGAAGGAGATCAGCGCCTCCAGCACGCAGGCTTTTTCGTCGATCCAGCCCTGCTGCGCGGCGGCCTTGAACATCGCGTATTCGCCGCTCACCTGATAGGCGAAGGTCGGCACGCCGAGTTCGGTCTTGACGCGATGCACGACATCCAGATACGGCATGCCGGGCTTGACCATGAACATATCCGCGCCTTCCGCGATGTCCAGCTTCACTTCGCGGATGGCTTCGCTGGCGTTCGCCGGGTCCATCTGGTAGGTGTATTTGTTGCCCTTGCCGAGATTGCCCGCCGAGCCGAGCGCGTCGCGGAACGGCCCGTAGTAGCTCGACGCATACTTGGCCGAATACGCGAGGATGCGGGTGTGGATGAGATGGCTGCGGTCGAGTTCGGCGCGAATGCGGGCAACGCGCCCGTCCATCATGTCGGAGGGCGCCACCACATCGGCCCCGGCGCGCGCATGGCAGAGCGCCTGCCGGGCGAGCGCGACGAGGGTTTCGTCATTCATTACATAACGGTTGGGATCAGCGGGGTCGATGAGTCCGTCCTGTCCGTGGCTGGTGTAGGCATCCAACGCCACATCGGTAATCACGCCGAGCGCGGGAAAGCGCGTTTTGAGCGCGGCGACGGCGCGCGGCACGAGTCCGTCCGGGTTCCACGCCTCTTCCGCATCTTCAGTCTTGCTGGCGAAGTCGATCACCGGAAACAGCGCCAGCGCGGGCACGCCGAGGCGCAGCGCTTCTTCCGCAAGCGTGAGCAGGCGGTCGATCGACAGGCGCTGCACGCCGGGCATCGAGGAGACCGTGGTGGCGACATCCTTGCCTTCCTGCACGAACACCGGGTAGATCAGATCATCGGCGGTGAGCAGGTTTTCGCGCATCAGACGGCGGGAAAACTCGTCGCGACGCATGCGGCGCATGCGGGTAAAGGGAAAAACGGGCGTCACGGGCATTTCGGGTTCCTCGAAACAAGACAATTGCAAGATGTTCCGGCATTAGAGCGCAGCCGTCCCGCTATTGCCAAGCGGCCAACTTCACGGACGGTATAATCGGCGTTCCACGAACGACGCCGCCACCCCGTGGACGACACCCAACTCCTGCGCTACAGCCGCCACATCCTGCTCGATGAACTGGGCATCGAAGGGCAGGCGCGCATTCTGCGCGGCCATGCCCTGATCGTCGGCGCAGGCGGACTCGGCTCGCCCGCTGCGCTGTATCTGGCTTCAGCGGGCGTGGGCGTGCTGACGCTGGCCGACGGCGACGATGTCGAGCCCACCAACCTGCAACGGCAAATCCTGCACACCGAAGCACGCATCGGACAGTGGAAGGTCGCTTCCGCCGTCAGCGCGCTGGCCGAGGTCAATCACGACGTGCGGGTGATTCCCGTCCACGAACGTCTTGAAGGCGAGGCGCTGGCCTCGCGGGTGGCAGCAGCCGACGTGGTGCTCGATTGCAGCGACAACTTCGCCACCCGCTACGCGATCAACCGCGCCTGTGTGCGTCATGGCAAGCCGCTCGTCTCCGGCGCGGCAGTGCGTTTTGGCGGGCAATTGAGCGTGTTCGATCTCTCGCAGCCGGGTGCGCCCTGTTACCACTGCCTGTTCCCCGACGGCGCGCCGGCGGCGGAAGAGCGCTGCGCCGTCGCCGGCGTGTTCGCACCGCTCACCGGCGTCGTCGGCAGCCTGCAAGCGGCAGAAGCACTGAAACTGCTCGCCGGCATCGGCACGCCGCTCACCGGGCGACTCCTGCTGATCGACGCCCTGACCCAGACCTTCCGCAGCATCGCATTCGGCAAAGATCCGGCCTGCCCGGTCTGCACCGTGGAGAAAATCGCCTGAACGCTTCCATACCACCGCAAACCTGTGCGAACCGGGATGATCCGGGATAATCCAGGTTCGTCCATTTTCCACGCCTGCGGACATTTGTCATTTGTCGTCATCATTATTTCATGTGCTTCGTCTTATACATTGGCATCACCGTGAACTATAAATTTGTTCGGTTACCGCGACTTTTCCACATACCTGGATTTGCTTGTACAATAAAGTTGCTCCGTGTTCCCCATGCGGACAGCTTTGGTCGGTTCCCGGATGGGAGTTGAATTCTTCACAAGTGAGCTTTCAATGGACAAAAGAAACGAACAAAGTGTATTCGCAAGGTATCGCAAAATCATCCTGGCCGTGATTTTGTTCATGGTCGTGGACTCGCTGGTAATCGGTATCAATTTTTACAACACTTACAAAGCCGACGAATCTGCGCTATCCATCAACCTGTCGGGTCGGCAGGGTACCTTGTCGCAACGTATCACCACGGTATTGCTGCTGATGCAGCGCAGCCTGGATGCGAATGACGAATCCAGCCTCGTGGGCAACCTGCAAGATTCCGATCTGACCGTCAACATTTTCAACCTCCCCCCCAGCGTCGTCCGCAACCTGAAAGAACTCGACCAGACCGTCACCCTTTTCGACACTACTCTCAAGGGGTTCAGCGATGGCGGCATCGTCACGGGCGGCGACGGCAAGCCGACGCTCCTGACACAGGTCGAAACGGCTGTCTCCAGACAGCTCGTGGCGGATACCTCCGAAATCTGGACAAAGTATTTCGAATTATTGAAGCCGCTATTGGGAGAGGAGCGGAATTTCAGCGTCGCCGAGCTTAAAGAAGCGGTGAGCTATGCCCAAAACAATAATCTGGAAATCCAGCGGCTCATGAATGATTTGACCACCGACCTGGAAACCGTCGCCAACAAGCGGGCGAGTACTCTCCGGATCGTGCTTGTCATTGGCATCATCGTGGCATTCATCAATTTCTGCTATACCGTTATTATCACCCTCCGCGATCTCATGAGCGGCGATAAGAAACTCGCCGAATCTCGAAACGAAAATGCCGAAATCCTTGCCACCGTACACGAAGGTCTGTTCTTATTGAACAAGGATAAAAAACTGGGAACTCAATTCTCGGAATCCCTGCCCAGGATGCTGCACATGGATATTGTGCCCGGCATGGATTTCATGCCCATCCTCAAAAATATGGTTTCGTCGGAAGTCTACGAATCTGCTGTGGACTATGTTGAACTGCTGCTTGGCGAAAGGGTAAAAGAGTCGCTCGTGGCAAGCCTCAATCCATTGACCAACATCCCCGTCAGCATGCTGGACAAATTCGGCAATACCCAGAGCCGCTACCTGTCCTTTTTCTTCAACCGTGCCCTTGTGGACGACAAGATCTCGCACGTGCTGGTCACGGTGCAGGACGTGACCGACCGGGTGCAGTTGCAAAAGCAGGTGGAACAGGCGAAGAGCATGTCGAAGGCCGAGGTCGAAACCCTGTTGCGCCTCGCGGGTAACGATTTCACCTCGCTCCAGCAGTTCATCGACAACACCTCACAGGCCTTGGGACAGATCAACGAAAAACTGAGCGAATCCCACGACGACACGCGCGCCCTGCTCCATACCTTGAATTACGTGCTGCGCCTCGTGCACGGCATCAAGGGCGAAGCGGCGGCCCTCGGCATCGAGGCGCTGGAAGGCTATGCGCACGCCTGCGAACAAGAAATGGTCGCCATGCGCGAAAGCGGGCAGGAACTGACCAGCGATAGCATCGTGCGCGTCGCGGTGCTGCTCGAAGGCTTCTACGAACGCTATTCCTCGCTCGCCAACATCGCCTCGAGGCTCGGTTCCGTGCTCGGCACCGGCGCGCTGAATCGCCCGGACGCCGCCGCCGCGCCGATAGTGCATCCGATGGTCGAGCACGTGACCCATCTGGCGCAGCGCATTGCCACCGACCACGGCAAGGAAGTCGAAATTTCCTGCCATTTCGACAAACTTTCCGGCCTGCCCGATCACATTGTGCGGGAGCTGCAAAGCATCTCCATCCAGCTCGTACGCAACGCGCTGGTGCACGGCATCGAAACCCCGACGGAACGCCTTACGCGCAACAAACCGCGCACGGGTTCCCTGAGCCTGTGGTGCGAATACCTGGGCAGCGGACTATACGAATTCACCGTGCGCGACGACGGGCGTGGCATCGTGCCCGAACACCTGCGCGCCAATTTCGTGAAAAACGGTCGCCTGACGCCGGAAAAGGCGGCCGCCATGAGTGACAAGGAAATCGCCGGGCTTATTTTCAAGCCAGGCATATCGACCGCGGATAAAGCAAATATTGACGCTGGACATGGCGTTGGTCTGGACGTGGTGCTGGAAAAGGTCGACACTATGCAGGGTGGACGTCTGTCGGTTAAAAGCCGTCCCGATTCATTCACCGAATTCCGCATACAGTTCAGCGCCGCATGATGAAAAAAGAATTTACCTTGTTGATTGTCGACGACTCCGCGATCATCCGCAGCCGGATCGCTCGCATCCTGAGCGATCCGAGGCTGGGCTTCATCCGCATGACCGGCATGGCCAAGAACGGCATGGATGCCATCACGCAATTCATGCAGCAGACGCCCGATATCGTCACCATGGACATCACCATGCCGGAGATGGACGGGGTCGAGTGTACGGAAAAAATGATTGCTTTCTCCCCCAATTGCAGCATTCTGGTCATTTCGGCACTGAGCGACAAGGCCACCGCATTGAAGACGCTCAAGAAAGGCGCGCGCGGCTTTCTTTACAAACCGTTTACTGACGAAGAACTGATTGCGGCTTTCCTGGAGCTTGTACATTCATGAAGAACATTGACGAAAGCGATATTCACAGCTTCGTGAATGCGGTCAGTGGATTTTTCCTTCAAGTCACAGAAGAAAAAGTCGAAATTAGATCCGCCTATTTAGTAGAAGATGGTATCAAACCCACCACATTCGAACTGACGAGCTATATCACCCTCTCCGGCAACTATACCGGGCGCATCTATTTCTCCGCGCCGCGCGCCTTGATCGCACATCTGCTCCTGATGATGCAGGAACCCGATCGAAGCGAAGAACGTCTGCTAGACGCGGTCGGCGAGATTGCCAACACCATCTCCGGCAATGCCCGCAAGCATTTCGGCGAAGCAATGGAAGTCACCGTGCCCGTCACGCAGGCCACGAAACCGGACTGGCTCGAAAAAACCGTTTCGCCCCGATCTTATGCCATTCTCGTAAAATGGAAACAATACAGAGCCTCTGTCATCGTGGATATCCAGACCATCGAATGACGGGATTTTTGAAGACCGTTATATATTTGAATTCATAACGGAGGCGCTGTCCGGCCGAATTAAGAGACATCATTTTTATTGATGGCTTTTCCTGTAGTGTTACCTTGCCGCACCATCGCGCGGTCGCTACAATACGCTGCAATACGCTTTATCTTATATACGATAGGAGGCGTCGTGGATATTGGCGGCGTCGTGGATATTGGCCGTCGCGCATTTTTGCGCGGGCGTCGCCATCCCGGAATCGCCACACGACCCGCGATTGGCCCTGCCTGTCTGCCCGTGAAAGGCATCGTCTGTCGCGCCTGCGAAGATCGCTGCGAAATGGGCGCGATCCGTTTCATCCCACGCGCAGGCCATCCGGCGTTGCCGAAAATCGATCTGGCGCGGTGCACGAATTGCGGCGAATGCGCCACCGTCTGCCCCGCGCAGGCCATCGCTCTGCGCCCGACCGAAGCCGCGGCGCCGCTCGCCACCGCTCCCGCTCCCTCGACCCCGATCAGGCGATCCGAATGAAGATCGTCAGCCTCGTCATCAAATTCCTTCCCCAACACGCCGCGCAGGTCAGGGAAGACGTACACAAGGTGCCGGGCGCGAGCGTCAAGGCCGACAGCGGCGCCGGAAAGATGATCGTTTTACTGGAGGACGGCCCGGATTACGCCGTCTCGGATTCAATCCTGGGCGTCCATCACGTGGCGAACGTCATGTCCGTCACGCTGGCTTACGAGTATTCGGATGATGAAGCCCCTCTGTCTGAAGCCCCCGTCCATCGAGGAGAAGTGACATGACCATGGATCGTCGTGATTTTCTGAGAACCCAGGCTGTCGCGGCCGCCGCTTCCGTCGCGGGCATGACCGTGCCGGGCGCGGTGCTGGCACAAGCCGCCGACAAATCCATTCGCTGGGACAAAATTCCCTGTCGTTTCTGTGGCACCGGCTGTTCGGTGCTCGCCGGCGTGCAGAACGGCCGGCTCGTCGCCACGCAGGGCGACCCGGATTCGCCGGTCAATCGCGGCCTGAACTGCATCAAGGGCTACTTCCTGTCCAAGATCATGTACGGCAAGGACAGGCTCACCAGGCCCCTGCTGCGCAAAAAGGGCGGCAAGTACGACAAGAATGGCGATTTCGTTGAAGTGTCGTGGAACGAAGCGTTCGACATCATGGCCGAGAAGTGGAAAGAAGCTTTAAAGGACAAGGCCAACGGCCCGGCTTCCATCGCCATGTTCGGCTCCGGACAATGGACGATATGGGAAGGCTACGCTGCCGCCAAGCTGATGAAGGCAGGCTTTCGCTCCAACAATATCGACCCGAACGCCCGCCACTGCATGGCCTCCGCCGTGGTCGGCTTCATCCGCACCTTCGGCATCGACGAGCCGATGGGCTGCTACGACGATATCGAAAACGCGGACGCCTTCGTGTTGTGGGGCTCCAACATGGCCGAGATGCACCCCGTGCTCTGGTCGCGCGTCACCGACCGCCGTCTGACCCACGACACGTGCGAAGTGCATGTGCTCTCGACCTACGAGCACCGCTCGTTCGAGCTAGCCGACAACGCCATGATCTTCAAGCCGCAAAGCGATCTGGCGATCCTGAACTACATCTGCAACTACATCATCCAGACGAAGAAGGTCAATCAGGACTTCATCAAGAAGTGCGTCAACTTCAAGAAGGGCGTCACCGACATCGGCTATGGCCTGCGTCCGAAAGATCCGCGCGAACAGGGTCAGGCCAACAACGGCTATCCCGACGCGGAAGGCAAACCCCAGGGCGACACGGGCAAATCCGAGCCGATCACGTTCGAGGACTTCGCCAGATTCGTCTCCGAGTACACCCTCGAAAAAACCGTCGCACTCTCCGGCGTGCCCGCCGAGCTGCTGAAAAAGCTGGCCGAGCTGTACGCCGACCCCAAAAAGAAGGTGGTTTCCTTCTGGACGATGGGGGTGAATCAGCACACGCGCGGCACCTGGGTCAATAACCTGATCTATGACGTGCACCTGTTGACCGGCAAGATTTCCCAACCGGGCTGTGGCCCCTTCTCGCTCACCGGCCAGCCCTCGGCTTGCGGCACGGCGCGGGAAGTCGGCACGTTCGCGCACCGCCTGCCCGCCGACATGGTCGTGCCCAACCCCGAACACCGCAAGCTCGCGGAAAAACGCTGGCAGCTGCCCGAGGGCATCATTCCCGCCAAAATCGGCCTGCACGCGGTCGCGCAAAGCCGCTCGCTGAAAGACGGCAAGATCAAGTGCTACTGGACATCGACCACCAACAACATGCAGGCCGGCCCGAACATCAACGACGAAATCTATCCGGGCTGGCGCAATCCGACCGCTTTCGTTGTAGTGTCGGACGTCTACCCGACAGCCTCCGCGATGGCCGCCGATCTGATCCTGCCCACCGCGATGTGGGCCGAAAAGGAAGGCGCTTACGGCAACGCCGAGCGCCGCACCCAGTTCTGGCGACAGCAGGTGAAGGCGCCGGGCGAAGCGCGCTCCGATCTGTGGCAGTACGTCGAGTTCTCCAAACGCTTCAAGGTGGAGGACGTGTGGACGCCCGAACAGATCGCCCTGAAGCCCGAATACACGGGCAAGACGCTCTACGAGGTGCTGTTCGCCAACGGGGTCGTCAACAAGTTTCCGAAAACCGATGCCGCCAAGGTCAACGCGCATGCCATCACGGGCTACAGCAACGACGAAACCGATTTCTTCGGCTACTACCTGCAAAAAGGGCTGTTCGAGGAATACGCGGATTTCGGGCGCGGCCACGCGCACGACCTCGCCAGCTTCGACACCTACCACAAGGCGCGCGGTCTGCGCTGGCCGGTGGTCGACGGCAAGGAAACCCTGTGGCGCTTCAACGAGAAGTACGATCCGTACGTGAAAAAGGGCGAGGGCTTTCGCTTCTACGGCCAGAAGGACGGCAAGGCCAACATCTTCGCCCTGCCCTACCAGCCGCCCGCCGAGGCGCCGGACAAGGAATACGACCTGTGGATGTGCACGGGCCGCGTGCTCGAACACTGGCACACCGGCTCCATGACGCAGCGTGTGCCCGAACTGCACCGCGCGGTGCCGGAAGCAGTGGTATTCATGCACCCGGACGACGCCAAACGCCGCGACCTGCGGCGCGGCCAGAAAGTGAAGGTCGTCTCCCGCCGCGGTGAAATCCAGTTGCAGGTCGAAACCAAGGGCCGCAACAAGCCACCGAAAGGTCTGGTGTTCGTGCCGTTCTTTGACGAACAAAAGCTGGTCAACAAGCTCACGCTCGATGCCACCTGTCCGTTGTCGAAAGAGACGGATTTCAAAAAGACCGCCGTCAAAGTAGTGAAAGTCTGAATCCAGTTCAGGCCTTCAGTGCCCAGCCATGAGCGACACCAAGACCGTCCAACCCGTGCCCGCGCCGGAGAAGCCCAAGGCTTCCCTGGCGGTTTCCCCGATGCGGCGCAGGTTCCTCGCCAGCCTTGCGGGCGCGGCCGGTGGCGGCTGTCTCATGGCATTGGGCGTGGGCATCTACGCAAACCAGAACCGCGCACTGGCGGCGCAGGCGCTGCGTCCTCCCGGCGCGCTGCCGGAAGATGAATTTCTCGCCGCCTGTGCGCGCTGCGGTCTGTGCGTGCGCGACTGTGAGCAGTTGAACGTCACCAGCCTGCACAGCGACCGGAAGATCGCCGTTTTGAAGCTTGCCACGCCGGGCGAGCCTGTGCCGACCGGCACCCCCTATTTCACCGCACGCGACATTCCGTGCGAAATGTGCGAGGACATTCCCTGTATCAAGCACTGTCCGACCGGTGCGCTCGACCCCGGGCTCACCGACATCAACGCCGCGCGCATGGGGCTGGCGGTGCTGATCGACCACGAAACCTGTCTCAACTTCCTGGGCCTGCGCTGCGACGTGTGTTACCGCGTCTGCCCGGTCATCGACGAGGCGATCACGCTGGACAGGCAGCACAACACCCGCTCCGACCGCCACGCCATGCTGCTGCCCACGGTGCATTCGGAATTCTGCACCGGCTGCGGCAAGTGCGAAAAAGCCTGTGTGCTGGAAGTGGCGGCCATCAAGGTGCTGCCGCGTCCGCTCGCGCAAGGCAAGCTCGGCGAGCACTATCGCAAGGGCTGGGAAGAACGCGAAAAGCACGGCGGCTCGCTCATCGGAGATCAGCTGGAACTGCCCGTGCGCGGGCTGGAGGGCAAACGCTACGGCGATACACGCGTCAACGACGGGCGCGTCAACGACGAACACGTCAACGACGACGAAGCGCCCGCGCCCGCGAACGATGCGCCCGGCAACGCCCCCGGCATCCGATCGGACTGGAAGCCATGAGCGCCCCCGGCAAGACACCCCGCCGCCCCGGAACCGAAGCCGTCGCGCGCAAAGGCTGGTTCGCGGCGCATCGATGGCTGCTGCTGCGCCGGGTGTGCCAGCTGGCCATCCTCGCGCTTTTCCTCGCCGGGCCGTGGTTCGGCGTCTGGATCGTCAAGGGCAACCTCACCTCCAGCCTCACGTTCGACGTGTTGCCGCTGACCGACCCCTACGTTTTCCTGCAAATACTCGCCGCCGGGTTCTTGCCCGCCGCCACCGCGTGCATCGGCGCGCTCATCGTGCTGGCGTTCTACCTCATCGTGGGCGGACGGGTGTTCTGTGCGTGGGTGTGCCCGGTGAACATGATTACCGACACCGCCGCATGGTGTCGCCGCCGTCTCGACATCAAAGCCAACCATCCGCCCTCCTCGATGACCCGGTACTGGTTCCTCGCCGGCACCTTCGTGCTCGCTTTCGTGAGCGGCGCGCTGGCGTGGGAATGGCTCAATCCGGTGGCGATCGCGCATCGCGGGCTCATCTTCGGCATGGGCGCGGGCGTGTATTTCCTGGTCGCCGTTTTCATCTACGACCTGCTGCTCACGCAGCGCGGCTGGTGCGGACATTTGTGTCCAATGGGCGCGCTCTACAGTCTGCTCGGCAAATTCGCCCTGTTGCGCGTTGCCGCGCCGAAACGCGCCGCATGCAACGACTGCATGGATTGTTTCGCCGTCTGTCCCGAACCGCAGATCATCCGCCCCGCGCTGAAACGGGTGGGGCAGGACAGCCCGGTCATCTTCGATTCCCTTTGTACGACTTGTGGCCGCTGCATCGACGTATGCGGCCAGAAGGTTTTCAGATTCACCCATCGTTTCGACTCAGGGAGTTCATCATGAAAATTCATCTCCTGACCGCCGCCGCGCTTGCCACCGCACTTGCCACCTCCTTGCTGCTGCCGTGTGCTTCCGTCGCCGCCGACGACAGCGGCGGCCTCGCCACCCTGCGCGGCAAGCCGCTTTCCGCCACCGACACCGCGACCACCGACGCGCTCAGGAAAGCGATCGAAACCGATCCGTTCGACCGCGACTTCACACAGCAGCCGCCGCTGGTTTCGCACGCGGTCGACGAATACCCCGTCACCAGGGCGTTCAACAAGTGCATGGATTGCCATTCTTGGGAAAACGCCCGCAAGGAAAAAGCGACCAAAGTTTCCTCGACACACTTCAAGGACGCCGACGGCAAGGAACTCTCCACCCTCGCGGCGCGGCGCTATTTCTGCCTGCAATGCCATGTGCCGCAAACCGGCGCCAAACCGCTGATCGCCAACACCTATCAGCGCCCCGCCACGGCGCGTTGAGCAACGCCAGACGCTGGAACAGCCCTCGTCACAGGAGCTCGCACCATGACAAACAATCATCCCCCTCCCGCCCGGCAATGGCGGCGATTCGTCTCGCGCGGCATCGTCATCGCCTTCGTGGCCGGCATCGCGCTGACGGCGATCTTCAACATCACGCTGGCCTGGACGAACACCGAGGATTTCTGTCTGTCCTGCCACGAGATGAAGGACTACAACTACCGGGAATATCAGAACACCACCCACTACACCAACCGCAGCGGGGTGCGCGCCGTGTGTTCGGACTGCCATGTGCCGAAGGAATTCCTGCCCAAGATGTGGCGCAAGCTCAGGGCCGCCAACGAAGTCTGGCACAAGCTGCTCGGCTCCATCGACACCCCCGAGAAGTTTGCCGAAAAGCGGGCGAAGCTGGCGCAGAGCGAATGGCGGCGCATGAAGGCCAACGATTCGCAGGAGTGCCGCAACTGCCACGAGGCCGCCTCGTTCGATTTCAGCGCGCAGGGCTACCGCGCAATCCAGCGCCACGAGGAAGCCTTGTCGGCCGGACAAACGTGCATCGACTGTCACAAAGGCATCGCGCACCAGTTGCCGCCCATCGCGCAAGGCATCGGCAACACCGATCCGGCCGCCGTCCCGCTCGAAGTGTTCCGCCCGGCAACCGAGGCGACCGAGGCCGCGCCGGAGTGAGGGCGCACTGGTCCGGAAACGATGCCCGAACGCTTTGACACCCTGCCCTGCCGCGACGCTTTGCAGCGACCGCTCCACGATCTGCGCATCTCGGTGACGGATCGCTGCAACCTGCGCTGCGCGTATTGCATGCCGCGCGAGGTATTCGGGCGGGATTTCGTCTTCCTGCACCACGACGCTTTGCTGCGCTTCGAGGAGATCCTCCGCCTCGCCCGGCAATGCGTGGCCCTCGGCGTACGCAAGATTCGTTTATCGGGTGGCGAGCCGCTCCTGCGGCGCGGCATCGAGCGCCTGGTGGAAATGCTCGCCACGCTCACCACCCTGGAAGCTCGCCCGCTGGAAGTCGCCATGACCACCAACGGCACCTTGCTGGCAAAAAAGGCGCGCGACCTGAAAAACGCCGGGCTTGCAAGGCTCAACATCAGCCTCGACGCGCTCGACGAGGCGGTGTTCCAGCGCGCCACCGGCGGCAACGCGCCGCTGGCCGCTGTGCTCGAAGGCATCGCCGCCGCGCAGGCGGCGGGACTGGCGCCGATCAAGATCAACGTCGTGGTCAAGCGCGGCATCAACGAAGATCACATCCTGCCGCTGGCCGCGCGCTTCCGGCACAGCGGCATCATCGTGCGTTTCATCGAATTCATGGACGCCGGCACGCGCACCGGCTGGCGGCTCGACGATGTGGTGGCGGCCCGCGACATACTCGCCACCCTCCATGCCCGCTACCCGCTGCGCGCGCTCGACGCGCAGTATCCGGGCGAAGTGGCCAAACGTTGGCAATACACCGACGGGGCGGGCGAAATCGGCGTCATCGCCTCAGTGACGCAAGCCTTCTGCCACGAATGCAGCCGCCTGCGCCTGTCGACCGACGGCAAGCTCTATACATGCCTTTTCGCCAGCGAAGGAGCCGACCTGCGCGCGCCGCTGCGCGCGGGCGAGGACGACGAAGCATTGCGCAATCGCATCGCTGCCATCTGGCATGCACGGAGCGGGCGCTATTCGCAACTCAGGCATGCGATGCGCGCCGCGCCCACGGGTAGAATCGAGATGTCTTACATTGGCGGCTGATGCCACGACCGCTTTTTTCGGCAACCCAAAAAGGACTGCTCCGTGAGCGAACCGGATCGCCTGACGCATTTTTCCGCCTCGGGACGCGCCCGCATGGTCGATGTCTCCCACAAGGACGAAACCGCGCGGCAAGCCATCGCCAGCGGCATCATCCGCATGCGTCCCGAAACGCGGGCCCGCATCCGCGCGGGCACGCTGGACAAGGGCGATGTGCTCGCCGTGGCCGGCGTCGCGGCGGTGATGGCCGCCAAGCACACCTCCGCGCTGATTCCGATGTGCCATCCCTTGTGCCTGTCCGGGCTCGAAGTCGAGTTCAGCGACATCGACCCACCCGATGCCACGGGCCGCGTCGGCATCGAGGCCGTCGTCACCGCCCGCTGCGCCGGGCAGACCGGCGTCGAAATGGAGGCGCTCACCGCGACGAGCGCCGCGCTGCTGACGATCTACGATATGTGCAAGGCCATCGACCGCGCCATGAAGATCGAACACGTGCAGCTCGAAGAAAAAAGCGGCGGCAAGCGCGGCACATGGCGGCGCGCCGCGGCGGCCGCGCCATGATCCGCGCCCTGTTTTTCGGCCCGGTGGCCGAGCGTGTCGGCGCGCGCCAGATCGCGCTGGATTTCCGCCCCGGTCTGCGCTGGCAGGACGTGCGCGACGAACTGCGTGCCCGCCATCCCGAAGCGTTCGCGCTCGTCTCCATCGTCGCGGTCGACGGCCGCCGCGTCGCCGATGCCGAGGCCGAGGCCGATGCCGTGCCGCTTGCCGATGACGCCGAAATCGTCTTCATGTCCGCCTTTTCGGGAGGCTGACATGAACGAGCCAGTGCGCCTGCAATTTGATGATTTTTCCATCGACGACGAAATCGCCGCCCTGCGCGCCGTGTCCAGGCGCATCGGCGGCATCGCTACTTTTCTGGGCTGCGTCCGCGATTTCTCCGAAGGGCGCGAAGTGACACAGATCGGGTTCGATGCCCACGAAGTGATGGCGCTCTGTGAGCTGCAAACCCTGCGCGCGCAGGCCATCGAGCGTTTCGCGCTCATCGAGGCGCGCATCGTGCACCGCCTCGGCGCCGTGAGCGCGGGCGAAAACATCGTCCTCATCGCCGCCGCCGCCGAACACCGCGCCCCGGCGCTGGAAGCCTGCCGCTGGCTGATCGACGAACTCAAGGCACGCGCGCCCATCTGGAAAAAGGAAATCACCCCCGACGGCGATGCATGGGTCGCGCCGCATCCCTGACAACAAAGGAGATCGAATCGAACATGACCCCGCCCGTCTTTATCTTCGTTGGCCATTCCAACGCCGGCAAAACCACTTTCGTCGAGCGGCTGATTCCCGAACTCACCCGGCGCGGCAAAAAAATCGCCACCATCAAACACGCGCACCACACCGTGCAGCTCGACACCGAAGGCAAGGACAGCTGGCGCTACAAGGCAGCGGGCGCGGCGCTCTCCGTCCTGGTGACGACAAACGCCTTGCAGCTGGTGGCCAATGCCGAAAGCGGGCGCGAGCCGCTGCAATTGGCCGGGCGCTTTCTGGGCGAGGCCGACCTCGTGCTCGCGGAAGGCTTTTCGCGCTCGCCCGGCCCCAAAATCGAAGTGCTGCGCCGCGAAAACGGCAAACCGCCGCGCTGCGCGGTCAAGGACGGACTCATCGCCATCGTCACCGATTGCCCGGAGGTGTACCCGGAACTGCCGCATTTCGCACTCGACGACTTTTCGGCGCTAGCCGATTTTCTGCTCCGGCAAGCATGATCGACGACTGCACGGCGCTCATCCTCGCAGGCGGCGACTCCCGCCGCATGGGGCGCGACAAGGCCGCCCTGAGCCTCGGCGGATTGAGCCTGCTGCAACGCGCCATCCAGACAATGCGCGCCATCTTCCCCACGGTGCTGGTCAGCGTGCGCACGCCACGCCCGGACATCGATGCGCCACAAGTGCTCGATGAGCTCCCGGATGCCGGGCCGCTCGCCGGCTTGTGCGCCGGGCTGCGCCGCGCCCAAACGCCGTGGGTATTCGCACTCGCCACCGACATGCCCTATTTGCACGCGCCGCTCATCGAACACTTGGCGACGCTGCGCGGCAACTGTCAGGCGGTCGTGCCGAAAACCGGCGCGCACCTGCAAACGCTGGCGGCCTTCTACGCCGTCGCCGCCCTGCCCAGGCTCGATGCCACCTTGCACGGCGCGGGAAAATGCAGTTTACATGGCGCGCTCGAAGGACTGGCGGTGCGCTACGTTGATGAATCGACCCTGTGCGAATCGACCCTGCGCGAACCAACCCCGCGCGCGGCGGCGGCCACGCGGCAAAGTTTCATCGATCTCGACACCCCCGCAGCATTCGCCGCGGCGCGGCGCCATTTCGGAGAATGAATCAAATGCCTGAATCCACGAAATCCGCCCCCATCTCCGGCGACCTCTCCATCCGCGCCGCGCAAGCCTGCGTCTTGGACAAAATCGCACCGCTCGGCACGGAGGACATCGCCATCGAACGCGCGCTCGGCCGCGTGCTGGCCGCGCCGATATACGCCAACCGCGACCTGCCGCCCTACGATGTCTCCGCGATGGACGGCTACGCCGTGCGCGCCGAGGACGTGTCCACCGCGCCAAGCACGCTACGCATGATCGATGACATCCAGGCGGGCGACATGCCGCGCAAACCGATCTCCGCCGGACAATGCGCCCGCATCATGACCGGCGCGCCCGTGCCCCCCGGCGCGGATACGGTCGTCCGGGTCGAAGAGACCCGCGTGCTGGCCGACGGCTCGATCGAAATCGCCCTCCCCGTCAAAGCCGCAACCGACATTCGCGTACGCGGCGAGAACATCCGCACTGGCGATGTGGCCTTGCCCGGTGACACCGAAATTTCGCCGGGCGCGCTCGGCGTGCTGGCGACGGCGAAAGCCGCCAGGATCGAGGTGTACCGCCTGCCCCGCGTCGCCATCCTCGCCAACGGCAACGAACTGGAAGCGCTCACCGCCCCCTTCGATGCGGAAAAAATACCGGACGCCAACAGCTACGCGCTGATGGCGCAGGTACAGGCACAAGGCATCGAACCCGTGCGGCTCGGCATCGCGCGCGACGAACCGGACGCGCTTGCAAAATACCTGCGGCGCGGGCTGGAATTCGACGTCCTGCTCGTCTCTGGCGGCACGTCGGTCGGCGTGCACGACCATGTGCGCCCGACGCTGGCGGCGCTCGGCGTCGCGCTCCACTTCTACCGCGTCCAGATGCGCCCCGGCCATCCGGTCGCTTTCGGCACCACCGGCCGCGGCATCGTTTTTTGCCTGCCCGGCAACCCGGTTTCCAGCATGGTATGTTTCGAGCAATTCGTCCTCCCGGCGTTGCGCGCCCTCGGCGGCCACCGCACACTGTTCCGCCGCACCGTCACGGCGCGGCTCACGCAGCCGGCCCGATCCAGGCCGGGCCGGGTCGAATTCGTGCGCGTCACGCTCGCCCGCAGCGAATGCGGCGACTACGCCGCCACGCCGCTCGGCAAACAAAGCAGCGGCGACCTGCTGGCGATGGCACGCGCCGACGGCCTGCTCGTCGTCCCCGCCGCAAGCAGGGGACTGGCAGCCGGCGAGTCGGCGCGTGTGCAATTACTGGAGACTGGCGCATTTCAGGAAAGCGCCGGTCTGGGGGAAAACACCGATTTGGGAGAAAACGCTTGAAGCCGCAACCTTTCCGTGTCGCTGTGCGGTGCTCGCTCATTGCATTGCTGCTGTTGCTGGCGGGCGCGGCAATCTGGCATTTGCGTCTCGCGCCGCTCATCTGGTACTGGAGCGCCATGCCCGCCGAAGCGCCGGGCGCATTGCGGCTGGCCGAATACCGCGTCACGCTGGAAGCACATCCCATCGAGGGTCTGCAGAACAATGCCTCCGCGCTCACCTACAACTGGGAGTCCGGCACGCTGTTTACCACCATCAACCACCCGCCACAAATCGTGGAACTCTCCAATGCGGGCGAGCTTCTGCGGCGCATTCCGGTTGCGGGCGTAGACGATCTGGAAGGCATCACCCACATGGAGGGCAAGCTCTACGTCCTCGTCGACGAGCGCAAACAGCAGGTCTACCGCGTCGCCATCGACGCGGACACCCGGCACATCGACGTGGCGCAGGCGCCCCGGATCGGACTGGGCCTCTTCCTGAACGGCAATCTCGGCTTCGAAGGCATCACCTGGGACGAGCAGCGGCATCGCCTCTTCGTCGCCAAGGAGAAAACGCCGCGCGTGTTCGAGATCGACGGCATGCCGCGCCTGATGGACGCCGGGGAATTGAACCTGCAAATCCGCGAATGGATTCCCCGCCAGCCTTTCCGGCGCTTCATGCGCGATCTCTCATCCCTGAGCCGCGACGAGCGTACCGGCCACATGCTGCTGTTGAGCGACGAATCCCGTCTGCTGGCCGAATACGACGCGGCAGGCGAGCTGGCCGGACTCATGCTGCTATGGCGCGGCTTCCACGGCCTTGCCGCCAGCGTTCCGCAAGCCGAAGGCGTCGCCGTGGGACGGGATGGCACGATCTACCTCATTTCCGAGCCGAATCTTTTCTACCGTTTCGAGCGTCGCAAAGCCGGGTGACTGCAAAGGCAGGTATTGCCCTGGGTATTGCGAGGTATTGCGCGAGGTATTACGTTGACCCAGCGCAAAACGGATATTGACAATATCTCTATCAATGGAACAAAGGAGTAGCATCCTCAAGAGGCTACACCACGGGAGACAAGGAGTGCGACGCGGTTTCGCGCTCCTTTCTCGCTGCTCCTCGCTGCGATAGGGAGGTGGGTCGTGTTCGGACGCTTATCCTGTACCTTCGGAGCCTGTTTGAAGGCTCTTCCCAACAAGTTTGTCGTGTCGCTGTTTGTGTTGGGCGGCGTGGCAGCGGGGCTGGCCGTGTATGTGGCCTACACGTCGAGAGTTTTCTCCTATCTCGGCAATGACCCGTCGGCCTGTGTGAACTGTCACATCATGTCGGCCTCTTACCAGTCGTGGAGCAAGAGTTCCCATCGCCAGTGGGCCACTTGCAAGGACTGTCATATCCCGCAAAGCAGCCGCCTCGCGGGCCTGCTGTTCGAGGCCGAGGACGGCATCTACCATGCTTCGCAACTCTTGTTTACGGATCAGCCGCCCGCCGTGCGGCCGCGCGCCGCGAGCGTAAAAGTCATTCAGGCAAACTGCGTGCGCTGCCACACCCAGCTCAACACCGCGCTGGCCAAAACGGGCTTCGCAACGTCCGAGGACATCCAGCATGGCGGGCAAAAAGCCTGTTGGGATTGCCACCGGCAGATGCCACACACCACGAACAGCGGCTTCGCCTCGGCGCCGGGCGCTGTCGTGCCGCTGCCCGCGTCATCCGTGCCCGATTGGCTCAAGGACATGATGAGGTAACGACCGCAATACCGACCGATGTCACCGGAGGGTGTCAACATGAGCAAATTCGCCGAAACCATCAAGGAGAAGCCCGCCGTCGGCTGGCTCGTTTTCCTCATCGCGCTGGCGGCCGTCTTTCTGCTGGGGCTGCTCGCGGCCTCCATCACGGAAAAGCGCGCCGAAGTCGCCACCTTGTACAGCAACAAGAAAGTCGACATCGACGGCATCGAACCGCGCAGCCCCCTGTGGGGCCTGAATTTCCCGCGCGAATACGATACGTGGAAAAAAACGCGGGAGATGGACTTCCGCAGCAAACACCTCGGCAACATGGTCGAAGATGTGTTGGACAGCCGTCCGAACATGGTCGTGCTGTGGGCCGGTTATGCGTTCTCGCGCGATTACAACGCGCCGCGCGGCCATGCCTACACCATCGACGACATGCGCGCGACCCTGCGTGTCGGCGCCCCCGGTGTCGGCGAGAATAAAGACATGCAGCCCGGCACCTGTTGGACCTGTAAGAGCCCGGACGTGCCGCGCATGATGAACGAGCTGGGCATTGAAAATTACTATCAATCGAAGTGGAGCGAGCTCGGCGACCAGATCGTCAATCCCCTGGGCTGCGCGGATTGCCACGATCCCAAGACGATGAATTTGACGATCACCCGTCCGGCGCTCATCGAAGCCTTCGAGCGGCGCGGCATGGAAATCACCCAGGCCAGCCCGCAGGAGATGCGCTCGCTGGTGTGCGCGCAATGCCACGTCGAGTACTACTTCAAGGGCGACGGCAAGTATCTGACCTTCCCGTGGGACAACGGCAAGAAACTGACAGCCGGCATGCCCGTCGAGAAAATGGTCGATGGCATGAGCGTCGAGGCGATGGAAGCCTATTACGACGATCCCGCGCTCAACTACAAGGACTGGGTGCATGCCCTCTCCAAGGCGCCGATGCTCAAGGCCCAGCACCCGGACTACGAAGTGTTTCTCATGGGCACGCACGGCAAACGCGGCTTGTCCTGCGCGGACTGCCACATGCCGTACAAGTCCGAGGGCGGCATCAAGTTCTCCGACCACCAGGTCATGAGTCCGCTCAAGAACGTGGCCGCGGCCTGCCAGACATGCCACCGCGAAAGCGAGGAAAATCTGCTGCGGGATGTCTACGACAATCAGGACAAGGTGCTGGAGATCCGCGACCGCGTCGAGGCCGAACTCGCCAAAGCGCACATCATGGCAAAGCAGGCGCTGGATGCCGGTGTGAGCGAGGAGCGCCTCAAACCCGTGCAACAACTGCTGCGGCAAGCCGGCTGGCGCTGGGATTACGGCGTGGCGTCCCACGGCGGCTCCTTCCATGCCCCGGTGGAAACCGCGCGCATCCTCTCGCACGCGCTCGACAAGTCCTTGCAGGCGCAAATCGAAGCGCAAAAGCTGCTGACCGCCGCAGGCGTCGTCTTTACCATGCCCGATATCTCCACCAAGGCAAAAGCACAGACGTTCATCGGCTTGAACATGGAAAAATTCCGGGCCGACAAGCAAGCGTTTCTGAGCAAGGTGCTGCCGGGCTGGATCGAGGAGGCCAAGACCAACAAGCGGTTCATCGACGATACGCAAGCCGCGGACATGGTCGAGTAATCATGTTCCCGCAGGGGCGAAAGCCGTCCGCCCCGCTCGAACGCCGCAAGAGCATCGCGCGGAGGCACCGATCCGCCCCGACAACCTCTGGGATACCCGCCGAAAGGCGGGTATTCTCGTCTCATGACAAGAAGAATCTGGCAGTTCCCCTGGGGATACATCGAGAGCGCGCTGTTCGCCACCGGCATCGCCGCCGCCGGTTTCGCGCTGCAACTCACCGTCGGCTATTTCGATTTCTACCTGCTGCATTTCCCGGCGAACCTCGTCGCACTGGCGCTGCTGCTCGTTCTGATCGCGCTCGCCGTCCGTTTTGAGAACACCCCGTTCGTGCGCTGGCTCTCCGGCATTCCGTGCGCGGTCGCGCTCATCGCCGCCCTGCTCGTCCTCGCCCTCTACATGACCCTGACGCCGCAACTCGCGCATCCGCCCGCGCCCGCCGCCGCAGCCGGCCTGATTGCCCGCCTCGGCTTCGCCCGCGTCACCGCCTCGTGGCCGTTCGTGCTGCTCTACGCCGCCACCCTGCTCGCGCTTGGCGTCACCGTCGCGCGGCGAGTTTACGACACCTCGCGCCACCCCTCGCACCACACCCCGCGCCACGATTTCGCGTTTCTCTGCAACCATCTCGGCCTGTGGATACTGCTCGCCGCGGCGGGATGCGGCGCGGCGGACATGCAGCGCGCCGTCATGTACGTGCGCGAGGGCGAAACCGAGTGGCGCGTTTTCGACCGCGACGGCACGGCGCTGCCCTTGCCGCTTGCCATCGAACTGAAAGACTTCACCCTGGAGGAATACCCGCCCAAACTCGCGCTCATCGACCGCCAAACCAATACGCCGCAACCCGAAGCCGCGCCCGCATTCCTCCAGATCGACCCGGCGCGCCCGCGCGGACGGCTTGGCGATTGGGAGATTTCCATCGACGAATACCTGCACGAAGCCGTGCGCATCGACGGCGAGTTCCGCGCCTCGCCCATGCCCGCCTCCACCCCGGCGGCGCGGGTCACGGCAAAGAACCTCGTCAACGGCAAAACCCGCCGCGGCTGGATTTGCGGCGGCGGTAACGTCCTGGGTTTCTACGCCGCGCTCACGCTCGACGAACGGCATTTTCTGGCCATGACCGAGCCGGAGCCGAAACGCTATGCTTCGGACATCGTCGCCTTCACCCCGAGCGGCGAGCGCATCGCCGCGCGGCTCGAAGTCAACAAGCCGCTCACGATCGGCGGCTGGACGATCTACCAATACAGCTACGACACCGCCGCCGGAAAAATGTCCAGCTACAGCGGCTTCGAACTGGTGCGCGACCCGTGGCTCCTCCCGGCGCAAATCGGCATGGGCATCATGGCGCTGGGCGCGCTGTCGCTGATAGGACGCGGCGCGGGCACACAGCGCGCGGGCACACGACAATAAGCAGGACACACGATGACCTGGGATGCCTTCCCCTTCTTTGCCCTGCCCGCCGCGCTCTGCTGGCTGATCGCGGGCCTCCTCGCCTGCCGCGCCCGCCCGGTGCACCGCCTCGCCATCGAGCTGCCGATGCTCGCGGGGCTCGTCCTGTTCGCCGCCTTCATCGCCGCGTTCTGGCACACCCTCGCACGTCCGCCGCTGCGCACGATGGGCGAGACGCGGCTGTGGTACGCCTTTTTCCTCGCCGCCGCCGGTCATCTCACCTGGCTGCGCTGGCGCGATGGTTGGCTGCTGCTGCTCACAGCGGTCATGGCAACGGCTTTCGCCGCCGTCGACATGCTCGACCCCGAAAGCCACTCCATCGCACTGATGCCCGCCCTGCAAAGTTTCTTTTTCGTGCCGCACGTCGTCATCTACATCCTCGCCTACGCCTTGTTCGGCATCGCCGCCTTCGCCGCACTCGCGCAGCTTTGGCGGCAGCGCACACAACCCGCCGACACGCATCTTTTTGCCTTCATGGACGAGGCCGCGCACATCGGCTTCGGCTTCCTCGTCCTCGGCCTGCTGCTCGGCGCAGTCTGGGCCAGGGAAGCGTGGGGCCATTACTGGGCGTGGGACCCCAAGGAGACGCTCGCCTTCGTCACCGGCGCAGCCTATCTCATCTACATTCACCTGCGCGCCCAGGGCCGCACCGACAAACTCGTCGCCTGGACGCTGCCCGTCGCCTTTTTGCTGTTGCTGCTCGGCTGGCTCGGCACATCGCTTTTCCCCGGCGCACAGGGCAGCCTGCACCTTTATTCCTGATTTCCGGTAAAAAACATGACCATTGCACGCATCGGCATCGTGACTATTTCCGACCGCGCCAGTCGCGGCGAATATGAGGACAAGGGCGGCCCGGCCATCTTCGAGTGGATCGACAAGGCGCTGGCGAGCGCCTGGGAGCCCGTCGCGCGCGTCATCCCCGACGAACGCGCCCTGATCGAATCGACCCTGATCGAGCTGGCGGGCACGGAAGGCTGCTGCCTCATCGTCACCACAGGCAGCACCGGGCCCGCGCCGCGCGACATCGCGCCGGAGGCGACCGGGGCCGTCTGCGAAAAAATGCTGCCCGGCTTCGGTGAATCGATGCGCGCCGTCTCGCTCGATGCCGTACCGACGGCGATTCTCTCGCGCCAGACGGCGGGCATTCGGGGCAAGAGCCTCATCATCAACCTGCCGGGAAAACCGGCGGCCATCGCGCAATGTCTGGCGGCAGTGTTTCCCGCCGTGCCCTATTGCATCGACTTGATCGGCGGCGACGCCCTGGAAACGAATCCAGCGGTTTGCAAAGCGTTTCGGCCTGCGTCAGCGCAGTGACGCCAGCCGCCCCAACGTCCGCTCCCGCCCGAACACCTCCAGCACCGCATCGATGGACGGCGTGTGTTCCACCCCCAGCAGCGCCACGCGCAACGGAATGGCGATCTGCGGCATCTTGAGCCCATGCTCCTTCATCGTGTCCCCGATCGCCTGCGAGATGGCAGCGCGGCGCCATTCGCCCAACGCGCCGAGCCGTACCGCGAGGCTGGCAAGCGCGGCTCGCGCCGGGGACGTAAAGTGCTTTTCGGCCCATTCCGGCGCGATGGCAGCCTCGGCGTAGAACGGCGTCACCGCCGCGGCCAGCGTATTCAAGTTATCGGCGCGTTCCTTGTAGAGCGCCAGCACGGCGGCCAGATCCGGCCCGCCCGCCGTGGCAACGCCCCGCTTGCTCAGGCGCGCCCCCACCTCGGCGGCGAGCGCCGCATCCTCGCTCGCCTTGATGTATTGCGCGTTCAGCCAGTTCAACTTCCCGGTGTCGAAGCGCGCCGCCGAGGGCGTGATGTGATCGAGCTCGAACCACTCGACGAACTGCGCCCGCGAGAACTGCTCGTCGTCACCGTGGCTCCAGCTCAAGCGCGCGAGGTAATTCAGCACCGCATCGGGCAGATAGCCGTCGTCGTGGTACTGCATGACGCTCACCGCGCCGTGGCGCTTGGAGAGCTTCGCCCCGTCGCCGCCGAGGATCATCGACAGATGCGCGTACTGCGGCACCGTCGCGCCGAGCGCCCGCAACACGTTGATCTGGCGCGGCGTGTTGTTGACGTGGTCGTCGCCGCGAATGACGTGGGTGATGCCCATATCCCAATCGTCGATCACCACGCAAAAATTATAGGTCGGCGTGCCGTCGGCGCGCGCGATGATGAAGTCATCCAACTCCGTGTTGGCAAACTCGATATGCCCTTTCACGCAGTCGTCCCACGCCACCGTGCCGGAAGCCGGATTTTTGAAGCGCACGACAGGCTCGACGCCCGCCGGGGGCGGCGGCAGCGTTTTACCCGCCTCGGGCCGCCAGCGCCCATCGTAGCGCGGCTTCAGCTTCTTCGCCTCCTGCCCGGCGCGCAGGGCATCGAGCGCTTCCTTCGATGTGTAGCAGTAGTACGCCGTGCCATCCGCGAGCATCTGCTGGATCGCTTCCTTGTAACGATCCATGCGCTGCATCTGGTAAAACGGCCCCTCGTCGTAATCGAGTCCAAGCCACTTCATGCCATCGAGGATCGCCTGCACCGCCTCCGGCGTCGAACGCGCCACATCCGTATCCTCGACGCGCAACACGAACGTGCCGCCGTGGTGACGGGCATAGGCCCATGAAAACAGCGCAGTGCGCGCCCCCCCGATATGCAGATAGCCAGTCGGGCTGGGAGCGAAACGGGTACGGACAGTGGAAATCATGGCGATAGGGAGATCGAGGACAAAAGAAAACCCCGGCGGTTCAGCACGCCGGGGAGTGGGATTCTAGCACTCACCGCCCGGCTTGCTTCCGAGACCGTCGTTTTGCCTTGTAGAATTTCAATCAACAACACGCTTTTGCGCTTGGCTGCCCGCCGCTTGATTTTTTCTTCCATCACCAGACTCATCGTCAAACTCATTCAAGGTTAACTCTTGAGCAGGTTTTTACTGGGTCGATACAGGAGGTGGCTGACGACATGCCAACCTTGCATCAGAAGCGTGCGGGAAATAGCAATCACAAGCGGGCGTTATGATCATCGGACTCTCTACCAGATCATGCCAGACATGGCCGCCCGCTCCTCTTTTTGCTAGGCAGATCAGCAATCAAGGTCCGATAACGTGGGATTTTGCAAAAGGCTCCACAATAATAAGAATGTATTTGAGTAGCCAGATATAACCGTCTTAACGGTTCTAAGAGATTATTTCACATCCCGAAAGATTACAGCCCATTTTCCTGATACTTCACCAAGTCATGCTGTAGGTTAGTGCGCCCAGTATCATCACAAACATATTTATCTTTATCAAATTTTATTGCGCCAAGTTGCTTCTCGCCTAACAAAGTGATGAGATCAGGATCGCCAGCAAAACGACACCACGGATGGCTGGTCGGGTGTTGTGGGTTCCCTAAGGACTGGTTAATCAGGTTTATGTATATTTCCCAGTTGCCCTCATATAGGGCAATGTTCTCATGAAAACTCCGAAACACATTGGCTACTACGATCAAGCGCACAATACGAACTAACCCCACACGGGTAACCTTCTCATCTGTAGTGATCACGTCGCCATTGTTGTTGCGATTCTTCCAGAGTTCTCCCATCTGCCGGATAAGGCCGTTCCGGATACATCGGATAAATTCATCTCGGATACGGTTAAATGTCCGGAAATTATCAAGAGCTTTATAGCGGACCCCCTTAGATAACTCGCTGGCTACATCTTTAGCAGATTTAACATCTGCATCATTAATGATAGTATACCAAACAGGCGATAAACTTTCCTCCCACAAATTCGCTGTTACTGCTGTACTCCCTATGCCGATAATCGGTACTCTTATTCGGCAGTCAAAGATTTTTTCAAGATAAGCATTTGGGTCGAATGATGGCATGTTACCGTGTTGACTATAAAGATATTCTTCCAGAATAGATGTATTGACGGCCCATATGCTGGTGAGAGGCCACGTTTCCTCATGACGCGGATCGAAGCGACTGTAGGGCATAAACAGGCACTGTAGTTCGTCAAATATTTTGACCGCTTTGTCAGGAAGCATGCGATCAAAATCATCAACAAGCAATAACAAATGCTTTGCCCCTGTGATGTTCCTTATGTCTGACAATAGGTCTTTTATTATTTTGCGACTTTCTGTGATTGGTGTATTTTTATTTACGGGCTTTATCAGTACGCCTGCCAGCAGCAGAACGAAGGCAACTATTCCTGCCAGCAGCGTGATAAAATTCTTGATAATTTCCAAGCATTTATTATTATATTCTATGCAACCTCCTGCCATTAGTACAAATAAAATTCCTCCCGTTATCCATGCATATTTTCTTAATGCACCTTTTTTCAATGATGCGAGTGAAATTACTCCTGTCGACAGCGCAAACAGTTTGATAAGCAATCCACTTCCTGTTATTAGTATGAGTAAAATACCTCCTAACACTAGAGCAATTTTTGCGCCATTCACTTGTATAAGTGTTTGTATTAATTTCGGCAATAGAATAATCCCAAAGGTGCTATCAACTGCTTTTGTGGTTTCGATAAGTTTATCTGTGGAATATTGATGCAATCCCATTTGAATAAATTTGGCTCCCATTTTCCTTTTAAAGTACTTAAAATAATGCGCTTTGGGGGAACGAATTTCACCTATTATTTCTCTCATCCATCCACATAGACGCTCAAGGCACATTTTTGCAGGCTCATTCTTTTTTTCCTTTAGTGTATTTGATAAGAATAACGCATAAAGATTATTCCAAAAAGAGAGGCGCGGATCGTTGTCAGTAGTAGTGTTTTCCGATGGCGAGAAGCAGATCACGAAAAAATCAGTGTTATCTTTCAGTCTTTGTTGAAGATGTTCCAGTAAACGCGTCTTTCCAGACCCCCATGGGCCAGCAAGCAAAATGTTTTTGCCGCAGCCTTTGGTTATGGTGGAGTCCTTTAGCTCCGATAATAGCGCATCTTCCAACGCTGTCTTTTGCACGTAATCACTGTCGCCCATTTGAGCTGCCCTCTTACGAAACCACACTCGGAATGCAATTGATCACATAGTCAAACATAACAGCTACGTCGTCGAATGCCTTGTTGTTATACTCTGCCTCGTTTGGGATAGCCCATCTGAAAGCTTCTTTATCCCATTGCAAAGCTGTTACCAAATCCACGGGGGCTGTGAGAGGCAGATACTCGGCGACAAAAACGGCCTGGCCTACCTCCTTGACAAAGCTGTGATTCCATTCGTTTCCACGAATCCTGGCCGCAATCTCGCGGTGTTCCTCAGTCAGTTTCCCCCTCCAATCCTGCTCCGTTCCGTTTCCATCTACATTATTTCTCTGCATCCATGCCCGCCCCATGCGCTCAATGGTGAGGCCAGCACCGCCGTAAGCCAGACTCATCAGGAAGGCCAATGCTGCCCGGCTTTGACTTATGGGTGCGGGTTGTCGTTGGCTGATCAGTGTGGCACTCTGGCGCCAGATGGCCGCTATCCGTTGATCTTCATTGGCGCCCAGCAATTCCTCGTCTGTCACCAACATCCCATTGAGGCGCATTCCTGCTATTTCCTCCTCGCTGTTGGGCCTGCTTTCGCCTACCAGATCGTTGGCGATCTGGACTGCCATCACCCAACCGGGTTTTTTGTGTTTTATTTGTGCCCCCCAGATCGCCACTTGCAACGGTTCCTTGAGCCGCAAGACACTCGCAGTCTGTGTGCCGATGACGACATCCAGCAAGTCGTTCAGACGACTCGATGGCTCGCGACCGCCGCTTATCAAGACCGTGGCATAGGGTCGCACCAGTTCGTCCCATACGCGCTGTATCCTTATGGGATTCGATTGTTGCTGCGATGAGTGGTCGCCTCCTTCAATGTAGTTCAACCGCATTAGCAGGGTTTGGACATAGAAACGGTCGCTCGGCTCCAAATCGACGCTTGACGAGTTGTCTTTCAAAACCTTCACGGCGGTGTCCCTGATTGGATCTTCGCTGATGATTGGACGGTGTTTATCTTGACGAAGCTTATCTTTAAGGCGTGCACTGCGATCGGGGTCATCAAGCACGTCCAGCAGAAACTCAGCGTAAAAAAGAGGGATACGGCTTCCCTGTTTATTCTTGGCTTGTTTCACCGCCGCATCGAACAGGTCGTAGCATTCTTTTTCCGAGCCAGAGTAATCATCGATCAGCACGGCAAGATTGGAAAGGGATGAAGCCACCGATCTGTCGAAGGATGGTGCGTGGAAACGGAGGTATGTTCTTGCATATTCGGTGACGGAATCCAGGACGCCCCTTTCACCTTGGTGGTACTTTGCCAACGCGATGTCCTGAAAAAATGAAACCTGCTCCGAAACACTTCCGCGTCTCAACTCGATACCGAGTTCCCTGAATACCCAATTTGCGAAAGAGGTGGAAGGTGGAGAAGGAGGTGGAGAAGATTCTGACAAATTTGTGGGAGGTGGAGAGGATTCTGACGAATCTGTGCCGTCCTGGGCTTGTGGGAGCGTGGAATCGCCGGCTTCGGCCGGCTCAACCCGAACAGGTGGAGGGGGGGCGGCAGTGACGCTTCCAGAAAGAGATATGCTCGCATTCTCTTCTTCTGCCAGCAGTTCCAATAAATGGAGCAGGGCAGCCCGCTCTTCGTTTTTGTCAGGCCAGCAAGCTTTAACGTCTTCGGACGTCAGGGTACCGTCGGATACTTGCACCACAAACTCAAAATGTTGTAAGAAATGTTTGATGGCATGCCTGCTTAACTTGTCATAATCGTCCCCGTCATTCCGTGCTTGACGCGAACTATGCAGGACGGATTTGGCGGCACGAGCAAGCATCATGAATAAATCATTTGCGTCACGGTGCAGTTTCCATACTGGATGAAAAAGCGTTCTCAACAAAACAAGCTCGGGAGTATCGTCGTTTGTGTTCAGCGACGTAATCCTTGTGCTTATTGGGGTGGGGCTAAGAAGACGTCCGCGCAAAAAAGCCTTGATTTGGCGCGGTGTCAGATAGGAAAAAAGTCTGCGATAACGTTTATGAACACGCCATTCACCGCTACCGTCACCATATTCCAACCATACGAAGATCTGGCGGAAAGCACGCTCGAATGCCGACAGACTCTTCGCGATATTGTCCTCTCCAAGTGGGACAGCACTTGATTTGTCTCCTTCGACGATATTGACATTCAACGATGGGGGGTAGGTGCTTATTTTTTCTTGTTCGTCGGGAGTGTCGCCTGGATTGATCGGGGTCATGTCAACGTCTCCTTTCAGGTCGTAGGGCGAAGTTTTTCTTCACACTTCACACATCGGGCGCAGTAATTCGTTGACCAGCACATCGAATGCCCGCGCCTGTCGATATTCGCTCATCTCTGGATGTTCCTCTGTTATGACGCCACCCCATGCATCTTGGAACAAACCGGTATTGTCTTCGAGCAGCGCTTTCACTCGTTTTTGCGGAGCTGTTCTCAATTTTACGCTCCCTGTCCGCATTCCCATGCTGGGTAGTTGGACAGAATTATGAATGTACTTTTCGAGCGCAGAATTGGCTGTGACTAGTGGCCTGCCATCGTGACGGGTGCCGTGATCCATCATCCATTCTTTCACACCGTTTTCCAACACATCCCAATCACATGCCAGAACAAAGTGGATATTGTATTTTGTGTCTTCGGCATTGGCACCAGATATTGTACAAAAACGGAGCAAGAGGCGGATTATATCTTTTGCGACCTCCTTTTTACAACGATCCAAGTCGTCGAGAAAAACGACCAAGCTGCATCCGATTTCTTTAAGAAAATATACGATACCATCCTCCAGGGAATTGGATTTGACAACATCTTGGGCTGTTGTGTCATTGCTGTGGGGGGTTGTGTCATTGTTGTAGGAGGTTATGTCATCGCTTGTGGGCGGCGAGTTTTCTGCTCGCGGCTTAGCCGTGATTGGCCCTGAAACTGGGGCCATATATTCCCAAAATCGGATGCTTTTGCATGAGGAAGCTTCACACGAGCTTTTGCATGAGGAAGCTTCACACGAGGTGGAGGAAGCTTCAAGATACCAAAGATTGTTCACCATTTTTTTTAAATTTTCGAGTATGTTTTTTTTGTCTGTGCCTGTGTCTGTGTCTGTGCCTGTGTCTGTGTCTGTGCCTGTGTCTGTGTCTGTGTCTGTGTCTGTGCCTGTGCCTGTGTCTGTGTCTGTGTCTGTGCCTGTGTCTGTGTCTGTGTCTGTGCCTGTGTCTGTGCCTGTGTCTGTGTCTGTGCCTGTGTCTTTGTCTGTGGCATATTCCACGGCGGCAAGCTTTTCCACGATCTTGGCAAACACAGCAGCCAGTGGTGTAGATGGCTTTATATTGCTGGTTACGGAAGGCATGGCCAGCCATAAGTCGATGATCTTTTTTTGGTTTCCTGTTTGACGTTGTGCGTTCTCTTTCAGTATTTGTGCGTTGAGACTTTTCATAAAACTGCTTTTACCCATTCCGTAACGGCTATGTACGAGAATGGTGCAGGGTTGCGTCGCGTCATTCAATTCCTGTGCAAGCTGGGCGATGATATTAGGAGTGTCGTCGCTAGCACTGACGGTGCCCCAGCAGGCACGCCACAGCGCACGGTTGTCGACTGGCCCTTCGCTCAGGTTGTGGAGAAGCTCATTAACATCCTGCGAGCGAATATACATGTTCATCATTATATGACAAGCCTCCATTCCATTGCCGTTCGTTTAATGACCAGTGCAAATCCAATTGCCATGCTGCAAAAACATACTGCCTTCTACTATACAAGAAAATTTTTGTCAACATGTCGATAGCCATGTGTCGATAGCCATGCAGGAAAAATCCTCGCGATCACCTGTGTTCATGCGGGTTACAGGATTTTTGTCGTGTCGGCTGGAGAGCCACGCAGAAAGTATTCTTTCCACAGGATGTTGCGAATCGCATACGCCATATAGGGTTCAAATGCGGCGACCTGAAAGGTCGTGCCCGTGCTTCGGGCATCCCTCGATGCCATCGGCGACGGCAATCAGGATGAAGGCGACCAATTCAGGTAAGTGGCGCTTATGTGAATTACCTCGACCTGTTTGTCGCCTTCCTGAATACGGGCACCGCCCAACCCCATGCTTTCCACTGTGTCACCGGGGCTCAAGGTCAAGGTATACCCTCAAGTTCTGAACGCCCCCCAGCATGAGGGAATTTCGGAACTCGTCAGCAGACACGGGGAGAGACGGCGAACCCACAAAAAAACCCCGTCGTGGCGGGGTTTTCGGTACTGTCTGGCGCCGGTACTGCCTGATGCGTTCCGGAGCGGATGCTTGGTGGGTGGTACTGGGATCGAACCAGTGGCCCCTGCCGTGTGAAGGCAGTGCTCTACCGCTGAGCTAACCACCCACAGCGAAAGAGGCGCGATTCTAACGGCAGCGGCGGGCGGGCGTCAATGAGGGCAGGCGCATTTCTACGATTTTTCCCACGCGGGGCTTTGCTATAATGATTTCAGTTCTGCGCATGCCTATTGAATGAAACGTTTCGGGATCAAGCAATGAAAAACCGTTTGCCGCTGATTGTAATCGCCAGTTTAATTACCATCGTCATCATCGTCTGGATGCAGCCAAAAATAGAATCCACGAAGCCGGATGCGTCTTTGCCGAGTTGCAGCAAGATCATGCAGTGCCTCAATGCGCCGGGCGAATGGCAGTCTAAATTACCGTTTTGCCCCGCGATGCTGGCCCCCTACACCGTGCGGCAACATGCCATAAAAACAGGAAAATGGGGTTATGCCCTGAATTACGAAGGCTGTGTCGAAAGATCGATCGTCCCGCCGAGTTTCGATGTCGCGACAAAATTTGGCAATAATGGTTTGGCAAAAGTCCAGAAAAATAGCAAATGGGGTTATATCAATCTGAAGGGCGAAGAAATCGTCAAACTCTATTTCGATGAAATAGGCGATTTCGATCACGGTCTGGTGCCCGCCAAGGCCAACGGGAAATGGACTTATTTCAACGCGCAGGGCAACCCGGCGCTCCAGGCCAGGTTCGAGGCGGTATCGGGCATTTGGAGCAGCGGACTGGCGGCGGTGCAGGAAAACGGGAAATGGGGGTACATCGACCTCAAGGGAGAAACCGTGGTCGCGCCCACCTACGAGCGGGCGGCGGATTTCCGCAGCGGGCTGGCGAAAGTGGAATCGGACGGGAAATGGGGCATCATCGACACGCGCGGCACGGTGTTGCTGCCGGCGCTCTATGATGTGATTTTCTCGGTCACGCCGGAGGCGGTCGCGCCGGGAGGAGGAGGCGCTCCGGAATTGCTGCTGGTTGCCGCCAACGACAGATTCGGCTATTTCGACATCGTCACCCCGGCCGGGGGCGGCAAGGAAATCCGGGAAATCATCCCGGTGCTGCTGCACGAGGCGGTGAAAATCCGCCGCGACAACAACGGCGCGGTGCAAATCTATCTTGCCGATGCGAAGTCGACGCTCTCCGAGGACATCGGCATGGGCGAAAAAACCTCCGTCAAAGGCTGGTTCTATCTCGACGGGCACAGCGAGAAACTGCGTTTCGACGAAAACGGCAAAGCGCAGTTATGGCGCCGCGGCGAGTGGTTCTATATCACTAAGGTCGGCAGGCTGGTGAAGTAAATTCAAGTTTGCGCCGACAGGACGGGTTTGATGCTTCACCGTTTTGCCGTGCGGTGCATTTTCGGCGTGTCGGCGCGTTCGCGGTCGCGCTTTTCCCGTTGCGGCACGGGTACGCCCGCGAGACGGCAGGCGTCGATTTCCGGCATTTCCATATACATGCCGCGCTTCAGGCGCGACGGTAATTCCACCGGGCCGTAGCGCACGCGCATCAGGCGGCTGACGGTCAGCCCGATGGACTCGAACAGGCGGCGCACTTCGCGGTTGCGGCCTTCGGAGAGGGTGGCGCGATACCAGCGGTTGACGCCCTCGCCGCCGTCGGGACGCAAGGTGTCGAGTTTGGCGAGGCCATCTTCGAGTTCAATGCCGGTGGTGAGGCGCTGGATTTGCTCCTCGGTGAGTGCTCCGAGCAGGCGCACGGCGTATTCACGTTCGAGTTCGTAGCGCGGATGCATCAGGCGGTTGGCAAGCGCGCCGTCGTCGGTAAAGAGCAGCAGGCCGGAGGTGTTGAAATCCAGCCGCCCGATGGCGAGCCAGCGCCCGCGCCGCAGCGTGGGCAGGCGCTCGAACACCGTGGGGCGGCCTTCGGGGTCGTCGCGCGAAACGATTTCGCCCTCCGGCTTGTGGTAGAGCAGCACACGCGGCGGGCGATCGCCAAACTTGAGCGCAATGAGATGACCGTTCAGTTTGACGCGGTCGCCAGGGCCGATTTTCTGGCCAGGGAGCGCCAATTCGCCGTTGACTTGAATACGGCCTTCCGCCACCCATTCTTCGATCTGCCGCCGGGCGCCAAGGCCCGCGCGGGCGAGCACTTTTTGCAGGCGTTCGGGTTCGGGGGCGTTCGGGCGTGCGCCGCGCCCCGTCGGGACAGGCGGCGGGGCGCTCTTAACTTTGGCCGGGGGGCGCAGCGGGGTGCGTTTCGTTTTGCGGGGCATCTACGAGATCCATCATGCGTTCGATTTCAGGCAGCGGCGGCAAATCGGCCAGCGCCACGAGGCCCATGTCGTCCAGAAAGCGTTTCGTGGTTGCGAAAAGCGCCGGGCGGCCGGGGGTGTCGCGGTGGCCGACGATGTCGATCCAGCCGCGCGATTCCAGCGTTTTGAGGACGCCGGGGGAGACGGTGACGCCGCGAATATCTTCGATGTCGCCGCGGGTCACGGGTTGACGATAGGCGACGATCGCCAGGGTTTCCATGACCGCCCGCGAGTAACGCAGCGGTTTTTCGTTTTTCAGGCGATCCAGATAGGGCTGAAATTCGGGACGGGTCTGGAAGCGCCAGCCACTGGCCGAGCGCGCGAGCGCCACGCTGCGCCCTGCCGCGTCCCAATCGGCGCGCAGGTCTTCGAGCAGATTCTTGACGGTGTCCGCGCCGGGATCGGCCTCGAAGAGCTGGCGCAGCGCGGCCACCGACAGGGGCACGGGACTGGCGAGCAGTGCCGCTTCGATGACTCGTTTGTAGTTTTCAACCTCGTTCATCGGCCAGCTTCACGTAAATCGGCGCGAACGCCTCGTTCTGGGTGACATGCACCATGGCCTCCTTGACCAGTTCGAGCATGGCGAGAAAGCTCACCACCAGCCCGGCCGGGCCTTTTTCGACATCGAAAAGGGTGTCGAACACGACATACGCACCGTTGGAGAGTTTGCGCAGGATGAGGGTCATGTGTTCGCGCACGGACAATGCCTCGCGGTCGATCTTGTGATGCTGCACGAGACGCGCCTGCTTCATCAGGCGCAGCCACGCCACTTGCAGGTCGTGCAGGCTCACTTCGGGCTGCCGTTCGACGACTTTTTCGGCCACGAATACGCTCACCTGCTCGAAATTGCGCCCGGCGCGCGGCAGTTCGTCGAGCTTGGCGGCGGCGATTTTGGTCTGTTCGTATTCGAGCAGACGCCGCACCAGTTCGGCGCGCGGGTCTTCTTCGATGACGGTTTCGCGCGGCGGACGCGGCAGCAGCATACGCGACTTGATCTCCAGCAGCATTGCGGCCATCAGCAAGTATTCCGCCGCGAGCTCCAGATTGCTGGCGCGCATCGCTTCGACGTATTCGAGGTATTGCCGGGTGAGCGGCGCCATCGGGATGTCGAGCACGTCGAGATTGGCGCGGCGGATCAGGTAGAGCAGCAAATCGAGCGGCCCCTCGAAGGCTTCGAGGAACACGCGCAACGCATCCGGCGGGATGTACAAGTCCTTGGGCATCTCCAGCACCGGCTCGCCGTAGAGACGGGCGGGCGCGCCGCTCCCCTTGGCCGCATCCGGCGGCGGCGCGTTCGCATCCAGGCTCGTCACCGTGTTTTCCATCGCCATCGTGCCCTCACATGCCCACGAGCCGCATCAGCATTTTCTCGAAGCTGAATACCAGCGGCCCGAGGATGACATTGAGCGCGCCGCTCATGAGAAGTCCGAACAGGATGAACAAACCAAACGGTTCGAGGCGCGAGTACGCCCGCGCCAGATCGTCGGGCAGCAGGCTGACCGCGATGCGCCCGCCGTCCAGCGGCGGCACGGGAATCAGGTTCAAGAATAGCAGCACGCCGTTGATGCTCATGCCCGCCAGCGCCATCAACCAGAGGCCGTAGCCGTAGCTCTCCATCCCCGCGCCCTTGCCGAACACGGACAGGCAGGCCCAGCCGAAGGCCATGACGAGATTGGCGAACGGCCCGGCGGCGGCCACCCACAGCATGTCGGCCTTGGGATGGCGCAGCCGGTTGAAATTGACCGGCACGGGCTTGGCCCAACCGAAAAGCACGGGATGTTCGATGCCGATCTGCTTCGAGAGCAGATACAGGCTCGCGGGCACGATGAGGGTACCGACCAGATCGACATGACGCAGCGGATTGAGCGTGATACGTCCGGCCATTTCGGCGGTGGGGTCGCCAAAATGGCGCGCCACGTAGCCGTGCGCGACTTCATGCACGGTAATCGCCAGCAACACCGGCAAGACCCAGAGCAGGATTTCCATCGACATCGTCGCGTCCTCAGTCCGCCGTCAGGCCAAAAGGTTCGAACCGGCCGCGCCCGGCGCGCACGAGCTCCGGCGCGCCGCCCGTCAGGTCGATCACGGTGGTCGCTTCCGGGCGACAGTGGCCGGACTCGATCACCAGATCCAGCTCTTTTTCCAGACGCTCGCGAATTTCCCCGGCATCGGTCAGCGGCAGTTCCTCGCCGGGCAAAAGCAGCGTCGAGGACAGCAGCGGCGCGTTCATTTCCGCGAGCAGGGCCGCCACCACGGGATGTTCGGGCACGCGCAGGCCGATGGTCTTGCGTCTCGGATGCAGCACGCGGCGCGGCAACTCGCGCGTGGCTTCGAGAATGAAGGTGTAGGGGCCGGGCGTGCTGGCCTTCAGCAGACGGTATTGCACATTGTCGACACGGGCGAAGGTGGCGATTTCAGACAGATCGCGGCACAGCAGCGTGAAGTGATGGCGCTCGTCGACGCCGCGCAGCCGCCGGATGCGTTCGAGCAGCGCCGCATCGCCCAGGCGTCCGCCGATGGCGTAGGCGGAATCGGTGGGAAAGGCGATGAGTCCGCCGTCGCGCACGATGCCCGCCGCCTGCCGCACGAGGCGGGGCTGCGGGGATTCGGGGTGCAGGGAAAAATATTGCGCCATGCGTCAGCCCAACCGCGTCCAGACGGGCACGAGATCGGGCGGCAGGGGATGGCAGCGCCCGACATCGACGGGGCTTTCCCCCTCACAGTGAAAATCCGAGCCACAGGAGGCAAGCAGGCCGCGGCGCCGCGCCACCGTGGCGAAGCGGCGCATATCCTCCAGCGTGTGCGCTCCGGCCACCACTTCCACCGCCTCGCCGCCGAGCGCGGCGAAATCGTCGAACAGGCGATCCAGCCCGGCGTTGGAGAGCCGGTGATAACGGGACGGATGCGCCACCACCGCCACACCGCCCGCACCGCGAATCCAGCCCACCGCGTCCGCGAGGCTCGCCCACTCGTGCGAGACGAAGCCGGGTTTGCCGCGCGCGAGGTAGTGCTCGAACACTGTGCTGACATCCGGCATCACGCCGCTGGCGACGAGATGGCGCGCGAAATGGGCGCGACCGATCATCGCCGGGTTGCGCGCGAAGCGGCGCGCGCCTTCGAGCGTGCCGCCGATGCCGATCTTTTCGAGTGCCGCCGCCATGCGCGCGGCCCTCGCCTCGCGTCCGCCGCGCACACGGGCGAGCCCCTGCGCGAGCGCGGGGTGAGCGGGATCGACGCCCAGGCCGACGATGTGAATCGTGGTGTCATCGATCAAAGAGACGGAAATCTCCACGCCAGGCACGAACTTCACGCCCAGCGCGGCGGCCTCGCGCGCCGCCGCCGCCACACCGCCCAGCTCGTCGTGATCGGTGAGCGCCAGCATGTCCACGCCGCTGCCGTGCGCGCGGCGCACGAGGGCGGCGGGCGCCAGACAACCATCGGAGAGCGAGGAATGGCAATGCAGGTCGGCGTTCATCGCACGATGATAGCAAAAAGGGGTTAACCCTAGCCCTGGTTCTATTGAACCGCCACAGCCATAAAGAGATAATCACCCGCCAATTTTCACCGTCGCACCTGCCATGCACTATTTATTCGTCGTCCTCGGCGCCGTCCTCGTCAATAACGTCCTTTTCGTCCGCATCCTCGGGCTGTGCCCGTTCATGGGCGTGTCGAAAAAGACCGAAACCGCCATCGGCATGGGCATGGCGACTACCTTCGTGATGACCGTGGCCTCGGGCGCGTGTTACCTGATCGACCATTACCTGCTGGTGCCGTTCGACATCGGCTACATGCGCACGCTGGCGTTCATCGTAATGATTGCGGCCATCGTGCAGCTGACCGAACTGGTGATTCACAAGACCAGCCCGATGCTGCAACAGGTGCTCGGCATCTATCTGCCGCTGATCACCACCAACTGCGCGGTGCTCGGCATTCCGCTGCTCTCGGTCGGCATGGGGCACGGACTGCTGGAATCACTGCTGTTCGGCTTCGGCTCCGCCGTAGGCTTCACTTTCGCGCTGATCCTGTTCGCGGGCATCCGCGAGCACCTCGAAGGGGCGGATGTCCCCATGCCGTTTCGGGGCGTTCCCATCGCCATGATGACCACCGGCTTCATGAGCCTCGCCTTCATGGGCTTCGCCGGACTGGATCGTTTTCATTGAACCCCGTTTTTTGTGTCGCGAGCAGGGTCACAACCTGAGCGCGTTTGCCTCGATCACCATGCTCGCCGCCCTCCTCGTCATGACTGGTATCGCCCTCGCGCTGGGTTTGGCGCTCGGCTATGCCGCCGTCCACTTCCATGTGGACGGCAATCCGCTCGCGGAACAGATCGACGCCATCCTGCCGCAGACGCAGTGCGCGCAATGCGGCTACCCAGGGTGCAAGCAATACGCCGAGGCGCTGGCATCGGGCGCGGCGCAGATCAACCTGTGCACACCGGGCGGCGACGACGGCGCGAAGCTGCTCGCGGAACTGCTCGGCCGCGAATTCAAACCGCGCGGCGTGCAGGAAGAAAAACTGAAAACGGTGGCGCAGATCGACGAACAGAGCTGCATCGGCTGTACGTTGTGCATCCAGGCGTGCCCGGTAGATGCCATCGTCGGCGCGGCCAAGCAGATGCATACCGCGGTGAGCGCCATCTGCACGGGCTGCGAACTGTGCCTGCCGCCCTGTCCAGTCAATTGCATCTCGCTGATCGAGGAGCCGCGCACACCACAAAACTGGCGCTGGAAATACCCCAAGACGGGACTGAAGGTGGTGGCATGAGCGCGCTCTCGCATCTGTTCCGCTTCCACGGCGGCATCAAACCCGCGACCCACAAAACCGAATCCTCCGATGCGCGGATCCGCCCCGCGCCATTGCCCGCGCGACTGGTGGTACCGCTCATCCAGAGCAGCCGGGGCAGCGCCCGCCCCGTCGTCACGGTGGGCGACACAGTGCTGAAAGGCCAGTGCATCGGAGAGGCGCAAGGCCAGGCGGGCACCGCCATCCACGCGCCGACGTCGGGTACGGTGGTGGAAATCGGGTTGTATCCGATGGCGCACGCCTCCGGGCTGGACTCGCTTGCCATCGTGATCGAGCCGGACTTCGAGGAACGCTGGATCGAATCCGAACCGCTCAATCTCGCCCACGCCAGCCGCGAGGAAATGATCCTGCGCATTCAGGCAAGCGGCATCGTCGGCATGGGCGGCGCGACCTTCCCCAGCCACATCAAGGTGGGCAACGCCATCGATACCCTGATCCTGAACGGCGCGGAGTGCGAACCGTGGATCACCTGCGACGACCGCCTGATGCGCGAGCGCGCCGCCGATGTCATCACCGGCGCGACCATCCTCGCGCGGCTCACCGGCGCAAAACGCATCGTCGTCGGCATCGAGGACAACAAGCCGGAAGCCATCGCCGCGATGACGCAAGCCGCGCACAGCGTGGGTGCGGACGAGATCGACCTCGGCACGATCGATGTCGTCGCCGTGCCCGCGCGCTACCCCGCCGGGGGCGAAAAGCAGTTGATCCGGGTGCTCACCGGCATCGAAGTCACCTCGGGCAAGCTCGCCACCGATTATGGCGTGCAATGCTTCAACGTCGGCACTGCGCATGCGGTCTGCCGCGCGCTCGTGCACGGCGAGGCGCTGGTGTCGCGCGTCGTCACCGTCACCGGCAACGTCGAGCGCCCCGGCAACTACGAAGTGCTGCTCGGCACGCCAGCGGCTGACCTGCTCGCGCTCGCGGGCGCAAAGCCCGACACCAACCGCGCCCTGATGGGCGGGCCGATGATGGGCTTCACCCTGCCGAGCCTCAGCACGCCCATCGTCAAGGGCGCGAATTGCGTCATCGCCGCCTCGCCCAAACTGTTCCCGCCCGCGCCGCCCGAACAGCCCTGCATCCGCTGCGGCACCTGCGCGCGCGCTTGCCCAATCGAATTGCATCCGTTCGAGCTGTACTGGTTCTCGCGCGCCAAAAATTTCGACAAGGTCGAGGCGTACCACATCTTCGATTGCATCGAATGCGGTTGCTGCACCTACGTGTGCCCGGCGCATATCCCGCTGGTCGATTATTTCCGTTTTGCCAAAAGCGAAATGCGCGCCAAAAACGAAGAACGCAAAGCCGCCGAACAGGCGCGGGCGCGTTTCGCGAGCCGCTCGGCGCGCCTTGAACGTGAAAAAGCCGAAAAAGCCGCGCGGCTGGCGGCCAAGGCAGCGGAGACGCGCGCCCAACTCGCCGCCAGCGGCGAGGCCGCCGCCGCCGCGCCCGAACGTCAAGAAGCCGCCGCCCCATCGGCGGAGCAGAAGGCCGATCCGACATGACATCCCCTCACATCCGCCTCGACAACAACAGCGTGCAGCGCGTGATGCTCTACGTGCTGCTGGCGCTCGTGCCCGGCATCGTCGCCTACGTCTGGAACGTCGGCGCGGGCATTCTGGTCAACATCGCCATCGCTTCCGTCACCGCGCTCGGTGCCGAGGCGCTGGTGCTGAAGCTGCGAAACCGCCCGATCGCCATCACCCTCACCGACGGCTCCGCGATCGTCACCGCATGGCTGATCGCGCTGGCGCTGCCGTCCATCGTGCCGTGGTGGTTGACGGTGATCGCAGTGCTGATCGGCATCGTCGGCGCGAAGCACCTTTACGGCGGCATCGGGCAAAACCCGTTCAACCCGGCAATGGCCGCCTATTGCGCGGCAATCATCGCTTACCCGGCGCTGATGTCGCAGTGGCCGGCCGTCGGGCAGGTCGATTTCGCCACCCAGTTGCAGCTGATCCTCGGCGGCGGGCGCGAAATCGACGGCATTACCGGCGCGACCGCGCTCGACGCCATGCGCACGGGGCTGCGCAAGAATGAAGCGGTCAGCGCCATCTTCGAATCCACCGCTTTTGGCTACGCGGGCGGCAACGGCTGGGAATACATCGGGGCGGGCTACCTGCTCGGCGGCCTGTTCCTGCTCTGGCGGCGCATCATCAGCTGGCATCTGCCGTTCGCCTTCATCGCCGGGATGGGGCTGACCGCCACCCTGTTCTGGGCGATTTCGCCGGAGCAATATCCCTCGCCGCTGTTCCACCTCGCCAGCGGCGGCGCGATGCTCGGTGCGTTTTTCATCGTCACTGATCCGGTCACCTCCGCCAGTACGCCGCGCGGCAAACTGATTTTCGCTGCCGGGGTCGGCATCATCGCGTGGTTCGTACGCACCTTCGGGGTCTATCCGGAAGGCGTCGCCTTCGGCGTGCTGCTGATGAACATCGGCGTGCCGCTGATCGACCGCAAGACACAGCCGCCGATCTTCGGCCGGCGTGGGGGGAAACAGCCATGAAGCTGCTCGACGCCCTGCCCCCCGCCTGGCGCAAGGCCGTCTCCTGCGCCTGCGGGCTGGTCGCGTTCACGCTGGTATTTACCGCGCTGATGGCCTTCACGTACGAAATGACGCGCGAGCGCATCGACGCGGCGAAAGACGAACAGCAGATGCGCCTGATCGACGAAGTGCTGCCGCGCGAGCGTTACGACAACACGCTGCTCGCCGATGCGGTGAGCGCGCCCGGCAACACGGCCAACGTCGGCAGAATCTGGCGGGCGCGCCGCGGCGCCGACGCCGTGGCGCTCGTCTTCGAAGCCTTCGCGGACGACGGCTACGGCGGGCGCATCGAGCTCATCGTGGGCATCGGCGACGACGGCAGGGTCACCGGGGTGCGCGTCGGCGCGCACCATGAAACACCGGGGTTGGGCGATTACATCGAACCGGCCAAGGATCGCCGTCACCAGAACAAGCCGTGGATCGCCCAGTTCGAGGGCGTAGACGCAAACCTGCCCAAAGCGCGCTGGACGGTGAAAAAGGACGGGGGCGACTTCGACTACCGCGCCGGCGCGACGGTTTCGCCGCGCGCCGTGACGGTTGCGGTCGGACGCGGCGTGCTCTGGGTCAACAAACACCGCGCGGCGCTGTTCGAGGCGCCGACAGACGCGAAACTGAACGACGAAGCGCGCACGGAGTGACGCGATGGCAATGAATTTCCAACACTTCAAGGGATGCGTCCGCGACGGCCTGTGGCGACACAATTCGGGGCTGGCGCAAATTCTCGGGCTGTGTCCGATCCTCGCCATCAGCACCAGCATGGTCAACGCGGTCAGCCTGGGGCTCGCCACCGTGGTGGTGATGGCGATCTCGAATCTGGTCATCTCCGCGCTGCGGCGCTGGATCGCCTATGAAATTCGCATCCCGGCGTTCATCCTCATCATCGCCGCACTGGTGACGGTGCTCGATCTCGCCTTCAACGCATATCTCCACAGTCTTTATCTGCTGCTGGGCATCTTCATTCCGTTGATTACCACCAACTGCATCGTGCTCGCGCGCGCCGAAGCCTTCGCCGCCAAAAACGGCGTATTCGAGTCAACGCTCGATGGCATCATGATGGGGCTCGGCCTCGTCTGGGTATTGGGGCTGCTCGGCGCGCTGCGCGAACTGATCAGCAATGGCACCCTGTTTTCGGGCATCGACATGATCGTCCCCGGCCTGTCGGCCATACAGGTGTTCGGAGAAGATTACCCTGGGTTCCTCCTCGCCAGCCTGCCGCCGGGCGCATTTTTCACCCTCGCGCTCCTGGTTGCCGGTTTCAACGCGATCAACACCCACCGCGCCGCCAAAAAGGCCGCGCCAGCCGCGACCCCACCCACAACGCCAACCGCGCCCGCCCCGGCGGCGGATTGACCGGCCCGGGAGATGATCTCCGCGGCGGTTCGCGAATTCTTCCGGCGGCTGGCCGAACGCAATCCGGCCCCGCGCACCGAACTCGATCACGACAGCCCGTTTCAACTGCTGGTGGCGGTAGTACTGTCGGCACAGACGACCGACAAGCGCGTAAATCTGGTGACGAAAGCGCTTTTCGCCGCCGCGCCCACGCCCGAGGCGATGGCCGCGCTCGGAGAGGAACAAGTCGCCGCCTTCGTCAAAAGCATCGGCCTGTACCGCAACAAGGCAAAAAACGTGGTCGCGCTCTCGCACCTGTTGTTGCAACGCCATCACGGTGAAGTGCCCAATACGCGCGCGGCGCTCGAAGCCCTGCCCGGCGTCGGCCGCAAAACCGCCAATGTCGTGCTCAACACCGTCTTTCGCCAGCCGGTGATGGCGGTCGACACGCACATCTTCCGCCTCGCCAACCGCACCGGCATGGCCCCCGGCAAGGATGTGGTCGCCGTGGAAGCCGCGCTCATGCGCGTGATTCCCCCCGAATACCTGCTCGATGCCCATCACTGGTTAATTCTTCACGGTCGTTATGTTTGCACTGCAAAAAAACCGCAATGTTCAAGCTGTTACGTATACGATCTCTGTGCCTGGTCTGAAAAATCCACTCCCGGCATACAATAAATATCACGATGCCCGCCACTGGCGAACGCGCTTATGCTTTTCAACCCCACCCGTGAACAGGTGCGCGAATTCTTTGTCACCGCCTGGAACAAGCAGCGCCGGCACGATGTGTTGAGCGCGCTGGAGTCGGTCGCCTCCGGCATCGTGCTGGAACACCCCGAATACCACGCCCTGCTGGAGAGTCCCGACATTCTGACGCGCGAATTTCCGCCCGAAGAAGGCGGAACCAACCCTTTCTTGCACCTGTCGCTGCATCTGGCGATCGAGGAACAACTGACCATCGACCACCCTCCTGGCATCCGCGCCGCCTTCGATGCCCTACGCCGCAAGCATGCCGACCGCCATCGCGCCCTGCATGACATGCTCGAATGTCTGGGCCAGACCTTGTACCGGGCACTGCGCGACAATTCCTCGCCTGACAGCCACACCTATCTCGATCTTGTTCGCCACCGTGCGGGATTACCACCAATTGGCGATTGAATCACGCCCGATGGCTTGACGACGAACACATCGACAGGCAAGCACTTCTATAATCGTGGTATGCCAAAAGGAATTCCATGCTGAAGCGATTATTCCGGCGATGGTTCCACCTGTCGTCACCCGCCAATCAACCGTCCGCGCCGGGGCAAAAACCCGCAGCGTCCCCGGCCCGGCCTACCGCGCTCGACCAGCAGGCGCCGCTGCGCCAGACGCAGGATGCGGACGCTCCCGCCGGGGCCACGCTCGAAAAAGTCATCATTTGCCGCGAACCCGTGCTCAACCGGCAACAGAAAATCGCCGGCTACCAGTTCATGCTAAACGACGCGGCGCACGGGAACATCCGCCTGAAAAGCCGCCAGATCATGCATCTGTGCGCCGAAGTGCTGGTGCAAAACCTGCTGCGCGCCAACCTCGGCTCCCTGCACAAACGCTTCGCATTCATCGACATCCCCGATTCTTTCCTCGATCATCCCTGCCTGACCGGATTGCCGCCCGCCAACACGTTTTTCATCCTCTGCCCCGTCGAAAACGCCCCACCGCCCTCGGCGAGCTATTTGTCGACGCACGTGCGGGCGCTGCGCAAACTCGGCTATCGCATCGGCATTCAAGATCCCACGACGAACAACGCGTATTTCCACCTGCTGCCGGAAGCCGATCTGGTGTACATGCAACCGCACACCGACATCGGGCAGGGCATGAATCTCGTGCGCCACATCCTGAAGCTCGCGCCCGAGGCCGCGCTGCTGGTGCGCGATCTGCCGGGGATGGAGGATTTCGATTTCTGCTACCGGATCGGCGTGACCCTGTTCCAGGGGGGATTCGTGACCAGCCGCGAGAACTGGCAGGCCACCCATCTCGGCCCCAATTTCGCGCGCATTGCCACGCTGCTCAACAAACTGCGCCAAGATGCCGACACGAAGGAAATCGCCAGTCTGCTCAAGCAGGACGCGGCCATCACTTTGCGGCTGCTGCGCTATATCAACTCGGCGGCCAACGGGCTGCGCGAGCACGTCTCATCTATCGAGCGCTCGCTGGCGCTGCTTGGCCGCGCGCCGCTGCAACGCTGGTTGAGCCTGATGCTGTGCGCGAGCGACCGCAAGCAGCCACGTTCGGCAGCGGTGCTGGAGACGGCGCTGGTGCGGGCGCGCACCATGGAACTGCTCGCCGCTGCCCGTCCGGCGGCGGTGCGCGAGGCGATGTTCCTGACCGGCCTGCTGTCGCTGATCGATGTCATCCTGCAACAACCAATAGAACACGCGCTCGACGCGCTGGCCATCGACACCGACATCCGCGACGGCATCTCCGGGGTAAATGGCCCTTACGCACCGGCGCTGGCGCTGGCGCAGGCGTGCGAGAGCATGAACGCGGAGCGCGTCATTGCCGCCGCTGCCGCCTGCGGCGTCGATCCCGAACAAGCGTCGACTTGCTACATGGAAGCCTTGGCGTGGACACTGACCCTACAGAACGAAAACGCCGACTGAAAACGAAAAGGCCCGGCATGATGACCGGGCCTTCGCTGGGTGCGCCGCGTGTTTCAGAGCAGGCGGTATTGATCCTGCGTCATGAGATCGACGCCGCACTGGAGGTTTTCGATCCAGTCGATGAAGCGGTTACACATCGCCTTGCCGACGAAGCGCGCGCCGTGCTGCGGCACGATCTGTTCGATGTCCATCTGCCGCACCATGTTTGCCCAGTAGCGACAGATTTTGTTGGAAATCATGTAGCGGCGATGGAAGCCGATCATGAAATCGATGTGGGCGTCGAAATCCGTCACCGGCTTGCTGGCATCGGCATGATCGAGCAGGGAGACGCCCAGGTCGCCCGAAAACAGGATCTTGGAGATCGGGTCGTAGACCTGGAAATTGCCTTCCGAGTGCAGGAAGTGGGCGGGAACCATCTTGAGTTTGCAACTGCCAAGCGGCACCGCCATGCCTTCATCGGGAATGCCGATGATGCGATCAGTGTAATTTCGCCCGGTGGTAAAGTGTGGCAAAAAGCGCGTCCACAGCTTGGAGATCAATACCCGGCAATTGGTGGTCACCATCCATTTATTGGCCGAAGCGATGATGTCCGGGTCTTGGTGCGAAGCGAAGATGTAGTCGAGGTCGCGCGAATAGAAGTAGCGCGCCATGCTCATCAACAGCCCGTTGTAGGTCATGTTGCCGCCCGGTTCGAGCAGCGCGCCATGTTCGCCATCGACGACAAGGAACTGGTTGCATTGCACCGCATGATCCGATGCTTCGTCGACGAGGTCGTAAAAAGCCAGACACACATGCCTGCCGTTATTGAAAAGCTCAACCGCCATGGTATTAAGGTGTCCCTAAAAAGATGTCCGCGCCACAGGTTACAACAACGGATTCAGGCTCGCACTCTACCGCAGAAGCGAGTTCCGCGTCACCCCGGAATTTTCCAATGTGGTTGAACTTGACAATTTTCACACTATCGACCGATCCAAATGCCGTTCCCCCCCCAAAAAACGCCTCCTGCCGATGAGCGCACGCCGAAATCCCGGTTCGCGTTGCGCACCCCCCGATTATTACATGAGCACCCGCTCGGGTCGCGTCATATGTTGCCCTGGCTGTCACTGCGCAGCTGGCGCAAACGCTTCCTGCTGGTGGGTGCGGCCCTGCTCGCGGGCACGGCGGCGATCCTGTTCGCCAAGGGCGCGGATCGGGCCATCGCCTTTCACCACGGCCTGACAAGCAGCCACGCGTGGCTGGCGCTCATCATCGCGCCCGCCGGCTTCGCGCTCATCGCATGGCTGACCATGCGCTTTTTCCCCGGCACCGAGGGGAGCGGCATTCCACAGGCCATCGCCGCCTCGAACGCCACGGAATCAGCGGTGCGCCAGCAATTCCTCTCCCTGCGGCTGGCGATTGCCAAGGTGTTCCTCACCCTCGGCGGCCTGCTCGTGGGGGCCTCCATCGGACGCGAAGGGCCGTCGGTGCAGGTCGGCGCATCCACCCTGCACATGCTCGCCGGCCGCCGTTTCGGGCGCATCGCATCGAGCCGCGACCTGATCGCCGCCGGCGCCGGAGCGGGCATCGCCGCCGCGTTCAACACGCCGCTCGGCGGCATCATGTTCGCCATCGAGGAGATGTGCCGCTACCGCAGCTTTCGCGGCAACAGCACAACACTGATTGCAGTCATCTTCGCTGGCCTGATGTCGCTGGCGTTGCTTGGCAGCTACACTTATTTTGGCCGCACCGCCTCCACCATCACGCTCGATTTCCCCGATGGCATCTGGCCAGTGCTGCCGGCAGGCGTGCTCGGCGGCTTGCTTGGCGGCGGCTTCGCGCGCTTGCTGATCGTCTCGGCGCAAGGTTTGCCCGGCATCGCCGGCGCGCTCGCGCACCGCAGGCCGGTCATGTTCGCCGCGGGCTGCGGGCTGGCGACGGCCCTGCTCGGGCTGGCGACCGGCGGGCTCATCTACGGCACCGGCTACAACGAATCGCGCGCCGCGCTCGAAGGCATCGCGCAGTTGCCGCTTTATTTCATGCTCGCCAAGATGGCGGCGATCTGGCTGGCTTTCGTGGCACGCATTCCGGGCGGCATGTTCGCCCCCGCGCTCGCCGTCGGAGCCGGACTCGGCACGGTCATCATTGCGCTGATGCCCACCCTGCCGCCCGGCGATCACGCGGCGATACTGGTGCTCGGCACGGTGGGCTTCCTTGCTGCGATGACACAGTCTCCAATCACCGCCTTCGTCATCGTCATGGAGATGACCGACAACCATCAAATGCTGCTGCCGCTGATGGCGACCACGGTCATCGCCTACGGCATCTCGCGCTCCGTGTGCCGCGTGCCGCTCTATCACGCGCTGGCAATGCCGATGCTCTACCGCGCCGAGATGAAGTGCCGATCCCCCGAAACGAAGTGCTGATCCAAACTCGCCGCCGCCGCGACAGGCGATCACTCGATGCAGTGATCCAGCTCGAAACCCGCGCCGCTGTCGATGCCGAGCGTTTTCACCAGCCAGGGCAGCGCGCTGGCAAGGCGCTCCGGCAACACCCAGGGCGGATTGACGATGAAAAGGCCGCTGCCGAACAGGCCGAAACCCTCCCTGGGCGGCTGGCACACACGCAAACGCACGTGCAGCCAGCTTCCCGCCCCAAGCGCGGCAAGACGTTTGGGCAGCTGGCGCACTTCCGGGCGCGCGAGCAGCGGATACCAGAGCACGTAGCAGCCAGTGGCGAACCGGCGCATCGCCGCCGCGAGCGCGTCGAGCGCCTGCCGATAGTCGCGCTTGAGCTCGTAGGACGGATCGATCAACACCACCGCGCGGCGTGACGACGGCGGCAACAACGCATTCAGCCCGGATAGCCCGTCGCTGCCGCGCACATGGACGCGGCGCGCCTCCCCGGCGAAAGTCTTTTGCAACGCCTGCAAATCGGCGGGATGCAGCTCGAACAGTTGCAGAACGTCTTTTTCGCGCGCGAAAGTCATCGCCAGCGCGGGCGAACCAGGATAAAACAGCAGCCGCCCGCCCGGATTGAACTGGCGCACCGCGGCCATGTAGTCCTGCAAACCCGACGGCAGATCGTCGCGCGTCCACAAGCGCGCAATGCCCGCGGCGAACTCGGCCGTCTTGCCCGCGACGTCGCTTTCCAATGCGTAGCAGCCCGCTCCGGCATGCGTGTCGATATACGTCCATGGCACGTCCTTGCGCCGGTAATAGGCAAGTAATTCGGCAAGGACGAAATGCTTGAGAACGTCGGCGTGATTGCCGGCGTGAAAGGCATGGCGGTAACTGAGCATGCGAAAACACCTGAAATGGAGCCCGCGCATGCTACCACTCGCCGCATGGCGGCCCGCCATGGCCCGAAATCAACTACGATGCCGCCCATGCCGCGCCTCACCGAACTCCGCCTGCCGCCCGAGCACACGCCCGACGATCTGCGTGAGGCCGCCGCGCGCCGTCTGGGGCTGGCGGCAAACCAACTGGCGAGCGTGAGCATCTTCCGGCGTGGCTACGATGCAAGAAAAGGGCTCACCTTCGTCTACACCGTCGATTGCGAGCTGTCCGACGCCGCGCTGGAGGCCGACCTCCTGCGCAGCCATGCGCACGAGCGCCACATCTCGCCCGTACCGGACATGGCATACCGGTTCGTCGCCCGCGCCCCGGCGCGCGTCGAGCCGCGTCCGCTCGTGATCGGTTTCGGCCCCTGCGGCATCTTCGCGGCGCTGTTGCTGGCGCAGATGGGGTTTCGCCCGCGGGTGCTCGAACGCGGCAAACAAGTACGCGAACGCACGAAAGACACCTGGGGCCTGTGGCGCGAACACAGGCTCGAACCCGAATCCAACGTGCAGTTCGGAGAAGGCGGCGCGGGCACCTTCTCCGACGGCAAGCTGCATAGCCAAATCCGCGACCCGAAACACCACGGCCGCAAAGTGCTCACCGAATTCGTACGCGCCGGCGCGCCCGCGGAAATCCTCTATCTCGCCAAGCCGCACATCGGCACCTTCCGCCTCGTGAGCATGGTCGAGAAGATGCGCGCGGAAATCGAGGCCCTCGGCGGCGAAATTCGTTTTCAGGCCCGCGTACAGGATATGCTGATCGAAGACGGCCACGTGCGTGGCGTTACCCTTGCCGACGGCGAGGAAATCCGCGCCGATCATATCGTCCTCGCCCTCGGCCACAGCGCGCGCGATACCTTTGCCATGCTGCATCGGCGCGGTGTGGCCATCGCCGCCAAACCCTTTTCGGTCGGGCTGCGCATCGAACATCCGCAAGCCTTGATCGACCGCGCCCGCCTCGGTAAATACGCCGGACATCCGCTGCTGGGCGCGGCGGACTACAAACTCGTCCATCATGCCGCGAACGGGCGCACCGTCTACAGCTTTTGCATGTGTCCCGGCGGCACAGTGGTCGCGGCCACGTCCGAACCGGGCGCGGTCGTCACCAACGGCATGAGCCAGTATTCGAGAAGCGAGCGTAACGCCAACGCCGGGCTGGTCGTCGGCATCGACCCCGCCGCCGATTATCCCGGCGGGCCACTCGCGGGCATCGCGCTACAGCGGGCGCTGGAGGCGCGTGCCTTCGAGCTTGGCGGCGGCAATTACGACGCGCCAGTGCAGCGCGTCGAGGATTTCATCGCCGGACGAGTCTCCCGCGGCCCCGGCGAAGTCGAACCTTCTTACAAACCGGGCGTGTGCTACGGCGAGCTCTCAAGCGCCCTGCCCGACTACGCCATCTCCGCGCTGCGCGAAGCCATTCCCGCCTTTGCACGCCAGATTCCGGGGTTCGATCTGCCCGACGCCATGCTGACCGGGGTGGAAACACGCACCTCCTCGCCCGTGCGCATCGTACGCGGCGATGACCTGCAAAGTACCAACGTGCGCGGGCTCTACCCGGCCGGCGAAGGCGCTGGCTACGCGGGCGGCATTCTCTCGGCGGCGATGGATGGCATCCGCGCCGCCGAAGCCGTGGCGCGGGCGATTGTCGAGTCGTCCCATCCGGCAATGGCTGCGCCAACAATCAGCATGTCATGACAAAAATTTTGGCCGTCGGATTTTTTTACAAACACAGTGCATAACGTCGGTTTTCTTTACAAAATATTGTTACTAATTTTATTTAAAAAATAAAATCAAATACTTAAAAACTGGCAAACTTCTTGCTGAATATGCCTGTCATCTACTTTTCCCCATGAAAAAATAGAGGCACCCAGGCAGAATCGTTGTGAACAGGTTGTCCCTGTCGCACCGATATTTCAGGAGCAAGAAAGCATGCAAGCATATTTCCTCAGGACACCGACGCCAACACCGGCGCCATCCCCAAACGCTGCATCGGCCGTCGCCGCCGTGCTTGCAGACTCAGAAACATGCATGCGCCCCGCTCCGCGACGAATGGATGTTGACATTCCTCTCGATTCCGATGTGGTCGGCGCCTTGCAGGCCACAGGTTCAGACTGGGAAACACGTTTCAACGATATTTTACGGCAATGGCTGAAAACCAATAGTTAATGGGATCGACTTCTCCGGCCCGAGACTGGCGGGCCGACGGTTTCCCCCCCAGGCGTCCCGATTCGAAAAGAGTCTCCTCATCCGATTGATCGAAGACGCCTTCCCCGGCGCGCAAGGAGCTAATAACCTTGCGCGCCTTTTCATTGCCTGACCCTCAGTGTTGTCCGGCCCTCAGGGTCTGCCCCTCAGTGTCTGACCTCAGGCGGGCGGAATCGCCGCCAGAATACCCATCAGCAACGTCCAGGCGCGTTCCACACTCGCCACGTCCACCCGTTCACCGGGCGAATGCGCGCCCTGGATGGTCGGCCCGAACGAAATCATCTCCATTTCCGGCCACAGCGCGGCGAAAACACCGCATTCCAGCCCGGCATGGATCACTTGTACGGTCGCCTCGCCGCCAAAAGCGTCGCGATACACTTTTTGCGCCAGCGCGAGCAGTTTCGATGTCCGATCCGGCGTCCACACCGGCCCCGCGCCCGCGACGCGAGGATGGTCGAAGCCCTTGGCGTTGAGCAGATAGAGGATTTCGGCGGCCAGATTGCGCACCCCCGCTTCGCGCAGGGAGCGCACCATCGCGTTCAGATGCAGCCTGCCGCCGGCGAGCCGCAATTCCCCGACATTGTTCGAAGTCTCGACCACGCCCGCCATTTCCGCGCTCATGGCGCGCACGCCGTAGGGCATCTCGTGCACCAGCGCCAGCACCCGGCGCGTATCCGCCGCGCTCAATACCGAAGCGGGCACTATTGCCAGCGGCGCAACTTCGAGACGCACGCCGGCATCCTCGGCGGGCAGCAGCAAACGTCGTGTGTCGGCGTAACGGCCGGCTTGCGCCGCCAGCTCGACACGACCGGGCGCGAGCAACAGCGTCGCCTCGGCTTCGCGCGCGATGGCGTTGTGTGCGGTGCCGCCCGCAAACGCCGCCAGACGGAAGTCGACATCTTTTGCGCCCAATTCATGCAGAAATTCACCCAGCAGCTTGATGGCGTTGCCACGCCCGCGATGAATGTCGATGCCCGAATGCCCGCCCGCAAGTCCACTCAACCGCACGGAAAACGGCGCAAAGCCCGCCGGCCCGGGTTCGGTCGGCAATGGCGCCTCAAGCATCACATCGACGCTGCCCGCGCAGCCGATGTACAACTCGCCCCATTCCTCGGTGTCGAGGTTGAGCAAAAGCCGCCCGTCCACCGTGTCCGGCCTGGCCGCGAGCGCGCCGTGCATGCCCGCTTCCTCGTCGACGGTAAAGAGCGCCTCCAGCGCCGGGTGTGGCATCGCGCCGGATTCCAGCGCCGCCAGCGCCAGCGCCACGCCGATACCGTTGTCGGCGCCGAGGGTGGTGTCGCCCGCTGTCACCCAACCGTCGCGCTCGACAGCATGGATCGGATCACGCGCGAAGTCGTGCGCGCTGTCGCCATTTTTCTGGCACACCATGTCGAGATGGCCTTGCAGCACCACGCCCGGGCGGTTTTCATAGCCCGGCGTCGCCGCCTTTTTCAGCACGAGATTCCCGGTGTCATCCACCTTTACACCCAGTCCGCGCGCACGCGCCCAAACCACGATCGCCTCGCGCAGGGCGGCTTCCTGCCCGGAAGCATGCGGAATTTGGCACAAATTGGAGAAATGCCGCCACACCGGGGTGGGTTGCAAGCAAGAGATATCCATGACGGGATCGCAAATGAATGAGAGCCCGCAAATGTTACACGCCCGTCGGAGGTTTCCCTACATGTCCAGCGATTTGAGCAGCTCGTCCTGATCGACGCTAGCAAGCGCCACGGCATCCCGCGACTGGTTCCTGATCCGCTCCAGCAGCGCGTCTGGATCGATTTCCTCGGCCTGAAACTCGTTCAGCTTGATGAATTCGGTGCGGTCGACGGCCATTTCCAGGTAGAAAATGTTGCCGCGCTCGGTTTGGAAGCTCACGCGCCGCGCCTGCGGCTGGTCGAGATGGGTATCGATCGAGAGCGCCACCTGTTTGGTGAGCGCCAGCATCTTGGGCTGGTTCTGGGTGATGTGAGTCTGCAACTCCTGCGACACCTTGCGTGTGAAATCCCCGACGATCTGGTTCATCAGCTCGCCCATGACGTTGCCCACGTCATCGGAGGTGAAAGCGGTGGCGAGCTCGTCTTTCGCCATGCCCATGTTGAGCATGTAGCGTTCGTACAGCTCCATCGCAGCGGCGGCGGAGAAGTTGGTGACGACCAGCCCCGAAAAGCCGCCGTCGAACAGCACGAAGCAGCCGATGTCCGGTTTGAGGCAGGTTTTGGTGATGCGCTGGATCATGCCCGAATAGCTCAGATGGCTCGCGGTGGCCATGTTCAGCACTTTGATGACCGAATCGCACAAGGAACGCAGGAGATCTTCGGTTCCGCACACTACCGGATAGTCTTGTTCGCTCATCACGCTCGCCTGCCGAAGTTTGAAGTCGTTGGTATAAACCACGTGACTTCCTGCGGCGCGGGCAGGTTTCACAAGCAAGGCAAGAAACCTCACCACACCCTGCAAATCCAGCGAAAACGGCGCGGCATCCAGGCCGCCAGAGATATGCGCCTATTCCGACAGCCCTGGAGAAGATGCGGCGGGAAACCTGTCGGTAAAGGATACGATGTCGGGCCCAAACGCCTTAAAAACATCCGGAAGAATTTCGGCAGCTTTCGGGTGGACGTCATGAAACAGAATGATGCCGGAGCGCCAGAAAAGCATTAATGATATCAAACGATCCTTGACTTCCGGCGCCGTTATTTTCCTGGACCAGTCCTGGGTATCGATGTTCCACAGAATCGTTTTCGTCCCGGAAGCCTTGAAGACATCCAGGACTTCCGCCGACCTTTGACCATAAGGAGGACGGAACATGTTCACCGCGTTTTTCCCGAAAATGCCGCCAAGCGTCTTTATTTCTGCTTCGACCTCCAGGGCGTCGACAGCCTTTGATTCCCCTGGTAAAAAACATCGCGGCGTAATATACGTTATATTATGGCATAGTACAATTATCAACTCGACAAGCATACAAGAAACGCCGTCCGCCCCGAGCCTGCCGAAATGCCTCGTGTGAAACTGGCAAAGGCCAAGCCCAACCCGAACGATAGTGGTACGGACAGATGCCGCGCCACGAAAGCGGACAGATTGAAAACCCGCGGCGCTTGCGATAGCGCGGTGCTGACAGCGCAGTTTTTTTCGGAGATACTCCCGGCATCTGTTTTTCGCGGATCGCCATGCATGCGACGACGTGCCGACAAAACGCCCATTGACAAACTAACACAAACCAACCAGTTTAAAAGGATATCGCACCATGCGGACTCGCAATATCGGACGACCTGCCCTGCTTTTCATCTTCACGGATATCCGTCTGCTCCGGCTGGTTTTGTCCGGTCTTTTACTGGCTCTGTTCGCCACTGCTCATGCCGGAATTTTGCCCGCCGAACGGCAAAACGTCTGCGATGCATCCATTGCCTTGCCGAGTGCGGCAGAGATGGAAAAAGAACTCATCTCTTTTCTCCAACTTTCCGAAGAAGCCCTGGCGATGCGCGCGGAAGCCATTCGCCTCTACCGCGCACTCCAGGCCAGGAAAAATCAAAATATGCCGCTCAGTGGAGAAGACCTCCAGGCGCTCAATGAAGGTGCTGTCAATCTGCTGAAACAGCGGGAAGAAATCTTGCAGCGGGCGCTGGCGCACGAATGCTGGGTGCAAAGTCCGCCAGCGGCGGCGCGCGAAGCGGGAGACATTCACCGCGCCGGAGTGTTGATTTCGGTTTCCGCCGCTTTGTTGCTGTACGACAATTACCTTTCCGCTATTTCCCTTTATCGCGGCGACCCGGCGCTCAGGCGGCACATTAATCGGGCCGATCAGAGTTTCGGCCTTTCCGCCTACGAGTTGCAGCGCGCCGATGTGATGTTCAATTCGGCGGAAAACCGCCGCCGGGTGCGCGCCGCCATCAATTGGTATAGAAAACATGCACGCAAGCCGGATTCCAATACGGGGGAGATTTTCGCCGGTTATGCCAGATCTGTTAATTATCTGCGGCAGTCCATAGAGCAAAGCCCTTCATATCACATGGTGCGGCAACTTCAGCCCTTGCAGGTGGTGAGCAATACTTTCGAGATTTTCGGCAATATCACGCGGGATTCCCTGGTAGGTCTGAAGGACGGCGGCGAATATATCTCCAGCAGTATGTTCGGCAACACTGTTGGTTTGGTGGAAATTCGCCACGGCAAACTCGATGGCCGTCCCGAAGTGCTGAAGGAAGTAGGCGGGCGTTTGCAGGCGGGCGACATTCTGCTGGAGAAAACGCCTTTCCGCCTCACCGATATGTTTATTCCCGGCCATTGGGGCCATGCGGCCATCTGGGCCGGCAACGAAGCGGAATTACGGGAACTGGCAATTTGGGATCATCCGATGGTCGTGCCATATCAGGCGGCTATCCGCGAGGGCCGGGGCGTTGTCGAGGCTTTGCGCAGCGGTGTGGAAATCAATGCGCTCGCGCATTTCATGAATATCGACGATCTGGCCGTGCTGCGTCATGCATCGCTTTCGCCGCAAGACCGCGCCAAGGCGGTTCTGCAAGCTTTGCGCCATATCGGCAAAGCTTACGATTTCAATTTCGACGCCGAGAGCACGCAGCGGGTGTTCTGCTCCAAGCT
>JAIRXQ010000041.1 GCA_031268195.1 Azoarcus sp. | reverse complement strand
CAAAAAGACAGAAAACTACATAAAACAAAAGGCTGTGAACAGCCCCCTGTGTAAGTCTTTGTGCGTAAACGAAAAAACGTCAACGTGTACAACAACGGCATTCGTGCGATTGCCCTGGTACAACGATGAATTTCGCAGGACCGACTATGTATTTCAGGCATAATGCCCTATTTCCTGAACGAAGGTTTCCCATGTCTTTCCCTCGCCTGCCTGCCGTCCTGCTCCTGAGCATTCTCTTTCCCCTTGCGGCCCAAGCTCAGGCCCCTGCGGCCTCCGCCCCCCAAAGCTCCCCCGCCGCCAAACCCGCTTCCACCAAACCCTTCCTCACCGTCAACGGCTACGCTGTCCCGCAGAGCATGGCGGATGGCCTCGTCGCTGAACTCAAAGCCCGGGGCGCGGAGGAGAACGACGAATTGAAGCGCGCCGTGCGCGAAGAAATGATCCGTCGTGGTGCACTCCTGTCGGAAGCCAAAAAACAGGGCGTCGACAAGGCGCCCGGCTTCAAGCAGCAAGTCCAGGACGCCACGCAGATGCTCCTGATGCGCAACGTCGTGGCGAACTACCTCAACGCAAACCCGCCCACTGATGCGGAACTGCGCGCGGCCTATGACGCGCTGCTCGTGCAGCTGGGCAATTCCGAATACAAACTGCGCGGCCTGCGGCTCAAGAACGAAGCCGATGCCGGGAAAGTCATCGCCAGCCTCAAGGACGGCAAGAAATTCGACAAACTCGTCAAGGAATACGCCGAAGAAGCGGATAAAGACAAAAAGGGCGACATGGGCTGGAACGCCCCGGCGGCCCTGCCGGCGGCGGTCGCCTCGGCGATCCGTTCGCTCAAGAAAGGCGAATACACCCAAAGCCCGGTTCAACTCGACACGGGCTGGCACGTCTTCCTGGTCGAAGAACTTCGTCCCCTGACCCCGCCGAGCTTCGAGCAAGCCAGACCGCAATTGGCGCAGGGCGTCGTCCAAATGAAAGTGGCGCAGTACATCGAAACACTGCGGACGAAAGCGGAAATCAAATAATGCGGCGCGCCCTCGACGGAAGCAGGCGCGGCATGCGCTTTGCTGCGGGGGTGCGGCTGGCCTTGACCTCGAAACGGGTGCCTGCCTCTCCGCGTCGGGTATGAACGTGGTTATCCGCGCTCGACTCCGGCGCGCGTCTCCAGCGTCTCCAATATCCCCCGCGCGCACTTCACCCCGGCGCGCACCGCGGCTTCCAGCGTGGCGGGATAGTCGCTCCCCACGTAGTCACCCGCCAGCCACAAATTTCGCCGGGGCGTGGCGTTGCCGGGGCGCGTCTGATTGGGGCGGCTGGCAACGGTGGCGCGTTTTTCCGTGATGACTTGTACCCATTCGGGCTTGGGCAGGATACGGTCGAGTTCGTGCTCCAGTTGAGCGATGATGACAGACGGGTCGATGCTGTCGCCAGGGGCGTGGGCGCTGAGGACGGCGGCGATGAGTCCGGCGGGGCCGCCGCATCGGGCGCGGTCGAAGGCCCACTGCGCCGGGCCGTTGGCAAGGCCGATCATCGGGGCGGGCAGGGTGACGGCGGGGCCGAAGGCGAGATAGACGGTGGTGATCGGTTCGGTGGGCAGCGCGGCGATTTGGGCGGCGAGATCGGCGCAGACATCGATGGTGGCGAGCAGCGGCGCGGCGTGATGCGGGGCGGTCGCGATGACGACTTGCCGCCATATGCGTTCGTGCGGATCGCCCGTGAGACGGAAGCCTTCGCTTTCCGGCACGAGGGCGGTGATGGGGTTGCCAGTGCGCACTTCGCCGTCGCGGGTGGCGAGATAGCGCGCGGCGGGAACGGGGAAAAGCTCCGACAGATCGATGCGTGGAATCAACAGTTCGCTGGCGGCGGCGGAGGCGGCGAGGGAGTCGCGCAGGACGTTGGCGAAAATTTGCGCCGAGGCTTCGTGCATGGGCGTGTTGAGCGCGGCTACGCATAGCGGCTCCCACACCAGATTGCGCAGCCGCGCGGGTTGGCGCGCGGCGCTGAGCAGTTCCGCGACGCTCATCGCGGCGGGCAGCCGGAAACGGGCGCGTTTCAAGTAGCGCAGCAGTGCGAGCGGAGCTATGCGTTCGCGCCAGCCGAGCCCGTGTGCGCGCAGCAGACCGACAGCCAGGTGCAGGGGCGCGGGTAGTGGCGCGGCGCGCAGATGGAGTTGGCGGGGAACATGCAGCGTGAGCGGCAGGCGTTCGAGCAGGCGCGGCGAGACGCCCGTGAGACGCAGCAGGCGCGCGAGTTCCGTGTACGCGCCGAGCAGCAGGTGTTGGCCGTTGTCGAACGTGTGGCCATCCTTGTGCACGACGCGGGCGCGACCGCCGAGCGTGTGTGAACGCTCGAACACCGTGACCGCGACACACTGATGCGCCAGTTCGACCGCGCAGGCCATGCCCGCATATCCGGCGCCGATGATGGCGATTTCGCTTGCCATGCGCGCCGGCTCGTCAGCCTTTCAGCCAGCTCGAAGCAGTCAGCCAGAGCTTGCGCCGCAGCGGCAGCGAGACGCGGCGGTCGAGCACCTGAAAGCCGCCCTGTACGATTTCGTGCAGCAAGCTCTGGTAGATGGCAGCCATCGCGAGTCCAGGGCGTTGGCGTTTGCGGTCGGCAGCAGGCAGGTTGGCGAGCGCGCGGTCGTAGAAGGTTTCCGCACGGTTGGCCTGAAAAGCCATCAGGCCGCAGAAGTTCTCGCCTGCACGCCCTTGCAGAATGTCCAGCTCGGAGACGCCGAAGTGTTGCAGTTCGTCGAGCGGCAGGTAGATGCGCCCCCGGCGCGCATCCTCGCCCACGTCGCGGATGATGTTGGTGAGCTGGAAGGCGATGCCGAGATCGTGCGCGTAGTCGAGCGTGCGGGCATCCGTCATGCCGAAGATGGTGGCGGCGAGCATGCCGACGGTTCCGGCAGCGTGGTAACAATAGTCTTGCAGGGCGGAGAAACAGGGATAACGGTTGAAGCGCAAATCCATCGCCATGCCTTCGACGATCTCCAGCAGCCGCTCGCGCGACAGCTCGAACTGGCGGTGCACGTCCTGCAAGGCCATTCCGACGGGGTGTTTCGGTGTGCCGTCGAACACGAGGGCGATTTCCTGTCGCCAGTCGTCGAGGCGAGCTTGCGCCGCCGCGAGATTGCCGCCTTCGTCGACGACGTCATCGACCTCGCGGCAAAAGGCGTACAGCGCGGTAATGGCCCGCCGCCGTGCCGGGGGGAGGAGCAGAAAACTGTAATAGAAACTCGATCCGCTCGCCGCGGCCTTGGCTTGGCAGTATCGATGCGGGTTCATTCCGACGGGCGCGGATGGCGCAGCGCGCGCTGGACGATCGCCAGCTTGTCGACGAATCCAAGTTGCGGGCGGTGGGCAAACACGTCGTAGCCGGCTGCCTCGATGCGATCGAGGATGCGCAGCCCGCCCGCGACGATCAGGCGCAGCTCCCAGCCGACGCGTCCCGGCAAGCGGCGGGCCAGCGGCGCGCCGACGTTGAGCGTCGCGCGCGCGCGCGCCATCTCGAAGGCGAGCAGGGCGCGCCAGCGTTCGTCGCAGCGTCCGGCGGCGATGTCGTCCTCCGTGACGCTGAAGCGGGCGAGATCCTGCTTCGGCAGATAGACGCGGCCTTTTTTCCAGTCGAGCGCCACGTCCTGCCAGAAATTCGTCAGTTGCAGGCCGGTGCAGATGCAATCGGCCAGGGCGAGATTTTCGAGCGCCGAGGCGCCGAACAGAATGAGCAATAGCCGCCCCACGGGGTTGGCGGAGCGGCGGGCGTAGTCGGCGAGTTCGTTGAAGTCTTCGTAGCGTTTTTTCTCGACGTCCTGTTTGAAGGCATCGATCAGATCGTAGAAAGGCTTCAGCGGCAGATCGTGGTTGAGGATGATGCGGGTGAGGCGGATGAACACCGGCGGCAGACCGCGCGAAGCCGCCAGCCCGCCGTCGGCGGCAATCGCATCGAGCGCGGCGCGGTAGGCGTCGAGTTGCTCCAGCCGCTCCTTGTCCGGGGCTTCGCCCTCGTCAGCGATGTCGTCGGCGCTACGAGCAAAGGCGTAAATGGCTTCCACGGGCTCGCGCAGGCGAGCGGGCAGGAGCAGGGAAGCGACGGGAAAATTTTCGTAGTGATCGACAGGCATGAGGGGCGTGGGGTCAACGAGCGGCAGGAAGCGTGCAGTATAACGAATCGCACGGCGTCGGCATTTTTTACGTGAGCCGGCGGCGTTCCGTACGGCTGCCCGGTTCCCCACGAATGCCCCAAAAACTCCCCACAACTTCCTGCAACCCCAGCAACCACGCGATTTTATGGTGCCCCGGAGACGAAATCAAATGCAGCAAAAAAATAATCACTTACATAAGTATGTCGTAACCCCACTGAAATCAAGCAGCACGACCTAACAAAGTCCGAGTCTGTAGAGCCTTCGCTATAAACTCAAAAATATCGGACTCATGAAAAATCCTCTGCTGGCGATAAGCCCGAGCAGACATATAATTATACAAATCATCATATATGCCACTGTCTTTAATACACTGGAATGCATAATTAGAATTAAACCGTTTTCGAGCATAAACCGAAATCAAATTCCCAACCGCAAGCATAAGATTTTTACCATTCCCTAATCCCGGAGTTTTTTTAACACGTTTATAAAAAATATCTCCAACAGGAGCAGAATGACAAACATCTTCCAATAAAAATTGCCAAGCAGGATCAAGATAACGACCAATACCAGAAGCAAAAATTTCAAGGCGGAAATTCTCCAAACCATAGCGCCAAAGCCCTTGAAGATGCTGAGAAACCCCTTTTATATGGCACCAATTCAATTTTTCAAGGGTAAAACCATATTTCATTTGACTGGCAGCACCTCGCCCAAAATCAGCCAAAACAGAATGATGAAATCTAAACTCAACCCGCCAAACCGGCAAATCTGCGTTATACGCAATAGTATCAAAATCATCCCCCGTAACTTGCTTCCAAATGTTTTCCCAAAAATCAATCTTATCAGTAGCTTTAGCCTGAATATCCTTCCGATAAACCGCCATTTGAACAGAACTTGACGAACCAAGCAAATAACTTTGCTCCCTTCCATATGACGTAGCAATTTCCCCAATATCCATATACATCACATTGCTAGATTTGTGAGAAACCAAGCGCCTCGCACGAGTCACCAATCTATCCAAAAAATCAGCCCCAGGATTCCAACCCTGAACATCAACGCAGATATGAACGGCACAACCAGAAGATGACCTACCACTCAAAAATATATCTGCCAGTCCATCCAAATCACAACCCATCGAATCTATATCGCGAGGATAAAGCCAGTGCGGCGAACATTCAATTTTGACATGTGAAAACTCTTGAAAAAAATCAGCATAACGACTCTTAAGAAAAACTATCAAACCTAAATCACTATTTTGCAAACGATATTGATACCCCGACTTACCACCAGAACCAACTAACCAGATATGACCTCCTAACTCGATACACTCACCGAACCTGACCTTGCCCCCGAAAAACGTATCCCTTGCGATGTGATGTAATCAAAGCAAGGAGAATGAGATGACGAACACAGCGACTCGTGCGCGTTACACGTACGAATTCAAGCAGGAAGCGG
>JAIRXQ010000033.1 GCA_031268195.1 Azoarcus sp. | reverse complement strand
AATTCCGAATCGTTCGGCGCCACAGGTTTATCCGGCCCGTTACCCGCGACGATGAAGCGGTTGGGGTCGAATCCGTATTCCTTCACCAAGTAATCGGCTACTGCCTGCGCTCTTTGCCGTGAAAGCGCGATGTTTCGGTTCCGGTTGCCGGACGAATCGGTGTTCCCTTCGATGCGGACGCGGAAGCCGGCCAATTCCAGCGCTGTGGTGCCGACTTCCCGGCGGATTTTGTCTCGTTCCGTCTGGGAAAGCAGCGAGGAATTCACGCCGAAGTTCACAGACACGCTTTTGGCTGCGAGCGCTGGCATCTCCGCTTCAGCTGCGGATGCTTCATTTGGCGTGAGCGGGGTGAATTCGATCTGCTTTTCGGCTTGGTGCATTTCGCCCGTCAAGCCGGTGATTGCCTGTACGATTGACGGATTGGATGCCTGATTCCAGGGAACGATGCTCTTGAGATTGTTTCCATATCCGTTTTTATAGACGCGAGCCATCTTGTTGTAGAGCGATTGCCCGGTGATTCCGGTGTAATCCGTTGAAAGGCCGAAAAAGTTGATGTTGTCGCCGTAGGTGGCGAAGTAAACCATTTTCATGCCTTCGATGATGTCTTTCACCGGATCGGAAACTTCAAAGGCCACTTTGTATACCCGGGCCGCCTCCGCCAGTTTCGTAGAATTCTTCATTTCGGCGTTGGCGGTAAGCCAGGCTTTCGAGAAAGCGATGAAGAGGTCTTTTTTCTTCTCCAACACGTCTTTTTTTGCGACAAATCCGTCCATGATGATGTTTGGCATCAACTTCGTCGAAGTCAGCACTTTCGACGGTCGCGCTTCGAGGCAAGCGATATCGTCTGGCGACCAGACCACCGTGGCGTCGGCATTCCCGGAAATGTAGGCATTTTTCGCCGCCACTGGATCGGGAAAGGTCAGGATCTGCACATCTTTTTCCGTCAGCCCGCCGGCTTCGAGCGTGGCGTGCAGTAAGGTATTGCTCGGAAAACCAAGTGCTGCCGCAATCTTCTTTCCTTTTAACTGCTGGACGGATTGAATGCGCTGATCCACGATAAAAACGTCTGCTCCGCGCGAATCGTCGATTTTCAGAAATTGCTGAACCGACATCTGCGCGAGATCGCCGCCTTCCTCCATCGAAATCGGCGAAATGTCAGTGGTCGTGAATATGAAGTCGAGGTCTCCCGACTTCAACGACGAAATCAGTTTGTTCATGTCGTCCTGTACGACGACTTCCAGCTCTACGCCGAATTCCTTGAACATACGGCTCTCGCGGTTGAACTTGACCCCTCCGTTCATCCATATGCCTGGGGCGAAACCGGAAAAGTTGTTCATCCCGCCCCGTAGTTCGGCCCCGGCTCCGGCGCTGGCATTGCTTCCTGCTGTGTTGGCTGCTTTTTGGATGTAGGGATAGCCGAAAAAGACGCTAGTGCCCACCACTCCTGCGATGAGGAGCAAAACGATCAATTGCAGGCCAATAGTCCAGTGTGCTGGAAGTCCGGGAATTGTGAACGGTTGTTTATTTGTACTCATGCTTGCTTTTATCCAAAAGGGTTATTAGAAAAGTCTCCCCAGCAAACCCGCCGCAGCTTTTTCGTCCGCCTTGAGACGGTGCGAAGAGCTGTAGATGGCGGAAGCGTCGGGAACAGGAAGTTGATTGGCGTCGATTTTTTCCACCACATGAACCAGGCGGGAATATGCATCGTCGCTGTTAAAATCGAACCCTTCGGTGTAGCGGTCCAGATCTTGAAGATTTTGCGCCGTAATTGCCAAATCTTCATTGATTCGGCCGGTCACGTACTCCATCGCGTAATCGAGACGCCAGTTGGGGCCGGCAGGGCCAAGAATCTGCACCAGGGTGTCGGTCGCACCGCGCGAGGCGGTCGCCATTTCCCAGTCCTTCTTCATATCGGCGATGCTTACCTCGAAATCCTTGATCTTGTTTTCGAAATAGGTAGAACCCAAGGCCAGTTTCCGATCCAACTCAGCGAATATGTTTGACCGGGCGGCGTATTTCTTCGTCCATTCGATGTTCCGTTCCATGGAGAGCTTGTTTCGGCTGGCGGCCGAGACCGCGTTCGAAAACTTTTGCTCCAGTTCCGTGTGCAGATCACGCAACTCGGACGCCTGCTTTCTATCCCCCTTGGCTTCTGCTTCTTGAATCTGCGCAAGCAGTGCGTCACGTTCGGTTTTTAACTGTGTGGCTTTTTCCGTATCCAGCCGAATCTTCCCCTGGAGGTCGTCTGCGTTTTTTTCCGAACTGTCGGACATTGAAGCGAATTCTGCTCGTAATTGCTTGATTTTTGACTTGTTGCGCAGAAAAACAGACAGAGATACCTTCATTTTCGCAAGTTGCTCGTCCAGTTCGGTAAAGGGATCCCAGCGGATAAGCGCCCGATGCATATTTCGAACCAGGCGGCGGAAGAGCTTATAGACCACCGGCGCCGACATGATTGCGAAAACGACCAGGGCGACCGAAGCGATAACTGCCATGACCTTACCCAGCGCACCGAAAACGATGGGAAGCACATAATTGAATATGCCCCATCCTGCTGCGCCGATGGCGCTGATCCCGATAAGCGAGGCGATGCTCTTCTCGCCCTTTCGCCAGTTGGTGACCTTGTTTGCCACGGTTTCTGCGACAGTCGGTAGATTCCCGTTGTCCAGATAGGAGAGAATCGGCCAATTCACCGTTGAGGCATCGCGCGTCACGGCATCGCGCGTCACGATTTGTGTCTTCATGTTCATCCTTTCATTTCAGATAGCTGCGTATGCCATCTTCAATGTCATCGAAACTGCCGATGACTTGCTGCGAAGCATGGTCGATGGCGAAAAGTTTTTGGGCGACTTCATCCAGATCCGTTTGATACTTTTGATCAATTCCGTTCAGTGACGAAGCAATCTCCGCAATCCTTTCTTTTTTGCTTTGCAATTCCGCTTCAAGGCGTAAAATTTCTTCGTCCAGTTTTCGCTGTTCCGTATCCAGCGCCTTTTTTTCGGCGACCTTAGTTCCGTCGATTTCCGCTTTGCGGATGTTGCCTTTAACTATGTCCTGCGCGGCCAAATCTCTCACGATTTTTTTGTATCCGGCTGAACTCTCGATCAGGCGCTGCGGAGTCAGGTTTTCTTCCACTGCTTGCAAGACACCGAAAACCTGCTGGTAGTCTTTTGCTGCCGGGGTCGAATTTTTTTTGAACAAGGCTTTGGAAAATTCCAGAATATCGATTCCAGGGCTGTTATTCATATCGACAACCTTTTTGAAATCTTTTACCAGTTGCTGCACCAGTTCAGAGGCGTCTGCGGACGTGTCTGGTGTATATGAAGGTAGCGAAGCCGGTGGTGTTTGCTGCTGCGGCGAGCTTGCGGGAGGTCGAATGTCCATTGCAGGCGCTGCCGCCGGTGAAGCAGTCGATGCCGACGAACGATCCGGACTCGCGCCACGGAACAACAAGTCTTTTAATGCCATGAAGCCCCCCATTTTTTGCTTCCCGCCCACGACTTCGAGCATGCCCCTTATTTGACTGGCCGCCGCCTGCCTTTCAAAGACGGCTGGAAGGACGGATTGTACGTCATTACGGCTGAATCCGCGTGCATGGTACACAAAATGGCGCGCACGATCTGAACCATGCTGGTATTGGATTCGTCCGCAAACATGATGGACGAGTTTTTATCTGTGAAACACTTCCTGCCTGCTTATGTCCAGAATGGAAAGTCCGACAGGCTTCTATTGTCATGTCCTGGGTTAGATGTTAAGTACTTTTGCATAGCCGTTTTAAAACATTTCTTTCCATTCCGAAAGATATCATGGCATATGGATTTTATTGCGGGGCTATCGAGATACCAATTCCACGGCCAAGAAAAGGTGACCTTGCCTCCGAAAAACGTATCCTTTGCGATGTGATGTAATCAACGCAAGGAGGATGAGATGACGAACAAAGCGAATCATGCGCGTTACACGCACGAATTCAAGCAGGAAGCGGTGCGTCTGGTCGAATGCGGACAGAGTCAGGCGAGCGTGGCCAGGACGCTGGGCGTGGCAGACCAGACCTTGCTCAACTGGGTCAAGGCGAAGCGACAAGGTCGGCTCACGGTCACGCAGACGGTCAGTGCGGAACAGATGGAGATCGCCCGTCTGCGCGCGGAGTTGGCGCGGGTCAAGCATGGCTGCTTTGGTACAATCAATCCCGGCTTCATTTCCCGCAGCCTGAATTGTTCGCCATGTAGCTTGTTTGAGCTACAATTCAGACTCCATCAAGGAGCGCCAGAACCATGACCTCAACCGCATTTGTACGAGCCAGGATTAACGAGGATCTGAAGAACAAAGCTGCTGCTGTGCTGGCGGAGATGGGGCTGACCGTCTCTGATGTGGTGCGCATCACGTTGACCAGGATCGCTATGGAAAAGGCGTTGCCTTTTGAGATGCGCGTCCCTAGCAGACTGACGGCGGAGACGCTGGCCAGAAGCGAGCGCGGCGAGGATGTACACCACGCCAGGGATGCCAACGACCTGTTCCAACAATTAGGACTTTGATGCGCCAAGGACTTTGATGCGCCAGCCCGACTATTCCGGGCAGTTCAAGCGCGACGTGAAGCAGGCGCAAAAACGTGGCAAGGACATGGGCAAGCTCAAGACCTTGTTGTGCCTGCTCATCGAAGGTGAGCCGCTGCCAGCGGCATACCTCGACCATCCGCTGAAAGGCGGCTGGCGCAGTTTCCGGGATGCACACCTCGAACCGGACTGGCTGCTCATCTACAAAATCGCGGGCGACGTTGTGCGATTCGAGCGCACTGGGCGGCACGCCGACCTGTTCGACGAGTAGGGGGGGGCCAACCGTCTAGTGCGAAAGCGTTGGCCGCCATGCAGGGCTTGCCCCCCTTCGGTGCTTTTGCTGTTAAAACGTTAAAAAGGGTTTGTTAACCGCGCACGCGTGTTAAAACGATCCTGAATCCAGCGCCGTTGCTGACATTACGGACAGAGGCCGTCCGCGATAGCCGGTCAAACCCCCGCCTCGGCATGGAAGATACGAACTTTCGCTTGATCTCTCTGGACGCTGCCATGGAATCCACCCGCATTCTGCTCGAAGCCCACGAAATTCCCACGCACTGGTACAACATCGTGGCCGACCTGCCGTCGCCGCCCGCGCCGCCGATGGCCCCGGACGGTACGCCTGCGAAACCCGAGCAGTTCGCGGCGATCTTCCCGCCCGCGATCATCGAACAGGAAATGAGCGCCGAGCGCTGGATCGAAATCCCGCAGGAAGTGCGCGAAATCTTTCGCCTGTGGCGGCCCAGTCCGCTCATCCGTGCGGTGCGGCTGGAAACGGCGCTGGGGACGCCCGCGAAAATTTTCTTCAAATACGAGGGCGTTTCGCCCGCCGGGTCGCACAAGCCCAACTCCGCCGTGCCGCAGGCGTATTTCAACAAGCAGGCGGGCATCGGCCGCCTGAGCACTGAAACCGGCGCAGGGCAATGGGGATCGTCGCTGGCGCTGGCCGGGCAATTGTTCGGGCTGGAAGTGCGCGTCTACATGGTCAGGGTGAGTTACGAACAAAAACCCTACCGCCGCCTGATGATGCAAACCTGGGGCGCGGAAGTGTTCTCCAGCCCCTCGAACCTCACCCGAACCGGACGCGAGGCGCTGGCCGAGACGCCGGAGACGCCGGGATCGCTGGGGCTGGCCATCTCGGAGGCGGTTGAAGAAGCGGCGGGCCGCGCCGACACCAACTACGCCCTCGGTTCGGTGCTCAACCATGTCGTCATGCATCAGAGCATCATCGGGCTGGAGGCCAAAAAGCAATTCGACAAAATCGGCCTGTATCCCGACATCATCATCGCCCCTTGCGGCGGCGGCACCAGCTTCGGCGGCATCGCGCTGCCCTTTCTGGGCGATCAGGCGGCGGGCGACAAGCGCGCCGAAAAATTGCGCGCCATCGCGGTGGAGCCGAGTTCCTGCCCGAGTCTCACCAAGGGGCTCTACACCTACGATTTCGGCGACAGTTCCGGCTTTACGCCGATGATGAAGATGTACACCCTCGGGCACGATTTCATCCCGCCTGGCATCCATGCGGGTGGCTTGCGTTACCACGGCTGTTCGCCGCTGCTCTCGCAGCTCTATCGCGAGGCGCTGATCGAAGCCGTTGCCGTGCCGCAGCTGGCAACCTTCGAGGCCGGGGTGAAATTCGCGCGCTGCGAGGGCATCATCCCCGCCCCCGAATCCTGCCATGCCATCCGTGTTGCCATCGACGAAGCGCTCGAATGTAAACAGACCGGCGAGGAGAAAGTGATTCTGTTCAATCTCACCGGGCACGGGCATTTCGACATGAATTCGTTCGAGCGCTATTTCTCCGGCGCGCTGGAGGATTATGCGTATCCGGCCGGGGAAGTGCAGAAGTTGTTGGCGAAGCTGCCGAAAATCGGTTAGAGTGCAAATATCAGCAACCGCGTGCCGCGCCGGTCGTCGATCTCGATGACGCGATCCGGCGCGCGTCCCGGAATCTCAAACCCGTTGCTGACCAGCAGGCTCCCGGCACGCATCTCGCGCTGCGCCTTCTCCCAAACGCGCGCCATCGGCACGGGGGAGAGGAAAGCGTAGACGAGGTCGAACTCCGCCCACGACGGGGCGAAGAAATCTCCGCGCATCACCGTGACGTTCGGCCATTTGCGCGAACGCAGCCAGGCGAACGCGAACGGTGCGGGCGCCTGCTCGATGCCCGTCAGCCGGATGTCCACCCGGCATTCGGCCAGCACGACGAGCAACGATCCGAGGCCGCAACCGATGTCGAGCACGGCGGCGGAACTGGACGGCAACAACCCGGCCACCGCCTGCGCCGTTTTGTGATTCGTCAGAAACAACGGCACCTGCGTCCGAAAGCTGCGCCAATAAACCAGCGCCAGCGCCACGAACGCCGCCAGCCACACCCACGACGGCACGCCCAACGCCAGCGTGGCGACCGCGAGCGGCGTAAACACGAGATGAATCGGCAGCCACCACCACGCACTGCGCCCCGCCGCCGCGATTACGACGGCGGCGACGGCCTGAACGAGCGCCAGCGTCCAGATGCCGCCGGGCAGCCAGCCGAAATGCCCGCTCAGCCAGACGAAGATCCAGCCGCCGCATTGGGCGACGAGGGCTTTGGGGGCGGGAGGCAGCGCGGTCAGATGCTTGAGCATGTGCGAGTTGCGCGGGGTGAGTCGGTACGGCGCAACTCGCCAATTGTACCCTTGCGGAAAATACGGGACATGGCACACCCCTCATCACCAAGGGCAGGGGCGGACAACTTTGTAGAAATTGAGATTTCCATTCCTGGATGAAATGCTGTTGCGGGTATGGTATATATGCTAGATTGTGTCCGGCTTCGGGGGTTTCCATCATGCATTATTTCAATTCTGTCGTTCGCAAGTTATCTGTTTTCTGGATGTCGCTTTTTGTGCTGGTATTGGCTGCTTGCTCGCCTTCGGCGCCCGAAGACGTTGTCAAGGATTTTTACAAAGCAGTTGCCGATAACCGTGTCGATGATGCGGTGGCATATTTTTCATTGCAAGACGTCAAGGAAAACGATTTGACGGTTGTAAAGGGAAAGCTGCAAATGGTGGTCGGTGAGCGTTATTCGCGTATCCAGGATAATGGCGGGCTGGAGTCGATCACGACGGAGGTCGTCGAACAGCAGGACGACACTGCTCGCGTCAAGGTCGAGTTGAAATTCAAAAACGGCAAAACCAAGAATGAATCGGCCAGACTGGTCAAGGATTCCGGCAAATGGAAAATGCATCTTAAATAAGTGATTCGCATTGGGTTGCGCCGCCGCGCAGCTTCCCGGTTTTCTGTTTCGCTGGTCTGGCTGCTCTGCCTTGCCCTGATGGCGGGCGGTGCGTGTGTGCTTGCTGGCGCCGTGGCGCATGGCGTGTCTGACACCGGCATCGAATTGCCTGTCGATGTCGTCTCCCGGCTCGAGGCTGGCGATCTGGTTTTTCGCATAGGCAGCGGCTGGCAGAGTGAAATCGTGCGCGGCGTGGCGCGCGAACGGCGAGAAAAACAGGGCGATCCTTACAGCCATGTCGGCATGCTGGTCGGCTCGCCGACGCACTGGCAAATCCTGCATGCGGTCCCGGCGGAAATACCCGGACGGGCGGATGCGGTCGTGCGCGATGATCTGGATTTTTTTCTAGCCCCAGGCCGTGCACAGGGTGTCGCCATTTATCGCGTCGCCGCCGATGCCGCGACGCGCACCGCCGCTGTGGATTACGCTTTGCAACGGCTCGGGATGCCTTTTCGCATCGTCGAAAACGATCAGGAAGGGCAATACTGTACGACACTTGTCTGGCGCGCTTGGCAGCACGCCGGCGTCGATCTCGGCGCGCGCTTCAAATACCTGGAAATTCCCCTTGCCGCAGGCGATTATCTATTGCCGCACAGCCTGCGCACCGCGCCGGGTTTACGGCTGTTATTCGAGGCTCCGGCTGAAAAGTGAACACCGAAAGCGAAAATCATTACCTCGATAAACCAAGTCCGAACAGACGGATCCTGGGGTCAGGGCAATCGCACGGATGCTGTTGTCGTACACGCTGATATTTTTTTGTTTACACACAAAGGCTTAACACCGGGGCTATTCACCACAGCCGCCCGGCTTTCTCCACGCCTGCGCGCCGCAGGACGGGCCGCCGCGGCGCTTCACCCGATTTGGGCGTTTCCCCTTGGGGGCGTTTTCGCCGCCCGTGATGTTTTGTATTCCCGCAAATATTTCCCCGTATGGCTCTCCTCGCATGCCGCCACGGTTTCTGGCGTGCCGGCGCACACTAGCGTGCCGCCGCCGTTGCCGCCTTCGGGGCCGAGGTCGATGATCCAGTCGGCGGTTTTGATGACATCGAGGTTGTGTTCGATGACGACGATGGTGTTGCCGTGGTCGCGCAGGCGCAGAAGGACGCGCAGGAGAAGTTCGACGTCCTGAAAATGCAGGCCGGTGGTGGGCTCATCGAGGATGTAGAGGGTGCGGCCCGTGTCGCGCTTGGAGAGTTCGAGCGCGAGCTTGACGCGCTGCGCTTCGCCGCCGGAGAGCGTGGTGGCGCTTTGGCCGAGGCGGATGTAGCCGAGTCCCACATCGGCCAGCGTTTCCAGTTTGCGGGCGATCACTGGCACGGGACGGAAAAAGTCGAGCGCCTGATCGACGGTCATCTCCAGCACTTCGTGAATGTTGCGGCCCTTGTAGCGAATCTCCAGGGTTTCGCGGTTGTAGCGCTTGCCGTTGCAGGCGTCGCACGGGACGTACATGTCGGGCAGGAAATGCATTTCGACTTTGATGAGCCCGTCACCCTGGCAGGCTTCGCAGCGCCCGCCCTTGACGTTGAAGGAGAAGCGGCCCTGGCCGTAGCCGCGCGCCTTCGCTTCTGGCACGCCCGCGAACAGTTCGCGGATCGGGGTCATCAGGCCGGTGTAGGTGGCGGGGTTGGAGCGCGGCGTGCGGCCGATGGGGGATTGGTCGACGTCGATGACGCGATCGAGCGCCTCCAGGCCGAGGAGGGCCTCGAACGGCGCGGCGGCGGTGCCCGCGCGGTTCAACTGCCGCGCCGCCGCCGCACCCAGCGTATCGTTGATGAGCGTCGATTTGCCGGAGCCGGAGACGCCGGTGACGCAGGTAAAGAGGCCGAGCGGAATCTCGACCGTGAGGTTCTTGAGATTGTTGCCGTGCGCGCCAGTGATGCGCAACACGCGTTTGAGGTCGCACGGCATGCGCTTGGGGATGGCGATTTTGCGTCGCCCCGCCAGCCAGGCGCCGGTGACGGAGGCAGGATTGGCGATGACCGCTTCGGGCGGGCCGCAGGCGATCACCTCGCCGCCGTGCTCGCCTGCGCCGGGGCCCATGTCGATGAGGTGATCGGCGCTGCGGATGGCTTCCTCGTCATGTTCGACCACGATCACCGTGTTGCCCAGGTCGCGCAGGTTGCGCAGGGTTTCCAGCAGCCGCCCGTTGTCGCGCTGGTGCAGGCCGATGGAAGGCTCATCGAGCACGTACAGGACGCCGGTCAGCCCGGAACCGATCTGGCTCGCCAGCCGGATGCGCTGCGCTTCGCCGCCGGAGAGCGTGTCGGCGGCGCGTTCGAGGCTGAGATAACCGAGCCCGACGTTCACCAGAAAGCTCAGGCGCGCCGCGACTTCCTTGATGATTTTTTCCGCAATGAGCGCGCGATGCCCTTCGAGCCGGAGTGTGGCGAAAAATTCCTGACAGCGGCCGAGCGGCAGCCGCGTCACGTCGGGCAGCGACAGGCCGCCGATGAGCACATGCCGCGCCGCCGGATTGAGGCGCGTGCCTTCGCAGTCCGGGCAGACGCAGTTGGCGCGGTATTTGAGCAATTCCTCGCGTACCGCGATGGAGTCCGTGTCGCGGTAGCGCCGCTCCAGATTGGGAATGATGCCCTCGAACGGGTGTTCTTTCACCACCGTGCGCCCGTTGTCGGAGAGGTAGCGAAAGGCAATGCGCTCGCTGCCGGAGCCGTGCAGCACCACGTCGCGCACCCGTTGCGGCAGGTTCTCGAACGGCGCCTCCACGTCGAATTTGTAATGCGCCGCAAGGCTGGTGATCATCTGGAAATAAAACTGGTTGCGCTTGTCCCAACCGCGAATCGCGCCGCCCGCCAGCGACAGTTCGGAATGGGCGACGACGCGCGCCGGATCGAAGAACTCGATCTGCCCAAGGCCGTCGCAACGCGGGCAGGCGCCCGCCGGATTGTTGAACGAGAACAGGCGTGGCTCCAGTTCCGGCAGCGCGAAATCGCATTCCGGGCAGGCGAAGCGGGCCGAGAACGGGTAGATGCCGCCGCCGTCCGTGCGCTCCTCCATCTCCACCGCCAGCGCGCGGCCGTCGCCCTGCGCCAGCGCCGTCTCGAACGATTCCGCCAGCCGTCCGCGCCATTCGGGCTTGACGTACAGGCGATCGACTACGACCTCGATGTCGTGGCGGCGATTCTTGTCGAGCGTGGGTAAAGCGTCGATCTCATGCACGAGGCCGTCGATCCGCACGCGCGTGAAACCCTGCGCGGAAAGCTCCGCGAACAATTCCTCGTGCTCGCCTTTCCTGCCGCTGACCAGCGGGGCGAGGATCATCACCTTCGTGTCGGCGGGCAGCGCCAATACCTGATCGACCATCTGCGTCACGCTTTGCGCATCCAGCGCGCACTGCGGGTGATGCGGGCAATGCGGCGCGCCCGCGCGTGCGAACAGCAGGCGCAGGTAGTCGTGGATTTCGGTGACGGTGCCCACGGTGGAGCGCGGGTTGTGGCTGGTGGCCTTTTGCTCGATGGAGATCGCCGGGGAGAGGCCCTCGATGAGATCGACGTCGGGCTTCTCCATCAGTTGCAGGAACTGGCGCGCGTAGGCGGAGAGCGACTCCACGTAGCGCCGCTGCCCCTCGGCATAGAGCGTGTCGAACGCCAGCGACGACTTGCCGGAGCCCGACAGCCCGGTGATGACCGTAAGCCGGTTGCGCGGCAAGTCGAGGTCGATGTTCTTCAGATTGTGGGTGCGGGCACCGCGAATGTGGATGGCATCCATGACAGATTCGGCGCGGAGGCGGAATCCACCACTATAAAAGAGAAAGCAGGGGCGGGAGCAGGTTTTGCGTGCGATTGCCCTGCATGCGGGCACGGGCATTTGAGTTGTGTGCAAGGGATGCGGTCAACGCTGGCTCAATGACAGAAGTCACTGGCTTCAAGACGATCAGGCAATGATTGGGAAGGATCAGGCTCACGCCTCGATGTGTCTCCCGGTGATGCTGGAAGCTCTGACAAAAAAGGTGAATCGAGATGACTGAAAAAACACCCTCAGTGGGTTCAAGCGTCGACAACGACATTGATGCAAACCGCCGTTCCGTGATCAAGGGCGCCGCCATTGCCGGGTTGGCGGCAGTCTCCCTGTCCGCATCGGCGGGAAGCGGCGTTGCGCAACCGCCGGACGCTACCCGGCCGATCCGCGATCCGCGTACCGTGTTTCCGAACAATCAGCCGCCGCAGACGCAAGCCTGGCCTGGACTTCAACGCGAAATGACGCCCAGGCCAGACTGCGGAGAAACAAGCTACCGCGGAAGCGGGCGTCTCGCGGGCCGCCGCGCCCTGATCACCGGCGGAGATTCCGGCATCGGGCGGGCCGTTGCCATCGCCTATGCCCGTGAAGGCGCTGACCTTGCCATCAACTATCTGCCGCAGGAAGAACCGGATGCTGTAGAGGTAATCAACCTCATCCGCCGCGAAGGCCGCACAGCGATCGCAATCCCCGGCGACCTGCGTAGCGAAGCATTCTGCCGAAGTCTCGTGGCCAAGGCGGAAAGCGAGCTTGGCGGTCTGGACATCCTCGTCAACAACGCTGGCTACGGCTGGTTTCTGCCCGACATCCTTGAGCATCCGAGCGAGAAATTCGACCAAACGATAAAGACCAACCTGTACGCGCCGTTCTGGCTGTCGAAGGCTGCCATCGCGGTCATGAAGCCGGGAAGCAGCATCGTGTTCACGAGTTCGGTGACCGCCTTCGACCCCGCAGATGCCTTCCTCGACTACAGTTCCACGAAAGCCGCGATCCGCGCCTTTACCAGCGCCCTCGCCAAACAGGTCGCCCACCGTGGCATTCGGGTGAATGGCGTCGCCCCCGGCCCGATCTGGACACCGATGCAAATCTACTTCGGCGCCCCCGCCAACAATGTCGAAGCGCTCAACGCCTCGACGCCTTTGGGGCGCATGGGACATCCGGTGGAAATGGCGCCGCTCTATGTCACTTTGGCGGAAAGCACAAGCAGCTTCGTCTCCGGAAGCACATGGTCCGCCGATGGCGGACGGCTATAGCCCCCGATTCAACTGTAAAAAACCCGCATCTTTATCCCCGAGGGGCGGCGCAGGCGGAAGCGCCGCCCAAGCCGCTTTTCCCAAGACGCGACAGGACAGAAAGGCACACAATCAGCGGCGCGCCGCCGCAATCGTCCGCAATGGCGCCACATCACGAATGGGCGGAGCGCCGAACATGCGCCGGTACTCACGGTTGAACTGCGACGCGCTTTCGTAGCCGACGCGCACCGCGGCGGTCACGGCGTCGACATTCTCTCCGAGCAGAATCCGGCGGGCTTCGTGCAGCCGGAGGTGCTTCTGATATTGCACAGGACTCATCGAAGTCATGGCCCGGAAATGATGGTGCAGCGTAGACACGCCCATGCCGGCCATTTCCGCCAGATCCTCGACCCTTAACGGCTGCGCGAAGTTCTCCCGCAGCCAGGCAATCGCTTTGGCCGTCCTCTGGCTTTGTGTGCCCAGCAGAACCGTCTCTCGAAAACGGGCGCCTGCGCAGCTTGTAAGAATCCGGTAGATGATTTCCCGCTGGATCAACACACCCAAATGGAGAAGATCCTTGGGATTGTCGAGCAAACCGACCAGCCGCGCGATGGCATCGAACAGTTCGATGCTGGCGGGGCCTGTTGCCATTGCCGGCCCGCTTGCCGGCACGCTCGATTCGTGCCTGTCCACATCGGCAATCATTTGCCGGGCGGCCTGAAGGTCCAGTCTCAGCAGCAATGAGACGTATGGCGCTTGCGCGCTGGCCTCCAGTACCTCGGTCGTTGTCGGGAGCTTGACCGCCGTCAATAGAAAACGGGATTCGTCGTAGATGTAGGTGGTTTCGCCAAGCTGAACGCGCTTCCTGCCTCGAATGATCATCGAGATACTGGGCTCGTACAGATAAGAGGTCGGGGGCGTCGGTTTCGTGACTCGTGCAAAGCTCAGGCCGGGCAAGGGCGTAGCACTCTCCCCCTCGCGGCTGACAAATGCCGAAATTCGTTGCGCGATGCCGGCGCGGATTGGCTCGGTTTCCTTGCGCCGCCGACGATCGGTTTCATCAGGCTCAAAAAGCATGGTGGTTCTCCCTGCATGTCAAACCATGCCGCAGTATGTCCGATTCTGCTCGTCGACCTATGTTTGCGCCCGGTCAGCGGCAAATGAGCTTTCTGGCGACCCAGAAGCGTGAGCATGCTTCTTCGCTGAGCTGGCGATGTCAGGCCCGCGTGCGCGGGGACATTGGGCTGGTCGTGTTCAGGGGCGAAGGGGGCATGGCCTCGGGGCTCGTGAGCATCTGGTTTGCCGGGCTACACTCGAATTGGCAGCGATACTTGCGGTTGAATGGGTACCAGGATTTTGGCGTAGGCTTTCAAAATATCGTTGTATAGATCGGCATGTTTTGGTGCCTCGACGGTAATAATCAGCGCATATCTGATTTTCTCGGCGCCGGTTGCTTTGGCACCTGCTTCTCTGGCGTTGTAGTGGATGTCGAAGACTGGGTTTTCAAGACTGCTTCCACGCATCTTCTTTTCGCCGTGTAGAACCGTTTCCCATTTTCCCAGGTCGGATCTGCTTTCCTCCTCGGTAGCGTATTTCTTCATCTCGAAGAACCCTTTCGTTTCGGCATTGGCCTTGCCAACCTTGATCTAATAGCGCCTTGATGGCGAGGGGAGACAATGCTGCACCCAGAATGGCACGGATGCCAACCGCGTTGCGCAGCAGATAGGGTGACGCGAAGCTCGTTCCGCGTTGAGGAGCGAGCGACGGGGTTTTGCCGGGCGACAAGACGTGAAAATATTTGTCTCCATCACCTCCGAAGGCCATCAGGTCGGGTTTGACGACGCCGGGGCTTCGACCAGGGCCAATTGCGCTGTAGGAGGCTCGTGCCCATCCTTCGCCAATATCATTTGTCGCCCCCACGGCAAGCGCGTTTACGCAATCTGAGGGTACTTGCACTCGGGCATTGCCTGACAAACGATCCATTTTCCCGTTGTTGCGCGGCCTGAAATGAGTACACTTCGGCCTTGCCGGGCCTATGCGGAGGGGCTTTTATTTCGTTGGTCAGCAGCTCACCGCGTCCGATCAAAAAGTTGGTTTGGCGCATTGGTCAGATTTTCTCCGGGGTGTTTTTCTGGTATTGGGCGTTTGTTCCGCTGAATATTTGCGGATGGTATCTCGGCTGACGCCTGTGATATCAGAGATGGTGTGCTGGGACAGTCGGGTTTGTTTTGCAAGCAATACCGCCAGATCGATCCGCCCTTGCCGATCCAGGGCGACCGCTCGTGATTTGACGAATTCTTCGATCAGATCGGCGTCCGATGCGGTGCCGAGTGCAATGGCACGGCGGAACCGTTGAATGTCTCGTTCGATGTCACTGAACGATTCACCGTTGAAAGCAAAAGCCAGAATATCGATCCATCGACCAAACAGCCCAAAGTCAGGCCCGAGAAACTGCTTGAGCGCGGCCTTGATGGACATCATGTCCGGCAATTTGAACTCAACGACCAAATCGAATCGCCGCCATAAGGCCGGGTCGATCAACTCCGGGTGATTCGTAGCGGCCAGCAGTAATCCAGTCGCAGGCCATTCGTCTACTTCCTGCAAGATGACGGTGACCAGCCGCTTGAGTTCGCCAATGTCGGTATCGTCACTGCGTCGTTTGGCAATGGCATCTATTTCATCCAGCAGCAGAACGCAGGGGCTTCGCTTGGCAAAGTCGAGTGCGGCACGAAGGTTACTGCCGCTGCGACCGAGCAGGCTGCTCATGACCGCAGTGAGATCGAGAACGTAGAGGGGTACCTTGAGCCTTGTTGCCAGCCAGTGTGCGGTCAGGGTTTTACCTACTCCGGGCTTGCCGACGAAAATGGCTGACCGTGTAGGACTCAGCCCGGACGCGGCCAGACGCTTTGACTGACGGCGTTCCTCGATCAGTTGAAGCAGGTTTTCTTCGACATCCTGTGATAACAGTGGCGTTTCTCGATCAGGAACGTCCTTGAATACTTTGAGCAGAGACAGGCGGGATTCATCGTCAACAGGCAGCGCTTGCCCGGGCTGTGCCGGTTGGGTGGCTCTGCGCAGCGGAGCGCCAGATCGTGGTGCCTTGGTTCGAAGGTATCGATCCAGTTGCTCTGCCAGTTCAGGATCCGTGGTGCGGTACTTGCGGACAAGGCGAGCTACGTACAGACGAACGTCCTCAGTCTGTTCGGCAAGCGCGAGCCGAACAATCTGGGCTAAATCTGATGATATCTTGTTTGTTTCGTCCAAAATGCTCATAAGTTGTTGATATTGATGTGGTTGAATTTTGAAAAAAACGGACTAATTTATTGTCACATGTTCTCGGCTCGATGTGAAGGGCAACTCACAAATTGTCGGTGATTGCGCCGGGCGGGCGAGTCGTCCGAGCGTCCGTTTGCCGTCCCGGTGCTAGAATCGCCCCCCTTCGATCAGCTTGCGCCCGCCCCGTGTCCTCCCCCGCCAGTCCCGCCATGAGTTCCGCCGAACGCCGCGCCGGAGTGAGTCTTGCGGTTGTCTTTGCCTTTCGCATGTTTGGGCTGTTCCTGATCCTGCCGGTGTTTTCCGTGCATGCGCAAACGATTCCGGGCGGCGACAACACCATTTACGTTGGGCTGGCGATCGGGGCTTATGGGATCACGCAGGCGTTCTTGCAAATCGCCTTTGGCGTGGCCTCTGATCGCTTCGGGCGCAAGCCGGTCATCTTGTTCGGACTCGTGCTCTATGTGCTCGGCAGCGCCGTGGCTGCGCTGGCGGGGGATATTTACACGGTGATCGTGGGGCGCGCCCTGCAAGGCGCGGGGGCGATTTCGGCCGCGGTGACGGCGCTCGCGGTCGATCTGACCCGTGAGCAGCACCGTACCAAGGTCATGGCGATGATCGGCTCCAGCATCGGGCTGGTGTTCGCGCTCTCGATGGTGGCCGCGCCCGTGCTCTACGCCGTCATCGGCATGGCGGGCATCTTCTGGCTGACGGCGGCGCTCGCCCTCGGCGCGATGGCGCTGGTGGGGTGGGTGGTGCCCGCCGCGCCGAAAACGCCCGTTGCGGCGCATGGGGCGGGCGGTACGCTGGCCGACATCCTGCGCGACAAATCGCTGATGAAGCTCAACTTCGGCGTTTTTGTGTTGCACCTGATCCAGATGATGATGTGGGTGACGGTGCCCGCGGCCATCGTTGCGCGCGGCGGGCTGGCGTTGCCGGAGCACTGGAAAGTGTATCTGCCCGCCGTGCTGCTTTCTTTCGCGGTGATGATTCCGGTGGTGATCGCCGCCGAGCGCGGCGGACGGCTCAAGCAGGCGCTCAGCGGCGCGGTGGCGCTGCTTGCGTTCGTGCAGGTCGGCCTGCATTTGATGGCGGGCAACGTCTGGCTGTTCGGCGTGTGGTTGACGCTTTTTTTCGTCGCCTTCAATATTCTGGAGGCTACGCAGCCGTCATTGATTTCGCGCCTCGCGCCGCCGCGTATCAAGGGCACGGCGCTTGGTGTCTATAGCACCCTGCAATCCGCCGGCCTGTTCATTGGCGGCTCCGCGGGGGGCTGGCTGGCGCAGCATTTTGGCGAAATCGCTGTGGGCATTGCCTGTGCGATGCTGGCGCTCGCGTGGCTTGTCGTCACCTGCACGCTGTCGCTGCCCGTAAGGGAAGCACATGTGCCCGATAACTGATATAAACCCGGTCACGAACAAACTTTCTGGAGAAATGACATGGCATCCGTCAACAAGGTAATCCTCATCGGCAATCTGGGCCGCGACCCTGAAACGCGCTACATGCCCAGCGGCGATGCGATCGCCAACGTTACCGTGGCGACCACCGAGACATGGAAGGACAAGGCCAGCGGCGAGCGGCGCGAGGCGACTGAATGGCACCGTGTGGTGTTCTTCGGCAAGCTCGCTGAAATCGTCGCGCAGTACTTGAAAAAGGGCAGCCAAATCTATGTCGAAGGGCGTTTGCAGACGCGCAAATGGCAGGACAAGGAGACCGGGCAGGATCGCTATTCCACCGAAATCCGCGCTGATGCGATGCAGATGCTCGGCCGTCGCGAAGGCGGCGGCGAGCCCGCCGCGCGTGGCGATGACGGCGGCTGGGAACGCTCCGCACCCCCGGCTGCGCAGGCTGCATCGCAATCCCAATCCCAACCTGTATCGCAGGCCGCGCCGCAAAAGCCGGCGTCGGGCGGTTTCGGAAATTTCGACGACGATATTCCGTTTTGACCGGGCGGGGGCAATGAGCATCCGCCCCCACAAGAACCGATCGATACGTGGCGGCGCGGTGCGCCGGCACGTATTTCCGGTGCGATCACGCCGGGATGATGTAGCCCGGCGTCTCCGAAACCCTATCTCTGAAACTCGTTGTGTCAGCGGCAGCGCGCCGCAATGGCCGCTGCCGCGTCGCTGGGCGCCACTTCTTCCGTCACCACCGCCTCCCCGATCTTGCGCGGGAGGACGAAACGCAATTTGCCCGCTGCTACTTTTTTGTCGTGCGCCATCAGCGCCAGATAGCGGGCTTCGCCCAATGGCGGGCTGAAAACGGGCAAGCCGGCGCGTACCAGCAGGCGTTCGATGCGCGCCGCATCTTCCGCGTCCAGCCAGCCGAGGCGGCGGGCGAGTTCGGCGGCTATCGCGGTGCCGGCGGCAACGGCTTCGCCGTGGAGCCATTGGCCATAGCCGAGTCCGGTTTCGATGGCGTGGCCGAAGGTGTGGCCGAGGTTGAGGAGCGCGCGCACGCCTTGCTCGGTTTCGTCGGCGGCGACGATGTCGGCTTTGTTGCGGCAGGAGCGTTCGATGGCGAAGGCGAGCGCCTCTGGGTCTTGGGCGCGCAGGGCGTCGATGTGCTGTTCCAGCCAGGCGAAGAATTCGGCGTCGCGGATGATGCCGATTTTGATGACTTCGGCCAGCCCCGCCGAGAGTTCGCGGGCGGGCAGCGTGGCGAGGACGGCGGTGTCGGCCAGCACGAGGCGCGGCTGGTGGAACGCGCCGATCATGTTTTTGCCAAGGGGGTGGTTGATCGCGGTTTTGCCGCCGACGGAGGAGTCGACCTGCGCGAGCAGCGTGGTCGGCACCTGGATGAAGGGCATGCCGCGCTGGTAGCAGGCCGCCGCGAAGCCGCTCATGTCACCGACGACGCCGCCGCCGAGGGCGATGAGGGGGGTGGAGCGTTCGCAACGCTGGCGCAACAGGGCATCGAAAATGCGTTCGAGGGTTTGCCAATCTTTGTGCGCTTCGCCATCGGGCAGGGTGACGGCGGCGACCTCCACCCCGGCGCGGCGCAGGGCGGCGGCGAAGCGCTCGAAGTAGAGCGGGCCGACGACATCATTGGTGACGACGAAGGTTTTTGGGCTGCGCAGGTACGGGATGACGAGATCGGCGCGATCGAGGATGTCGCGGCCGATGTGGATCGGGTAGCTGCGCGCGCCGAGGGCGACGGTCAGGGTGTGCATGGGGGGTGTGTGCATGGGGGGGGTGTCTCGAAGTCGGCCAGCGCTTTTTCGATCTGGTTTGCCATCGATGTGAAGCCGCCACGTTCGCTGTGCACGACGATGTCGGCCACTTCGCGGTAGAGCGGGTCGCGCAGGCGGTGCAGTTCGGCAATGCGTTCGCGCGGGTTTTCCACTTGCAGGAGTGGGCGGTTGCGGTCGTGGCGGGTGCGTTCCCAGAGGACGTGCGGCGGCGCATCGAGGTAGATGACCGTGCCGGTTTGGGTGAGCAGGGCGCGGTTGGCGGGATCGAGCACCACGCCGCCGCCGGTGGCGATGACGATGTTTGGCTCGGCGGTGAGTTCGGCCAGCATCTGCGCTTCGCGGCGGCGAAAACCGGCTTCGCCTTCGATATCGAAGATGATCGGAATCGAGACTCCCGTGCGGGACATCAATTCGTGGTCGCAGTCGGCGAAACGCACGTTGCGCCGCCGTGCCAGTTCCCGCCCCACGGTGGTTTTGCCGGCCCCCATCATGCCGATCAGGATCAAACAGGTCACAGGTTTCGTTGTCGCTGGTTGGCGCCGGATGAAGGCGGATAAAAAAGGCGGCATCTCCGGGGAGACACCGCCTTGAATCATAGCAGCAACAGTGCTGATGCCGCGCTCTAGCGCAGGGACAGGGAATCTTCGACGATGCGCGGCGTAATGAATACCAGCAGTTCGCGTTGGTCGGTCGACCTGTTGGTGGTGCGGAACAAGGCGCCGACGAAGGGGATGTCACCCAGTAGCGGCACTTTCGAGACGCTGTTGTGTTCTTCTTCGAGATAGATGCCGCCGATCACCACGGTGCCGCCGTTTTCGATCAGCACATCGCTTTTGACGCTCTTGGTTTCGATGGGCGGCACGCCGCGCACACTTTCTTCCATCAGGGCGTTGTCCTTGTTGACCTGAATGGTCAGTTGCAAGCGGCCATCCGGGGTGATTTGCGGCTTCACCTTCAGCGAGAGCACCGCTTTCTTGAACGAGACGCTGGTCGAACCGGAACTGCTCGCTTCCTGATACGGAATTTCCTTGCCTTGTTCGATCAGGGCTTCGACGTTGTTGGCGGTGAGCACGCGCGGGCTGGAGACGATGCGCAGCTTGCCGTCGGTTTCTTGTGCTTGCAGCTCGATGTTCAGAAAGCGCGTCATGTCCTTGTTGACCAGGGTCAGGCCCAATTGCAGGAACGGATTTTCGAGGCCATAGCCGGCGCCGCTCGAAGCCGGCGCGCCGCTTGCTCCGTTCCCTGGTGTTCCAGGGAAAATATCCCAACGGTTATACGAGTCGCCCGGCCCCGCTTCGGTCAAGGTTGGCGGTACGCCAAGGTCCTGCGGGTCGTTGGGGTCGGGCAGCCTTCCCGGTTCGTACTTGGCAAAACTGCTGTGACCAAAGCCGACTTGTGCGCCGTTGCCAAGGTTCTTCAGTTTGGTGTCGCCATAACCGAGTCGTACGCCGAGGTCGCGCGAGAAGGTCTTGCCCGCTTCGACGATGCGGGCTTCGATCAGCACCTGCTTGGGTGCGATGTCGATTTCGCTGATGACGCGACGGACATCGCCCAGCCTCGAACCCACGTCGGTGACGAAGACCTTGTTGCTGCGCTCGTCGCCCACCACGCTGCCGCGCTTGGAGAGCACGGTCTGGCCCTTGGCTTGCAGGAATTTGCTGATTTCCCCGGCCTTGTGATAGTTGACCTGGAAGCTCTCGGTTTGCAGCGGCTCCAGCTCTTCGACCTGCGCGCGGGCTTCGTTGATCATCTTTTCGCGCGCGGCGAGTTCTTCGCCCGGCGCGATCCAGATCACGTTGCCGCTCTTGCGCATGTCCAGCCCCTTGGCTTGCAGGATGATGTCCAGGGCCTGATCCCACGGCACGTCTTTCAGGCGCAGGGTGAGATTGCCCTGCACGGAGTCGGAGGTGACGATGTTGAAGTCGGTGAAGTCCGCGACCACTTGCAGCACGGAGCGCACATCGACATTCTGGAAGTTGAGCGAGAGCTTGTCGCCCGCGTACTTGACCCGTCCATTGCCCCGCTGCACGAGCTTGTTGGGGTCTTCCACGACACGTTTGACTTCGAGGACGAACTGGTCGTTGCTCTGGTAGGCGTTGTGCTCCCACAGCCCGGACGGGGTGACGGTGAGGCGAACGTTTTCGCCTTGCTGTTCCGCGAGCAGCGAACTGACCGGAGTGCCGAAGTCGGTCACATCCGAGCGGCGGCGCAAGTTATCGGGCAGCGCCGTCTTGAGGAAGGTGACGATGAGTTTGCCGCCTTGCTGACGTACGTCGACGCCGGTGTTGGCTTCGGAGAGCTGGACGACGACGCGCCCTTCGCCCGCCGCGCCACGGCGAAAGTTGATGTCATTGACGGTTTGGCCCGCGCTGACCGTCGCTGCCTGCACGGGTGCGGCAAGGCTGGGCGAGCCGGTGTGCGGCTTTGCGGCGGGCGCCGCGGCTGTGGCGATGTGCGGTGTCACGCTCGTGGGAGTGGGGCTTGCCGCGCCGTTCGCAGGCGCCAAGGCAATGGTCAGGGTGTTGCCGGAAGCCTGGGCGGTGTAGTGCAGCAGGCGGGCCAGATTGAGTACCAGTCGGGTGCGATCGCCTACTTGCACGATGTTCGCGCTACGCAGGTCGCCGCGCTCGATGCTTTGCAGGTTGGTGCCGAGCGCGTTGCCGGTGGCGGGAAAATCGAACGCGATGCGCGGCGGGTTGGCCACGGTGAAACTGGCGGGCGTCGCTTTGAGCGGCTCCTGCAACTTCAGGCGCACGTAGAGCGTGCCGCCGTCGTCAGCGACGTCGAATGACTGGATGTTGTTCAGACCGATGCCCGCTGCGGGCGGCTCGATCATCAACTCTTTGGGTTGCGCGCCGAGCGCGTGCGCCGGGATGAACCATCCCGTCGCCGCCGCGAGCAACAATACGCCTAGTTTCTGCCTCATTTTCCTGCCTCCTGCCGCTCGTGTAGCTGCAATGATCTGTTACGTTGCGTCCATCCTTCGTTCGTGTCCTCGATCAACTCCTGAAGCTCCAGCGCGTCTTCGCTGATCGCGATGACCTTGCCGTAGTCTCGTCCCATGAAGTTGCCGATGCGCACTTCGTAGAGCGCGCTGTCGGCCTGAATGAGGGCATGAATCTCTTTCCCCTTCCCGAGTATTCCCACCATTCTGAGTGATTCCAGCGAGTACGCCTCCAGCGGCTCGCGTTGCCGGTCGGGGTCGAGGCGCGGGTCGTTCAGGCGCGGCTTGTCGGGCTTCGTCGGCTCGATGCGCGTGGCGTTGAACGGCTCCATTTCGTCCACCGATGAGTATTCGACCACCGGGAAAATCTTGATTTCCGGCAGCGGCTTGACCGCGCCCCGCATTCCGGCGGCCTGCTCGTTCATCCATTTCTGGATGTCTTCCTGATCGTTCGCGCAGCCGGACACCAAGGCGGCGCACACCAGCAAAGCAAGCGTGCTTTTCATTTTTTGCCTCCTTGCTGCCTGGCCAATTCATCTTCTTCGAGATAGCGATAGGTTTCGGCGGTCGCATTCAGGCGCAGTCGTCCGTCATAGACGGCCTTTTCGTTCTTGTTCTTCGGGTTGGGCGTCTCGGTCGTGAGCACCAGATTCTTGATGGTGACGATGCGCGGCATCTTGGCGACGTCACTGACGAATTCACCGATGTCGTGATAGCTGCCGGTGACGGAAATCTTGACCGGCACCGCGGCATAGAATTCGAGGAGTTCGTCCGGTGCGGGCTGGAACAGGTCGAACTGCAAGCCGCGCCCAAGCCCGGCCTGGTTGATGTCGGAGAGGAGCGAATCCATTTCGGCCTTGCCCGGCAGCTGCTTGACCAGCGTGTCGATCTGACGGTTGATGGTTTCGAGCTGCCGCCGGTATTCGTCGAGATTGACGGCTTGGCGTTTCTTGGCGAGCCAGCTGTCGCGCAGGGTGCTTTCTTCCTCATGCGCCTGCGCGAGCGTTCCCCACTGATCGCGCCAGTCGATGAGTCCGCCGAGCACGATGGTGCCGATGAACAAGGCGGCGAAGGCGACAAGGCGTGGCGTGAGCGGCCATACGCCGGGGTCTTCGAAATTCAGGCCCTGAAAGTCGTTTTTCAAACGTTGGAGATCGAACGTGAAGTCCATTTCGGCTTACCCCTTTTGGGCCGGTGGCGCGGCGGCCTCCGTCGCCTGTTCGCTGTCCGGCGCGGAGTGTTCGATGTAGAAATTGACCTCGAAGCTATAGACGCGCCGCCCATTGAGTTCCTGTGCTTTGCTCTCCTTCAGTTCGGGGCGCTCCAGAAACGGCGAGGCGTCGAGGCTGCTCATCAGGTAGGAGACGCGCGCGTTGGATTGCGCGAAGCCTTTCAGGGTGATCTTGTCGTTGGTCTGCTGGATCGAGACCAGATAGACGCCGCTCGGCACCCGCGCGGGCAGCTCGTTGAACAGATGCACGGTTTCGGCGCGGTTGCTCTGCAAGGTTTCGATCACCCGCTTGCGCGCGACCAGCCGGTCGATCTGCTCGCGCAGGCTCTTGATGTCGGAGATCTCCTTGTCGAGCTCAGCGATCTGGGTCTCGAAAATGCCGTTGCGCGCGGTCTGACTGTCGACGGCGGCGGAATTGACCATGTGCACCAGCAGCCAGATGGCCGCGCCGAGCGCGATCATCATGCCGGAGAGCGTGTAGAACTGTTGCCGCCGCTCCCGGCGTTTTCCCTCGCGGTGCGGGAGTAGATTGATCCGGATCATGCGTCGAATCTCCGCAAGGCCAGCCCGCACGCCACCATCAGGGAGGGCGCTTCGGCCAGCAGTTTCTTGGCGCCGGATTTCGCGGTGACGGACATGTTCGCGAAGGGATTGGCGACGATGGTTTTGACTTGCGTGCGCGCGCCGACCACGGTGGCCAGCCCGGGAATCACCGCGCAGCCCCCGGCGAGCACGAGATAGTCGATCTCGTTGTATTGCGTGGAGGTGAAGAAAAATTGCAGGGCGCGCGAGACTTCGAGCGCGAGGCTGTCCATGAACGGTTGCAGCAGATCGACCGCGTAGTCTTCCGGCAGGCCGCCCGAACGCTTGGCGGCTTCGGCCTCGTCAGGACTCATTCCGTACTGGCGAGCGATGTCCTGCGTGAGCTGTTTGCCGCCGAACGCTTGTTCGCGCGCATAGAGCCGCTGTCCGTTGCGCAGCACGGAGAAATTCGTCACCGCCGCGCCGATGTCGACCAGCGCCACCAGCTTGCCATCCGAGCTCGCGCCGGGAAGCTGGCGCGCCACCAGTTCGAAGGCGGCCTCCAGCGCCAGCGATTCGATGTCGACCACCACCGCTTTCAGACCGCAGGCTTCGACCGCGCCAACGCGATCTTCCACTTTTTCCTTGCGCGACGCGGCGACCAGCACTTCGACTTCATCGGGTGAGCCGGTGGGGCCGATCACCTGAAAATCGAGGTTGACCTCTTCGAGCGCGAAGGGAATGTATTGCGCGGCCTCGGATTCGACCTGCATTTCCATGTCCATTTCGCGCAGACCGGCGGGCAGGATGATCTTCTTGGTAAATACCGCCGAGGCCGGCAGGGCGATGGCCACGTTCCTGAGTCCCGAACCGGCGCGGCGCAGGGTGCGGCTCACGCCTTCGGTGACGGCATCGAAGTTGGCAATGTTGCCATCCACCACGGCTTCGCGCGGCAGTGCCTCGATCACGAAGCGCTCGACGCGCAAGCCGCCGCGGTCGCCGTTGCTCAGTTCGACCAGCTTGATCGACGAGGAGGAGATGTCCAGCCCCGCAAGTTGGCGCGATTTCGAGCCAAAAAGAGAGATGTCAGTCACGGAGAGAGTCCTTTGATTTCATTATGTATGGACGGCAGCAAGGTTCTGCTGGGAGTTGGGGATCTACCGGGAACCTGGAATTCAGTGTAAGCAGGCGATCGGAGCGCAAAAAGCAAATAGTGCGCAGGCCGGGCGTTCGGCGTGACAGGACTTTCCACGATAGAACTTGCCCGGATGGCGCGGCGCGGGCGCGTTCGGCCGCCCGGCGCGCTTGCCTGCCGATATAATGGGGTTTGCGTACTTTTACACGAACACATGATGCGCTGGCTCCTATACCCGCTCGTCGCGCTGATGGCGCTGATAACGATCGGCGTGGTCACGTTGGCCGTGGTCTCCGTGCTTGCATGGCCCAACTTGCCGTCTCTCGAAGCCCTGACCGATTACCGGCCACGCATTCCCCTGCGTGTCTACACCGCCGATGGCGCGCTCATCAGCGAGTTCGGCGATGAGCGGCGTCAGCTGGTCAAAATCAAGGACGTTCCCGACAGACTCAAGCTGGCCCTGCTTGCCGCAGAAGACGAAAACTTCTACGACCACATGGGTATCGACCTTATCGGCCTGGCGCGCGCTTTCTTTAGCAATTTGCGCTCCGGCTCGCGCGGACAGGGGGCCTCCACCATCACCATGCAGGTGGCGCGCAACTTTTTTCTCTCCCGCGAACGCACGTACAACCGCAAGCTCTACGAAATCCTGTTGTCGCTCAAAATCGAACACAACCTGAAGAAAGACCAGATCTTCGAGCTGTACATCAACCAGATCTTCCTCGGCCAGCGCGCCTACGGCTTTTCCGCCGCCGCGCAGATTTATTTCGGCAAGCGCCTCTCGGAAATCACCCTTGCCGAAGCCGCCATGCTCGCCGGCCTGCCGCAAGCGCCCACGGTGGCCAACCCGATCTCCAACATGGCGCGGGCCCGGCAACGCCAGCAATACGTGCTGCGCCGCATGCGTGAAGCCAGGTTCATCAGCGAGGCGCAGTACCAGCAAGCCCTGAAAGAGCCCGTGGGCATCGCCTCCGGCAGCGCCGCGCGCAATGCGGCCAGGCCGTCCGTGCATGCCGAATTCATCGCGGAGATCGCGCGCCAGATCGCGGTCGAAAAGTACGGCGACAAAGCCTACGAAGGCGGCTACAAGATCATCACCACCGTGAAGCGCGCCGAACAGGAAGCCGCCTACGAAGCCTTGCGCAAGGGCGTGCTGGATTACGACCGCCGCCACGGCTATCGCGGCCCGGAAAAATACCTCACCCTGCCGGACGGCAAGATCAACGAAGAGGCGCTCGGCGAAGAAATCGCGCAGGCGCGCGACTACGGCGATCTGCTCGCCGGCGTGGTCGTCAAAGCGACGGCCAGAGAAGTCACCGTCTATCGGCGCGGCCGCCTCATCGTCGTCCCGGAGAGCGGCCTGCGCTTTGTCGCCCCCATGCTGGGCGCGAAAGCGCCGAAAATGCGCCAGATCCGGCGCGGCGCGCTGGTTCGCCTCCACAAAGGCAGCAAGGATTGGGAAATCGCGCAATTGCCGGAAATCGAAGCGGCGCTATTGTCGCTCGACGCCAAGACCGGCGCGGTGCGCGCGCTGGTCGGTGGCTTCGACTACAACCGCAGGCAATTCAACAACGTCACGCAGGCCGAGCGCCAGCCCGGTTCCAGCTTCAAGCCTTTCATCTATTCCGCCAGCCTCGAAAAAGGCTACGCACCGGGGACGCTGATCGCCGACGAACCCCTGTATTTCCCGGCAGGCGGCGCGGCGGGCAAGGAATGGACGCCGCACAACTACGACAACAAATTCAGCGGCATCATCACCCTGCGCGATGCGCTGGCGCACTCGAAGAACATCCCGGCCATCCGTGTCCTGCAAGACATCACGCCGCGTTACGCGCAAGGCCATCTCGAACACTTCGGCTTTAACGCCGCCCATCATCCGCCCTACCTCACGATGGCGCTCGGCGCGGGTTCGGTGACGCCGTGGGAGATGGCGACCGCCTACGCTGTGTTCGCCAACGGCGGCTATCGCATCAGCCCTCACGTCATCAAGGAAATTCAGGACAGCGACGGCAGGGCGATTGCCCGCGTCACGCTGCCGGTTGCGGGACAAAACGCCCCCAAGGCGGTCGATGTGCGCAACGCGTGGGTGATGAACTCGATGTTGCAGGACGTGGTGCGACGCGGCACCGCCGCGCGCGCCAGAGCGTTGAACCGGGGCGATCTCGCGGGCAAGACCGGCACCACCAACGATTTCGTCGACGCATGGTTCTGCGGCTACAACCCGCAAGTGGTGGCGGTGTCGTGGATCGGTTTTCCGACCCCGCGCAACATGGGCAAGGGCGAAACCGGCGGCGTCGCCGCGCTGCCGATCTGGGTCGACTACATGCGCGCCGCGCTGGCCGGCATGCCGGAAATCGCCGCGCCGCGCCCGGCCGGACTCAACAGCGCCCTGGCGGGCAACGGCGCTTATCAGGATGTTTACTATGCCGAGAATCCTCCGCCGGGCCTGAAGCAAGCGGCCGAAGAAGATTCCGACTGGTTCAATACCTTATTCGGACTGTCTCCCGGCGAGCGCCGCGCGTCGCCTTCGCCTGCGCCGTCGCCTTCTTCGCGCGTCCCGGTCGAGGACAGGCCGTTCTACGGGCAGTGAAATCAGGGCATCGCACGAATGTCGCGATCGTGCACGCGGACATTTTTTCGTTTACGCACAAAGGCTTGCATCGAGGCGGTTCGCAACCTTTCGTTTTCTGTCGTTTTTGGGACGGCTGTCATTTTCAGAAAACAACTGCACGCCAACTGAGTTTTAATCTCCCAAATTAGCCACGATGTGATCGGTTATCGGGAGAAAAACATGACCATCATGATAGAAGACGCGCAGATGGAACGCTTGGCGGAGAGCATCGCAGCCGCCGATGGTGTCTCCGTCGCTGAAGTCATGCGCGCGGGGCTATTGTCGCTGGCCGAGATGCGTGGACTGACTCCGCACAGAGCACCGCTACGCCAGCGACTCGCCAAACTCACACAGGAAATCGATGCGATTCCGCCGCAAACGCCGCACGACACACGCAGTGACAACGAAGTTCTGGGTTACAAAGAGTACGGCGCATGGTGATCGACACCTCGGCCATCCTGGCGTGGCTCAAACACGACGGTCACGTGGTCGAAAAGGAGGTCGGCCGCGTGTGCTATCTGATAAAGACCTAAAAGAAACCCGGGCGCTTTTGGCTGATCCCGAAATTACAGTCGCAGATGTAGTGCGGCGGCTAGGCGTCGGGCCATCAACTTTGTATCGGTATCTACCCGCAGCGTGCCATGTGGTGCAAGAAGCGCTCGTATCAGCCTGACCATTCATGGTACGGAGGGGAGTAGCATTCTCTGGGCGGGGCCGGCGACCGCTTTTCATCAATTTAAATCAAGATGAGACACAAAATGAACAGCGCGAAGCCAAATAGCGCAATGACCGCCACCCCATAGAAAAACTGCACCGGATCGGAAAACAGCAGATAGAACGCAGGGCAATCGGGTGAACACTGGACGATGAGCCCTGCCCACCTCAATAACTCAAATCCACCCGCATCCAAAGCGGCGTCTCGTGCTTCCTGAACGCGGCCGGGCGCTTCTCCGCGCGGGCCAGGGTCAAGCGGACGCGGGCATGGCGGCCGC
>JAIRXQ010000030.1 GCA_031268195.1 Azoarcus sp. | reverse complement strand
TTCTTTTTGCGCCCATTCTGGCTCGATGGTTTATTGATGTCATCGCGGCGGATAGAGGAAACGGCAGACTGAATGGGTGTCAGTGCAGGCTATTGCGGGTTGTTCAGGACTGACTATTTTGCCTGCGGAAATCCAGTCATCGAACATCGCCCTAGCGGTAGCGGATCCCTCATAGGCGGTTTGTATCGCCGCAAGGATCGTTGTCTTGTCGGCATCCGAAAATCCGGTGATCGTTGTCTTGTTTTGAACATCAGTGAAACTCATGAGATTTCTCCTTGTGACAGTTTCAACTCAACGAATCGGCGTGTCGATCCTGTATTGCTCAAGCGGGATCAAATCGGCGGCGTCTAGAATGCTGTTGTAATAAAAGCTCGTTGGCTTCGCCCCGTCAGAGCCAAAACAGCGATCGATTAGCGCAAGGACGAGCTTTGTGTAGCTCTCCGCGCCCTTTTTTGTTGCTATAGACATGGTGTCGCCTACGTTGTCTATGAAGGGCGCACGTGTCCGCGAAGAATGGCGGAACAGCCACAGAATATCCGGCGGTGTGCGCTCTTCCATCTGCTTTACTACCGGTTCAAGGGGCGAATTCGCATAGTGCTTAGAGTCCCCATAATTCCCATAGTCCCATGCAAATTTCATTAATTCCGTTCGTGCCAGCGGCATCGCCACGCCTGGCAGCACATTTTGCACACCGGCTAGCACCGCCTGATCGGCAAGTAGTTGGCGTTGGTTCCAGCGAACGACACTGCGGATTGACGGAACCGGCCTCCGCACAAGGTCAAGGTCTATCCAGGGGCTGGAAATCCAGCAACTGCCGGGTGGACGCAGTGGAACTAGTGGTAGCGCCGGGACGAGATAATTGCGTTCAATAGCGAGAGGCCAGTGCACGAATTGAAGCAAGGAGCGATTCTTCCTCTCAGTGCTTTCCATGCTTTCCATGCTTTCGGCACCTTTTATGCAAAGCTTGTCCTTGGCCAGCCGGGCCGCGACGCGCTCCGTAACAGCCGTCACGAAGGCGCGAAAATGCAGATCGGAATCGGATAGCTCGGCGACAGAGCGTCTAATCTCGGAGTCGTCGCGCCCTGGGGTCATGATCTGGATCGACACTGTGTCGACGGGGCACGGTGAAACACCACCGGCAGTGCCCATGCTGGTCGCCATCACACTGGCCATGAAAAGGAAAAAACGAAGCATTTGCACTCCCCATGAATCATGAGTGATCCCCCGTCGCCCGACAGCCCCCAAGCGCCCACCATATTTTGAACATCGGCGAAACTCATCGGATTGCCCACCAAGATAGTCATTACAAGAAATGTCGTGGAGCTACCCTAGACGGATTTTTGAAGCCTATAAATAATGAGACTTATTTTTATTTATCGGAAAGAAACCTGCATGCTTAATGCTGTCTACGCCGCCATCCGCACTGACCGATCATCAACGCCTGCATCGGATTTCACGTACCATTTTCGATGTAAATCAAATAGATAGTCGTTGTCCACTCCGCCGTAGAGCGTGTCATTGCCCTTGCCGCCTTCGAGGTAGTCGTCGCCGCCGCCTGCGGCCGCCGCGATGAACTGGCTGGCGTCGCGGGCCAATTGCGGCATAAGCGTAAAGCCGCCGTTGCCATCGTGCGTCACCGTCCAGGTGTGCGCGAGCGGTTTGGGAGAGAGCTGATATGTTGGCGCGGTTCGTTCCCAATATCCTCTGGGATAGGCCGCTGTGGGGACATGGCATGTCCAGATTGCGCCGACCTTGCCCGATCCGATAGGCGGCAGGAAGGTTTCTCCGTTTTGCAGTTGACTGAGCGTATATAAAACGTCCATGGGCAGGCTGGCCATGCCCCCAAGGGTCGCAAGCAGCGCGTTCAGTTCGATCTGCATTTGCAGTCCGGTCAAGTCTATGACTTCATAGTAATCGAACTGATAAAAGGGCCGGTACTCGCCATCCCCAGTCAATACATCGTTGCCCGCGCCACCCCGCAGGATGTCGTTGCCCGCGCCGCCCGCCAGAAAGTCGTTGCGGGCGCTGCCGTTGAGCGTGTCGTCGCCCGCGCCGCCATCGAGCCAGTCGCCCTGCCCGCTCGCGGCGGCTTGCGCGAGGTCTTCCGGGCCATTGTCGGCGTACAGGATGTCGTTGCCCGCGCCGCCTTCGATCAAGTCCGCGCCATTGCCGCCGTAGATCAAATCGTTGCCGGTTTCGCCGTCGAGATAGTCCAGCCCGTCTTCTCCATAGATAATGTCGTTGCCCCACTCGCCCCAGATGATGTCGTTGCCGGTGCCCGCATGGATGATGTCGTTTCCATCTCCGGCGATGACGACGTCGTCCTGATCCAGCGTATCGATGATGTCATTGCCGGTGCTGGCATAAATCTGGTCGAAGCGGGCGGGGTCGGTCGTCAGGCGGTTGCCCAGGACGATGCCCAGGTCGTAGTTCTGGAAGTTCTTGATGGTGACGGTGTCCGCAGCGGTATTCACGTCCGTGCCCGCAGGCCGGACGAGCAGGTCGTCTCCAACCATCGTGTAGGTATATTTCCCGTCCCGGCTGAGCCAGCCGCCCTGAACGTTCGCGCCGCCGTCGAGCAGGGTAGTGCCGAAACGTACAACTCCCTTGCCATCGGCGTCCCAAATCGTGTCGTGGCCGTTGCCGACACGGTAGACGTCGCTTCCCGCACCACCTTCGAGATAGTCGTCACCCGCGCCGCCTTCGAGATAGTCGTCGCCCGCGTCGCCGAAGAGATAGTCGTCGCCGTCCTCACCGGTCAAAATATCGTCGCCCGCGCCGCCATCAAGGATGTCGTTTCCCGTGCCGCCTTCAAGGGTGTCGTCGCCCGCGCCGCCTTCAAGATAATCGTCGCCAGAGTCGCCATAGAGGGTGTCGTTTCCCTCGCCGCCGTCAAGATAATCGTCGCCGCCTCTGCCGGTCAAAACGTCGTTGCCTTTACCTCCGTAAAGTTCGTCTGGCCCATAAATACCAAACAAACGATCATCGCCACCCCCTCCAATGATTGCCGCTCCAACCTCCCATTGATTTTCGGCCAGCATTGAAGCCATATCGACATTGCCATCATGGTTTTCGTCTACGCCATCGTATATGACGAAATGGCCATTACTATCCCGGTAGCTAATGACTCCTTTATCTTCCAAATCTTGCAAAAGCGAGGTAAAGAGACCAATGTAGCCTGGAGTCATCGTTGGTACAGGATTGATGACGTCGAGAAACACGATTGCTTTTGCCGCCGACTCTGCATTTATCGCGGCTTCATTTCTGGCATTCAGCGCAGGCACATCGGCATTGGTGAGATGCTGCCTTGCCACGACCGATCCGACGAATTCAATCGGGACCTGCCTGCCGATCTGGTATGGATCAATGATACCCTCTGACAGAATATTGGTAATAGTGGCAAGCGTACTGTCGCTTTCGTAGTCGAAGTTGTCATTTACGGGTACAACACAAATATTGGAAATTTCCCTTGTACCATCGGCGTTGACTTGGAACCAAGCATCATCATTGATTTTGAAATCGCCCGACCCGAACACGTAGGAACGCTCGACATAGTCTGAATCAAGTGCGCCATGCCAATATTGTCTTATGCCAAGAGTGGGCGGGACAACTGGATTGAAACCATATGCCCTCAATAAATCAGCAGTCGAATATGTCCCAGGAGCAAGAGTTACTCCGCCAGTCGGCGTCCCATTCACATAATCATTGCCATCCAGAAAATTCCGGATGTAGTTGAACCGCGCCACATCGGCGAACCGTCCTCCGCCCGTTGTCATGAACTCATCCATGTCGACTTCGAGTGGATCGCCTTTCGCCCCCGCAGCGCGGATGAGGGTATCGTCCTTGAGATTCGCCGGCGGCGTGTCCTGATTGAACAGATACCGGGAAACTATTTGCTCGACTGTTGGCATGGCCATGTTACTCTCCTTTCGTCCATGAGACGTGTTTGATGATGTTGCGGCTGGAACCCCACTCATTTGATTCAAACGTCAGCAGGCCGCCACAGTTCGAGACTACAGCGGCACCTTGATGCTTCTCTCCCAATTTCACGTCAAAATTCCACGAAGACAGAGTCTTAATATAAGAACGATGTTTTTGTTTCATGTATTCTTCGTGCGATGTGGAACGATTCTTTCTATTATCACAGCATTGACGAAAAATCATGCTACTCGGAATGTAAAAATAGTGATTCCCATACCCCCACAAACGTTCGTACCAAGAAGGTTTATCTTCTTCGCGCAACTTAATTGCCCTGTGCCCTGTAGTGGCCATCTCTCGAATATCATTCGATACATATATCCCGCCCCAATCACTACTATTACGAGTATCGTACATCATGATATAAAAAGGTTCTACAATTCCATTGACGTCAAAATTCTTTGAGGGAATATCTCTGCGGCCACGTACAAGCATTTCAAGTCCAAAATTCTCCTCGATAGATTTTTCATTATGAAACGACGTTTCAACAAGTTTCCGGATATCGGTCTCCTTTGCAGGGCTTGCAATCCCAAGCCAATATCCATCTGTATCAGACTTCCTATTAAGTGAAATATAATTTTGTATACTATACTCCAGATAATTCACCAGCACTCTCCGCCGCAATTCCTCCGAATTCAGCACTCTCCCCGCCTTCAGGCAAACTCCATTCGTCTGCGCAACATATAACGATGGGGTCACAATTACCGCCAGCAATACCGCAATTGCGACAAGCTTTACGTAACCCCGCATCCGCTTTGCCTTTAACACTTTGCCACTCCGGACACGTAAGACGCCCATTGACAAACATCGGTCGTTGCCCATGACCTGAATGGCAACGACGTACCAAGGCAGAAAACCGCATGGATAGCCTGACCAGCTGATCCCGTAGCGGATGCAACCACATAGCGGTGCTCGGAGTCGTTCATGATGGCGTTCCCTAAGGATGTACATGTATGCGCCTTGTCCGCCAAGGCCACCACTACAATAAATGACGCGAGGCTACTTTAGAGGGATCTTTGAAGCATGTCAATAATGAGATTCATTTTTATTTACTTGGAAAAAGCCGCATGAGCCAGTCCGGTAGATGAATCCTGCGTGGCAATGTCGACCAGTTCCGAAGTTGAAGATTTCGTCAAATTTTTCAGGTCGATGCCAGTGTGCGAATTCAGATAGATGCGCAAATTACCTATGGCATCCTTGAGCTGAACATCATTTGTGATGGGCGAAACAGCGATTCCCAATGCGGCGGATAGTTTTTCAACTGCCAATTCGTTTGTCAACGGCTCTCCGCTGCCCGAGGCCAAACCCTCCAGCATGTCATGAACGTCGGTAGCATTCACGTCTCCGCCAAATTTCTGGAATAAAGTCAACATGATGAGAGCTTGGCCTATTTTCGAGAAATCGGTTGTATCCGGTCCCAGGGTTGTAACAGGTTCAATATACAAACCAAAATTACCAACCAGAAACTCAGGAATTGCTATATGAGTTATCAGATCGGGGGGCAAGTCAAAAAGGTTGGCCGCGAATTGCTCTACAGCTTCGTCCAAGGTGATATCGTTGATGAAGATGTCGGACTTCAAGGCGATCCGCTCTTCTTCCCAACGGACGTCACTACCCATCAACAGGTTTCCCCAATCCATAGCGTTTGCCCAACTCAGCGGCACATCGGTATGGTATTGCATGACGCTGAAAAGGCCGTCTATGGCGGTTATGGGAATAAGTCCGCTATCTTCCAGAGCTCTTTTATAGCTCCCCTCAATGAAGTAGGTAGTTGGCCAATCATGTTCTGGCTGAGCGAGAAAAACAATGTAGTTCTCAAGATGTTTGGCCGCGACTTCTTGGAATGTTTGTGACTGATAAATGCTGCTTCCCAAAGTATTTTCCCATTGTAATTCCACCATGCGATGGAACAGCTGTCCCACAAGGCTTTCTGGTTCGTCCTTGACAACATCGGATGCCAGAACGGCATAAGCATCACCTTTGCTGGCAAGATAAGCCCACGCTTCGGCAACTTGCTTGGAATTTAGAAGCTGGGTTAGGTGCGCTAGGTCGTCCGCAGTGAGGTGGTGAAGTATACCACTGTGCTCTTTTTCGTTCATGGTGAATTCTCCGAATGAGAAGGTTCAGGAAAAGCGTCCAAAGGGCGCTCGAATGATTTGATCAGGTCGACTACCTGATCCTCAATCGCCACCCAGTCTTTCAGATAAGCGCGGCTATACGTGACTTGGAGGCGTATTGCGTTACTATAAAAAACTGATATATCATCGCAAGAAGGGCTTTGATACTCTTCCTTTTTTATTGCGCATCGAATTTTTTTGAGGGCATGATCCCCTTCCAGCAGGAAGAAATAATCACTTATGGAAGAAGACTCAAGCATTTCAATGTATGGGGTTTTATTGACAACAACAGGATCCAAGCCTTTATATTTTTTTAGATAAGCCTTTTGTGTGAGATAGAAATTATAATAATTCCATTTGGTGTACTCGTTTCGTGTATTGTAACGTCCTATTCTTGCTGTAATGTCAATCCTGTCTCCCCATCCATGTACCTTAAATTTTGCGGCATTTTTTGGGGAATATCCCTGAAAGTCCGGCAAAAGCGCATGCAGCGAAAAGGCATGCAAACTGCCATCCGTAGAATTGCGACCGTAGCTTTTCACATATGCCTTGGGGACGGCGAATACTTGTTTTCCCAGTGGAAACCAGTACACGTCATCCTTGACAACTACCGGATCGGGCAAGGATCGATACCCTTTCACTTTCACAATTTCTTTGTGTATTTCCTGCACGATGGGCTGTATCTTCCAGCCAGCATACCCCACTACGCTACCGAAAAAGAGCAGCGCAAATATCCAGGCAACTATCCGAAAATAAGCTGGTTTTTTCATAAACTATGTGGCATATACAGATGCATGGCGAGATTCTGAGTCGTTCATGATGGCGCTCCCCCTGAGGATGTACATGTGTGCGCCTTGCCCGCCAAGGCCGCCACTACAAGAAATGACGCAAGGCTACTTTAGAGGGATTTTTGAAGCCTGTAAATAATGAGACTTATTTTTATTTACTTGAGAAAGATTAATATGACAAATGGCATCAACGTTGCTGTCCGTTCCAGCAGGTCATCGGCGCTCGCGGCGGATTTTTCGCGCTATTGCGGCCGTAAGGCAGGGCACTTTGGGGGGGCGAGTTACGTTGCCGCATCGAGCGTTCGCCACGATGGCAGGCTGGCATCCGGGACGATGGCCGGTTGATGCGATGGTCGGGCCGCTTTAGAATGATGGCTTACCCTCGCGGGCTTGGCCGGGCCGTCGCACAGGCATCCGGGGCGTGCTGGAAGCCGCATGATGGTGTTTGCAGCGCAATGCTGCGGGCGGCGGCGGACAGTCGGGGGCCGTCGAAATGGAATCCGCCCGATCCGGCGGCAATGAGTGAGTTTCCACACAAAGAGAACGAACAGCACCATGAAACAGCACAGATATCGCGTTACCGTCGAACGGCTTGCCGATGAGAGCGGGGGAGCCGGTGAGGAAGGGGCTTTTGTTGATGATGCGCCGCTTCGATTCGAGGCGGGCAGCCACGATGATGTGTTCATGGTGGTGGAGCGCGTGCGCGGATGCGGTGAATTCGATGAGGCTACGGCAACCGCTTTTGCGGTGGGCTTGAAGCTGTTCGGCGGCGCCATGCTCGAACATCGCGAGAACCCGCTGTTCGAGGCGTTTTACCCTGCCTTTGTCGAGTTCATGAAAAGGTTGAAGGGAAGGATCCGGCAGGGCTGAAATTGCCGGGTTGCCGCCACTGGAGTGCCGCTATATTCGCGCGCCGTTCCAGAGGTTCGGGGCTGGATCGTGCTGGAATCTTTTCAGCACGCTTTTATGATCTATGGTTGCGGTGCGCGGCTTGTGGCATCTTCTGGCGCCCATAGGTTGTTTGGCGTGGCGCCCACAGGTTTTTGCGAATGCTCCGGGAAAATCGGATGGATGGGGTTGGTCAAAGGTTGGCAAAAGAAAAGGACGCCGCGGCGTCCTTTTCTTTTACATGGGCGGTGGAAATCTCACTCGGCCTTGGGCGTTGGTTCCAGCAGCGCCTTCATGCTGAGGCGGATTTTGCCGCGTTCGTCGGTGTCGAGCACTTTCACGCGCACGAGCTGGCCTTCTTTTACGTAGTCGGAGACGTTGTTTACGCGTTCGTTGGCGATCTGCGAGATGTGCAGCAGCCCGTCGCGGCCCGGCAGGATGTTGACGATGGCGCCGAAATCCAGCAGGCGTTGCACGGTGCCTTCGTAGACTTTGCCGACTTCGACTTCGGCGGTGATCTCCTCGATGCGGCGCTTGGCTTCTTGCGCACCTTCGGGGCTGACGCTGGAGATCGTTACGCTGCCGTCGTCTTCGACTTCGATCACTGTGCCGGTTTCTTCCTGCATGGCGCGGATGACCGCACCGCCTTTGCCGATGATGTCGCGGATTTTTTCGGGGTTGATCTTCAGGGTGATCATGCGCGGTGCGTATTCGGAGACTTCGCCGCGCGCACCTTCGATGGCTTCCCGCATTTTGGCGAGGATGTGACGGCGGCCTTCGCCGGCTTGCGACAGGGCAACCTGCATGATCTCTTTGGTGATGCCCTGAATCTTGATGTCCATCTGCAAGGCGGTGACGCCGTTTTCGGTGCCCGCTACCTTGAAGTCCATGTCTCCCAGGTGATCCTCGTCGCCAAGGATGTCGGTGAGCACCGCGAAGCGGTTGCCTTCCTTGATGAGTCCCATGGCGATGCCCGCGACATGTGACCGGGTGGGCACGCCTGCGTCCATCAGGGCGAGCGAGCCGCCGCAGACCGAGGCCATCGAGGAGGAGCCGTTCGACTCCATGATTTCGGAGACGAGGCGGATCGTGTAGGAGAAGTCGTCCTGCTTGGGCAGTACGGCGAGCAGCGCGCGCTTGGCGAGCCGGCCGTGGCCGATTTCACGGCGCTTGGTGCCGCCGAAGCGCCCGGTTTCGCCGGTGGAGAAGGGCGGGAAGTTGTAGTGCAGCATGAAGTTTTCGCGGTATTCGCCCGCGATGGCGTCGATGATCTGCGCGTCGCGCCCGGTGCCGAGCGTGGCGACTACCAACGCTTGTGTTTCGCCGCGCGTGAAGAGCGCCGAGCCGTGGGTGCGCGGCAGGACGCCGGTGCGGATGGAGATGGGGCGCACGGTGCGCGTGTCGCGGCCGTCGATGCGTGGGTCGCCGTTGAGGATGCGGCCGCGCACGATGCCTGCTTCGAGCGAGAACAGGATTTCTTTTACGTCGTTTTCGGAAGGGCTGTCCTCGGCATCGCTCAGGAGGGCGGCGAGGGTCGCTTTTTCGATTTCTGCCAGACGGACGGTGCGCGCCTGCTTGGCGGTGAGGGCGAATGCCTGCTCCAGATCGGCGTGTGCCAGTTCGGTGACGCGGGCGATCAGGGCGTCGTTTTTCGCCGGAGCTTGCCAGTCCCATTCCGGTTTGCCGGCGATTTCGACCAGTTCGTTGATGGCCTGGATGGCTTGTTTCGCCTGTTCGTGGCCGAAAACGACCGCGCCGAGCATGACTTCTTCGGAGAGCTCTTTCGCTTCGGATTCCACCATCAGCACCGCCGCCGCGGTGCCGGCGACGACGAGGTTCAGTTCGCTCGTCTGTAATTCGGTGGTGGTCGGGTTGAGGATGTACTGGCCGCCGGCATAGCCGACGCGCGCTGCGCCGATGGGCCCGTTGAAGGGCACGCCGGAAATCGCCAGCGCGGCGGAGGCGGCGATCATCGCCGGGATGTCGGCGTCGACTTCCGGGTTGAGCGACAGCACGATGGCGATGACCTGCACTTCGTGGTAGAAGCCGTCCGGGAAAAGCGGGCGGATCGGGCGGTCGATGAGGCGTGAGGTGAGTGTTTCTTTTTCGGTCGGGCGGCCTTCGCGTTTGAAAAAGCCGCCGGGAATGCGGCCCGCAGCGTAGAACTTTTCGACGTAATCGACGGTGAGCGGGAGGAAGTCCTGTCCGGGTTTCACGTCCCTGGAGGCGCAGACCGAGGCGATGACCACGGTGTCGTCCATGTTGACGAGCACCGCGCCGCCCGCTTGGCGGGCGATTTCACCTGTTTCGAGGGTGACGGTATGAGCGCCCCAAGTGAAGGTTTTTTTGGTTGAAGTAGGCAAGGGAACACCTCTGAACGTTAGCGCGGCCAGTGACAACCGCGTGGGCCGAGTGGCCCGGAAATAGACGTAAAGCCGGGGCGGCCCGTGGGGCCGCCCCGGCTTTACTGGATTCGCCCCGCGGGTGCGGGCGCTGTTGGGCCGGTCACCTTGTCGGGCTTACTTGCGCAGGCCCAGCCGCTCGATCAGCTTGCGATAGCTCTCGGCGTTCCGGCCTTTCAGGTAGTCGAGGAGCTTGCGGCGCTGGCTGACCATTTTCAGCAAGCCGCGGCGGGAGTGGTGATCCTTGCCGTGAGCCTTGAAATGGCCGGTCAGGCCGTTGATGCGCGCGGTGAGCAGCGCGACCTGAACTTCCGGTGAGCCGGTGTCGCCTTGGGCGCGTTGATAATCAGAGACGATTTGTGCTTTGGTAGCAATGTCGAGGGCCATCTGTGTCTTACTCTTTTCGTGTTCGTTCCAATGGGAAGCCGCCGATTCTATCCCATTGTCCGGCGAAAGTTCAACAAGATATGGCAGCGCATCAATGCTTTTGCTGGCTGCGGCCATTTTTGCCGTTTGCCTGTCATGCCATTGGACGGCGTTCGTGACGGAATGCACGGCCGCGCGGGCAGTGTGTGACGGTTTTCCGCTTTCCCGGGGTCGGGTTCCGTGTTGGCAGGTTTCTTGCAGTGGATGCACAGGAAGTTCAAACAACAAGGACACCCCATCATGGCAGGCTTGCTCAACATCGGACTCACGGGCGTCAATGCCGCGCTGGGCCAGCTGGTTACCACTGGCCACAACATCGCCAATGTGGATACGGCGGGCTATCACCGCCAACAGGTGACGCAGGCATCGCAGATGCCGTATTTTTCGGGGGTGGGCTTTTTCGGCAACGGCACCAAGATAACGTCGGTGACGCGCGCCTACGACCAGTTTCTCGAAAATCAGGTGTTGAGCGCGGGCACGCACAAATCTCAGTATGCGACCTATTCCGCGCAGATCAGCCAGATCGACAACCTGCTTGCGGACGTGACGGCCGGTTTGTCGCCGGTGCTGGACGAATTTTTTGCCGGTGTGCAGGAAGTTGCCGCCAATCCGACAAACACCCCCGCGCGGCAGGCGTTGATTTCCAGCGCGCAGGCGCTGGTCGGGCGTTTTCACAGCCTCGATACGCGGTTGCAGGAAATCCGCGACGGCGTGGAATACGACATTCGCGCCACGGTGGAGCAGATCAACACTTACACTTCGGCCATCGCGGAACTCAATCAGCGCATCGTGGTGGCGCAGGCGGCGGGGCCGGGTAAACCGGTCAATGATTTGCTCGATCAGCGCTGGCAGTTGGTGAGCGAGCTGAACGACCTGATTCAGGTGACGACGAAGGTGCAAAGCGATGGCACCATGTCGATCTATTTCGGCTCCGGGCAAAGTCTGGTGCAGGGCAATCAGGCCACCAGGCTTGGCGTGATCGCGGGCGATCCCGATCCACGCAGCTACGATGTGGCAACGATGCCCGCACTTGCGGGCGGCACCCCGACCCGCCTGCCCGAACGCCTGATGACGGGCGGACAACTGGCCGGGCTGCTCGAATTCCGCCGTGAGTCGCTCGATACGACGCAAAACCGCCTCGGCATGATCGCCGTATCCATTGCCTCCGCGTTCAATAACCAGCACGAGCTCGGGGTCGATCTCGAAGGCGCGCTGGGGCAGGAGTTCTTCCATCTGTCCATGCCGGAAGTCATCCCGACCGGCGCGGCCACGGTGACGTTCGACTTCAACACCGATCCGCTCTCTGATGACATCGGCAATCTCGGTTTGTTGAGCGATGCCGATTACAGGCTGGAGTTCGACGGTACGAACTACCGGGTCATCAACCTTTCCAGCGGCGCGGATAGCGGATGGCAGCCTGCTTCGGTCATCGATTTCGAGGGTTTGAGCGTCGATGTGAGCGCATCTTCGCTCACGGCCAACCAGTCCGCGCTGATTCAGCCCACTCGTAACATGGCGCGCGACATCTCGCTTGCGCTGTTCGATCCCCGGCAGGTGGCGGCGGGCTGCCCCGTGATAAGCAACGTGCCGACCACCAACACCGGCAACGGTACGATTGCGGACATCGTAATGTCGGATGTCACGGGCGCCGCCGTTCCGCCCGCGCCCGCATGGGATGCGAGCCTGACTTACAGCACGGGGACGCTGACGGTCGGCGGCGGCTTCACGCCCGCCACGCTGGCGTTCGACCCCGCCACCGAGTCGGCGGGCAAGACATTCACCCTGACCGGCCCCGGCGGGTTCGAGTTTACTTTCACGTTCTCCGGCACGCCGCAGAACGGCGACACATTCGATATCGTGCCGACCGACAAGGGGGTGGCCGACAGCCGCAATGCCAACCTGCTTGGCGCGTTGCAGACCAGGAAAATCTTGTTCGCCAGCAACGGCGAGGGGACGACCACGATCAATTCGGCTTATTCGCAACTGGTCAACAAGGTCGGCAACAAGGCGCACGAAGTCCAGACCAACGAGTTGATGCAAATGACCCTCTACGCGCAGGCCGCCGAAGCGCGCGATGCGCTCTCCGCCGTCAATCTCGACGAGGAGGCCGCCAACCTCATCCGCTACCAGCAGGCGTATCAGGCTTCGGGCCAGGTCATGAGCATCGCGCAACGCCTGTTCGATGAAATCATCAATATCGTGCGTTAAGGACAAAAGAGAGAATAGGAGAAGATCATGCGCATCAGCACCAATATGATCTATGACCGCAACGTTGCCACCATTCAGTCGACATGGGCGAACATTCTGCATGCCGGGCAGGAAGTCTCCACCAGCCGCCGTGTGCTCACCCCCGCCGAAGACCCCATCGCGGCGGCGCGCGCGCTCGATGTGACCCAGTCGCGCGGCATCAACAGCCAGTTCCAGACCAATCAGGACTACGCCAACGACAGCCTGAATGTGCTGGAAAACAAGCTGTTGGGCGTGGTCGACAAGCTGCAATACATTCGCACCGGCGCGATGTCGGCGGGCAATCCCGCGATGACCCAGACCGAGCTCGATTTCATCGCCACCGACATGCGTTCGCAGTTCGACAGCCTGCTCGCGCTCGCCAACACGCAGGACGCTTCCGGGGATTTCCTCTTTTCCGGGTATCGCGCCGACATACAGCCGTTCCAGGGCCAATTCGGCGCCGTGCGCTATGAAGGCGATCAAGGGTCGCGCACGATGCAGGTTTCGGCCACGCGCTTCATGCCGGTGAGCCTGCCGGGCAGCGATGTGTTCGATAACACGCGCACGATGGAGGGGGCGCTCAACGCCTATGGCGCTTCGGGCAACAGCGCGGGCGCGGCGCTCACTGTCACTTTCAACCCGGCGCAGCCCGCCGCAACCGACACCGGACGACGTTACGAAGTCACGTGCAACGGTGGTGCGTACAGCGTCATCGAGTACGTGCCCGGCAACCCCACGCCCTCGGCGGTGGCGGCGACGCTTTCGGGGACGACGCTCTCTTTTAACGGTCTCGATCTGGACGTGTCCGGTTTCACCGCCACCGGAGACAAGTTCGAGGTCTTTGCCGCCTCCAAGAACCTGTTCAAGAATCTGGAAATCTTCATCGACACGCTGGAGCATCCCGGCGCAAGCGGCGTCATCAGCGCGGTGAGGTTCGGCATCGACACCGCCGATTGCGCGCTCGATACGACTTTACGCGTGGAAGCGCGGGTCGGCTCGCAGCTGGTCGAACTGGAGCAGTTGAACACGCTCTCCAGCGACATGGATCTGCAATACGCCAGCACTTTGAGCCGGTTGCAGGATTGCGACTACGCCGAGGCCATGTCGCGCCTGACACAGCTCCAGGTCAATCTCGAAGCGGCGCAATTGTCGTTCATGAAAGTGAGCGGCCTCACGCTGTTCAACTACATGAATTGAGTCTGGTCATGAAACGCCCTCCCGCGTTGCCGCTCGCGTGCATCCTGTCCCTGCTGCTATCCGCCTGCACCTGGTTGCAGAACAACCGCGCTTTCCTGCAAGAAAATCATGGCGCGGTCGCGACGCTGGCGGGCGCGGCGTGGACGGCTTCGCAGTTGTCTTACCTCAAACCGGAATTCCTCGCGGGCGGACTCATTGCCTACGGCATCTACGACCCGCTTGCGCCGACGTGGGCGATTCGCGTCACCGAGCTCGATGCGCATCACCGCCGCATCGAACTCGACATGAAGCGTCTCGCTACCGGCGGCGACGGCGAAGCCCGCCGCGTGTTCGTGCGCGTCGCGAACGATCTGGTGGCCAAAGGCGGTTTCGCCGGTTTCGACGAGTTGCGCTACGAAGAAGGCATCGAATCGACGCGCCCCTTCGCGCACCGTTTCGCCGGGGGAGAGATCCGGCTGGTGAAGTCGCGGCACTTTCCGGCGCTTTAGCGCAACGCCTGTGCGAGCGGCGGTCCGCGCGGGGGCGTTCGCGTGTTCGATCCATTTATCCCGCCGCGATCTCCAGCGTTACTTCGGCGCCGCCTTGCGGATGGTTGGTGAAATGCGCATCTCCGCCGTGTAATTGCGCGACTTCGAGCACGAAGGGCAGCCCCAGTCCGGTGCTTTTGTGCCCGGTGGCGGGGCGAGGGAGGGAGTAGAAGCGCTCGAAAATCCGCGGCAGGGCGTAATCGGGCGCGCCTTCGCCGCGGTCGCGTACCGCGAGGCGCAGTTTGCCGGGCATCCCTTGCAGGGCGATGTCGATTTCGCCGCTGGCGGGGGAGAAGTCGATGGCGTTGTCCAGCAGGTTGGCGATGGCTTGTTGCAGCAGGAAGGCGTCGCCGTGGCAGGGGTATGCGCCCTGTGCATGAATGTTCGTCTTGAGATCGCGGCGCGCCAGCGCGCTGGCGCGGGAGGCGACGGTCTGGCGGACGATCTCGGCCAGATCCAGCGGCTGGTCGTCTTCAAGCCGCTGCAATTGCTCGACCCGCGCCAGTTGCAGCATGCGTTCGATGATGAGTTGCATGCGGCCAGATTGTTCCTGGATCAACGTGGCGAAGCGCGTCCGCTCGGCTTCCGGCAGACCGCCTTCCAGCAGTTCGGCGGCGGAGACGATGGCGGTGAGCGGGCTTTTCATTTCGTGGGCGAGGTTCTGGACGTACTTTTCCACGTATTGCTTGCCTTCCAGCCG
>JAIRXQ010000054.1 GCA_031268195.1 Azoarcus sp. | reverse complement strand
TACAGCCCGCGGCAAGTCAGCCTGGGCGGGCAAAGCTCGGTGCGCGGCTTCAAAGAGCAGACCCTCTACGGCAGCACGGGCGGCTACTGGCGCACCCAGCTGAACTGGACCCACGCCGTACCCTGGGCGTGGCTACAGCCGCTCTGTCAGGAAGTCGGCGTGGCGCTGGCCTGGGACCTCGGCGCCATCGAGCGCGACGCGGCCAACCGCTACACCGGCCAGCACGGACGTCTTTCCGGACACGCCCTGGAGCTCTCCGCCCGCGGCCGCCATGCCCGCGTCCGCCTGACCCTGGCCCGCGCGGAGAAACGCCCGGCTGCGTTCAGCAAGCACGAGACGCCGCTTTGGATGCGGGTGGATTTGAGTTATTGAGGTGGCCGGGGCTCATCGACCAGTGTTCACCCGGTTGCCCTGTGGGTAAAGCGGTGTGAATCTGCTCGTTGCGGGGAAGTGGGAGGCGCAATTGGGAAAGCACGTCGGGAAGGCACACCGCGAGTCGGGCGCAGCGAAAGTTTGATCTGAAAAGAATATGCCATGCAACTTGTTACGCCGAGGACGAAATGGCGGAAACAGGGTGGTATCATTCGCCGTTCTGCGCTTCCGGCTCGTTTCCATCCACTCGTTTTCATCCACTCGTTTTCATCCATTCTCCACCCACTCTCCACCCATTTTCCGACCGCTCCGATCTTGCGTCTTTCCAAGCTCAAACTCGCCGGTTTCAAGACCTTCGTCGATCCGACCACGGTGCTCACGCCGGATCGCCTCGTCGGCGTCGTCGGACCCAACGGGTGCGGTAAATCGAACATCATCGACGCGGTGCGCTGGGTGCTGGGGGAGACGCGCGCTTCGGCGCTGCGCGGCGAATCGATGCAGGATGTCATCTTCAACGGCACGTCCACGCGCAAGCCGGTGTCACGCGCCAGCGTCGAGCTGGTGTTCGACAACGACGCCGGCGGCGGCGCCGGGCAGTGGGCGCGCTACGCCGAAATTGCCGTACGCCGTGTGCTGGAGCGCACGGGCGAGTCCTCGTACTTCATCAACAACACGCATGTGCGCCGCCGCGATGTGGTCGATCTTTTCCTGGGCACTGGCCTGGGGCCGAGGGCTTACGCGATCATCGAGCAGGGCATGATCTCGCGCATCATCGAGGCGCGGCCCGAGGAGATCCGTTTCTTTCTCGAAGAGGCGGCGGGCGTCACCCGCTACCGCGAACGGCGGCGCGAAACCGAGGGGCGGCTGGCGGATGCGCGCGACAATCTCGCACGCCTCGACGACATCCGCATGGAGCTGGGCGAGCGCGTCGAGCGGCTTGACGTGCAGGCCGCCGCCGCTGAGCGTTACCGCACCCTCAACGCGGCGCTGGCCGAGCGCCAGCAATTGTTGTGGCTCATCAAGAAGAACGAGGCGCGCGCCGCGCATGGGCGCATCGCCGCGGAATTGAACGCGGGCACCGCCAGGATCGACGCCGACAATGCTCGCTTGCAGGCGCTGGAAAATGCGCTCGAAGCGGCGCGCGCCGCGCATCTGGATGCGTCCGAAACCGTGCATCTGGCGCAAAGCGATCTGTTCGCCGTCAGCGCCGAGGTTTCACGGCTGGAAGCGGAATTGCAGCATTTGGGCGATACCCGGCAACGGCTGGAAGCGCGTCTGGCACAGCTCGATAGCGAGCACGGGCACTGGCGCACACGCCACGAGGCGTTGCAAAGCGAGCGCGCGCGCTGGGAAGAACTGGCCGCGAACGCGGCGCAACGCGCCGAGCAAGCCGAGGCGCGCCATGACGAAATCGCCGTGCGCCTGCCCGAATTCGAGTCCGAACACCACTCCGCCGAAGTCACCGTGGCGGCGGTGCGGCGCGAACTGGCCGCCACCGAGCAGCAATTGCGTGTGGAGGAGGCCAACCGCGCCCACGCCGGGCGCGCGCTGGATGCGCTCACACAGCGGCGCACGCGCCTCGATGGCGAGCGCGGCGACATCGCCGGGCCGGATGCGGCGCTGCTGCGGATGCGGCAGGAAAAACTCGCCGCCGAGCGCGAACGCTGCGCCGCGATGCAGCAGGAACTCTCCCACGCGCAGGCGCGGCAGCCCGCATTGCAGGCGGCCTTGAAAGCAGCACTCGATGCCGGCAACGCTGTCGAGCGCAAGCTGACCGAAGCGCGGGCGCAGCGAAATGCACTCGTGGCGATACAAGAAAAGATCGGTGCGCAGGGCGAGCTCGGCGGTTGGCTGCAAGGCAGGGGGTACGACGGCTTGCCCTCTTTGTGGCAAGGCTTGAAAGTCGATGCGGGCTGGGAAGCCGCCGTCGAATCGGTGTTGCGCGAACGGCTGGCGGCGCGGGTGGCGGACGAGGGCAGCGCGCTCGCCGCCGATCTGATCTCCGAGCCGCCGCCATCGGCGCTGGCGCTCGGTTTTGCCGACGCGACGCTGGCTGCGGCCGGTTTCGTGGTGCCACCTTTGCCGGGTATGGCGCCGTTGAGCGCGCGCGTCCATGCGGCGGAGGACGCGCATCGGGCGCTGCTCGCCGACTGGCTGCGCGGTTGCTTTGCGGTGGAGCGGCTGAGCGACTGGCTGCCGCGCCGTTGCGAGCTTGCGCCCGGCATTTGTCTGGTCAGCCGCGACGGACAGGTGTTGAGCCGCAGCATGCTGGTGCATTTCGTCCCGGACAGCGGCACGCGTGGCGTCATCGAACGACAGCGTGACATCGACGCGCTCGCGGCGCGGGTGGACGAGCTCGAACAAGAAGCGCAAGCGGTGCGCGCCACGCTCGCTACCGCCGAAAACGATGCCGCCGCCGCCCGCACGGGCCTTGAGGCTTTGCGCCGCGACGCGCAAAGCGCGCAGGCGGCGTTGCATGCCGAGGACGTCGCTGTCCTCAAGCTCGCGCAGGAAGCGAGCCGTGCCGAGGAGCGTCGCGCGCGCATCGAGGGCGAGCTTGCGGACATCGAAAATCAGCAAGAGGGCGAATACGCCCGCCACACCCAGGCCGACGCCGAACATGCCCGCGCCGTCGAGCTTGCCGCCCGGCAGCGTGCCCAGCTCGACGCCGCCATCGAGTCCTTGCGCGAGCGCGACGAGGCTTTGCGCGAGCGGCGCGGGCTGGAACAATCGCTGGCGCGTGAGCGGCAGGAGGCGCAATTTTCGGCGCGCGAATGCGCGGGCAAGCTCGAAGACAACACCCGCAACCTGCAACTAGCGGATGAACAACTGTGCCGCATCGTCGATGAGCGCGCCGCGCGTGCCGCCGAGCTCGACGGCATCGACGACGAGCGTTGCCGCGCCGCCTTGCAGACTGCGCTGGCGGCGCGCGGCGCACGCGAAAGCGCGCTCGCGGCGCGCCGCGACGCGCTGGAGGCGGCTGCCGCAGCCTTGCGCGAAACCGAGGAGGCGCGCCTGCGCACCGAGCACGAAGCCGCGCCGCTGCGCACGCGCGTGGCCGAGCTGCGGCTGGAGGCGCAGGCGGCGGAACTGGCGATCGCGCAATTTGGCGAGCGTCTGGCGGAGGCGGGCGCGGACGAAGCGGCGCTGGAACCGCTTCTGGCGAACGCGCCGAGCGAAACCGCCCTGCAACGCGAAGTGGCGCGGCTTGGGCGCGACATTGCCGCATTGGGCGCGGTCAACCTCGCGGCGGTCGAAGAATTGCACACCGCCCGCGAGCGCAAGGGCTATCTCAATGCCCAGAACGACGACCTGCTCGAAGCCATCGAAACGCTCGAAGACGCTATCCGCCGCATCGACCGCGAGACGCGCGAGCAGCTACAGGCGACATACAATACGGTCAATGGCTATTTCGGTCGGCTTTTCCCGCAGCTTTTCGGGGGCGGGCGGGCCGAACTGGTGCTGACCGGCGAGGAAATTCTCGATGCGGGCATTCAGATCGTCGCGCAGCCTCCGGGCAAGAAAAACGCATCGATCCAACTGCTCTCCGGTGGGGAAAAGGCGCTCACCGCCATCGCGCTGGTGTTCGCCCTGTTTCAGTTGAACCCGGCGCCGTTTTGCATGCTCGACGAAGTCGATGCGCCGTTGGACGATGCCAACACCGGGCGTTACGCCGATCTGGTCAAACAGATGTCGGCGCAAACGCAATTCATTTTCATCAGTCATAATAGAATCACCATGGAGGCGGCACAGCAACTGGTTGGCGTGACGATGCAGGAGCAGGGCGTTTCGAGGGTGGTGGAAGTGGACATGGAAGCGGCGCTGCGGCTGGCGGAACCGGCGGCGGCGTGAGACGGAATTCAGGCAATGGAGACGGTGCGTTAAAAGTATGGATACGCTGCAAATCGCATTGATCGCAGTCGGCCTCGTCGTCGTCGTGGCCCTCATCGCTTTCAACAAATGGCAGGAAGGCCGTCACCGTCGCCGTGCCGGGCGTGCCTTCCCCGAAAATCTTCCCGATCCGCTGCTGGAACGGGACGGCGGCGCCGATCCCGCCTCCGCGCGGCGCGAGTCCTCGCCGGGCGAGGGGGACTCCGGTGAAGGCGATGCCCCGGCGAGCGCCCGCACCCACGGCGCTTATCGCCCGCCGGTCAAGCAGCGCGTGCAGCCGCCGCTGCCGGATCGGCTCGATCCGCGCGCCGATTGCTGCATCCGCATCGAAGCGGTGGAACCCATCGAAGTGCCGCGCTTGTGGGCGGTGCAGGCGGAAGTGTTCGACGCTTTGCCGCGCCCCCTGCGCTGGTATGCGTTCGGCGACATCGAAAACAAATGGCGGCGCATCAATGCCAATACCGTGGGCGTGCATCACTGGTTCCTCGCCGCGCTACAGTTGGTCGACCGCGATGGCGCGGTGAGCGAACCCGATTTCCTGCGCTTCACGCGCGGCGTGCAAAAGCTGGCCGACCGTCTCCATGCCGTGCCCGCGGGCATTCCCTCGCGCGCCGAAGTGCTGAACAACGCGCGCGAACTCGACCGTTTCTGCGCCGAAGTCGATGTGCAGATCGCCATCAACGTGGTGTCGCAGGAGCCGATGACCGGGGCGCGCATCTTCTCGCTGGCCGAGGCCGGGGGCCTGCGCCTGGAGAGCGACGGCGCTTTCCACGCCCGTGCCAACGACAATCGCACCTTGTACGTGCTCATCAACGGCGGCAAGGATCTGTTCGAGCGTTCCACCCTGGCGGCGCTGCATACGACGCATTTGAGTCTGGTGCTCGATCTGCCGCGCGTGGTCGATGCCTCGGCTGAATTCGAAGACATGATGCGTTTCGCCTCCCATCTGGCCAAAACCCTGGGGGCAGTGGTGGTCGACGACAATGGCCAGCCCTTCGGGACCGAGGCGGTGGAGGCGATCCGCGGCCGCGTGCGCCGCTATCAGATGCGGATGAACGAACAGGGCATTCCCCCCGGCGGCTCGCTCGCCCGCCGTCTGTTCGGCGCATGAGCGAAGCGTTCGACGCATCCACGGCGCGCGCCCGCATCGAGGCGCTGCGTCGCGAGATCGAAGCCCACAATCGCGCTTACTACGAACTGGACGCGCCGACGGTAGCGGACGCGGAGTACGACGCGCTTTTCCGCGCATTGCAGGCGCTGGAAGCCGAATTTCCCGAACTCGCCGCGCCCGATTCGCCCACGCTGCGCGTCGGCGGCAAGCCGCTTGCACAGTTCGCACAGGTGCGCCATGACGTGCCGATGCTCTCCATCCAGACCGAAACCGACACCGGCGCGCGCGGCGCCGAGCAGTTCGATGCCCGCGTGCGGCGCGAACTGGCCTTGCCCGACACGGCCGCGCCGCTCGAATATGCGGCGGAACTCAAATTCGACGGACTCGCCGTCAGCCTGCGCTACGAGCACGGCGTTTTCGTGCGCGGCGCGACGCGCGGCGACGGTTTGGTGGGCGAGGATGTGACGCAAAACCTGCGCACCGTGCGTGACATTCCGCTGCGTCTGAACGGCGACGCGCCGCCGCTGCTGGAAGTCCGCGGCGAGGCGTACATGCGGCGCGACGAGCTGGCGCGCTACAACGAACAGGCGCGCGCGCGCGGCGAAAAGCCGCTGCTCAATCCGCGCAACGGCGCGGCGGGCAGCATCCGCCAGCTCGATCCCGCCGTCGCTGCCGGCCGGCCGCTCAAATTTTTCGCCTACGGGCTCGGTGCGGTCACGGGCTGGACGCTGCCCGCCACGCACAGTGAGCTGCTCGCCGCGCTCGCCGCCTTTGGCCTGCCGGTGTGTGCGGAGCGCGCGGTCGTGTGCGGCGGGCACGAACTCGCTGCTTTCCATGACAGGATGGGCGCACTCCGCGCCAGCATTCCGTTCGATTTCGACGGCGTCGTCTACAAGGTCAACAGCCTCGCGCTGCAAGCGCGTCTGGGCTTTCGCTCGCGCGAACCGCGCTGGGCGGTGGCGCACAAATATCCGGCCGCGGAAGCGCGCACCGTGGTCGTCGGCATCGGCGTGCAGGTCGGGCGCACCGGGGCGCTCACCCCGGTCGCCAAGTTGCAGCCGGTGTTCGTCGGCGGCGTCACCGTCACCAACGCCACGCTGCACAACGAGGACGAAGCGCGCCGGAAAGATGTGCGCGTGGGCGACACGGTGATCGTGCGGCGCGCGGGCGATGTGATTCCCGAAGTGGTGGCCATCGTGCCGGAGGCGCGCCCCATGAAGCCGTTGGCGCAGGATATGTTCGCGCAGGAGCCGGTGCAGCCGCCGTTTGCGCTGCCGGACGCCTGTCCTCGCTGCGGTTCGCGTGTCGTGCGCGAGGAGGGTGGCACCATCGCGCGCTGTTCGGGCGGGCTGGTCTGTCCGGCGCAGGTCAAGGGCGCGCTGCTGCACTTCGCTGGCCGGCGGGCGATGGACATCGAAGGTCTGGGTGACAAGCTCGTTGAACAACTGAGCGCCTCCGGCCAAGTCAAAACCCCCGCCGATCTTTACTCGCTCACCGTTCCGGCGCTCGCGGCGCTGGCGCGCATGGGCGAGAGATCGGCGGAAAATCTCGCCGCCGCCATTGCCAAAAGCAAGCATTCGACGCTCGCCCGTTTCATCTTCGCGCTCGGCATTCGCAACGTGGGCGAAACCACGGCGAATGATCTGGCGCGCCATTTCGGTCATCTCGCCGCACTGATGCAGGCAGACGCCGCCGCGCTCGAAGCCGTGCCCGACGTGGGGCCGGTGGTGGCCGAATCCATCGTCGATTTCTTCGCGGAAGCGCACAACCGCGAGGTGATCGAACGCCTCATCACGGCGGGCGTGCAGTGGTCGGAGGGCGAAGGCCGGATGGCGGCGCCCCCCGGCCCGCTCGCGGGCAAGGTGTTCGTGCTCACCGGAACGCTGCCAGGGCTCTCGCGCGATGCGGCGAAAGCGATGATCGACGCCGCGGGTGGCAAGACGAGCAGCGCTGTCTCGAAGAGAACCGATTACGTTGTGGCGGGCGAGGATGCCGGCGCCAAGCTTGCGCGCGCGCAAAAATTAGACATCACCGTCATAGACGAAGCAGAATTCATATCATTGCTGCAAGACCAAGGAGATCGTTCGTGAGCAACCTCAACAAAATCACAAAAGCCGTTTTCCCCGTCGCCGGTCTGGGTACGCGCTTTTTGCCCGCGACCAAGGCCAGCCCCAAGGAGATGCTGCCTATCGTCGATAAACCGTTGATTCAATACGCGGTGGAAGAAGCGGTGGCGGCTGGTATGACCGACCTGATCTTCATCACCGGGCGCACCAAGCGCTCCATCGAAGATCACTTCGACAAAGCCTACGAGCTGGAAACCGAACTGGAAGCACGCGGCAAAAAAGAGATGCTGGAGATCGTGCGCCACACGGTGCCGAAAGGCGTCAAGTGCATCTACATCCGCCAGTCCGAGGCGCTCGGCCTCGGCCACGCCGTCCTTTGTGCCAGCCGCGTCATCAGCCCCGATGAATCTTTTGCCGTGGTGCTGGCCGACGATCTGATCGATACGCGCGGCGCGGCGCCCGTGCTCAAGCAGATGGCCGAAGTCTACGGCTATCACCGCTGCTCGGTGCTTGGCACGATGAACGTGCCGCGCGAGGATACCCGGCAATACGGCATCGTCAGTACCGAACAGCAGGAAGGTCGGGTGCGGCGCATCACCGGCATCATCGAGAAGCCCGAACCCGCCAAAGCGCCCACGACACAGGCGGTGGTGGGGCGCTACATCCTGACCGCGCGCGTTTTCGATCATCTGAATGCGCTCAAACCCGGTGCGGGCGGCGAACTGCAACTCACCGACGCCATCGCCGAGCTGTTGAAGGAAGAAGCGGTGCTTTCCTACCAGCTCGACGGCGTGCGCTTTGACTGCGGCTCCAAGCTCGGCTATCTCAAGGCCACGATCGAACTCGGCTTGCAGCACCCCGAAATCGGCCAGGAATTCGCGGCCTACCTCGACGAGCGGTTTGGTTTGGGCAAGACGGTCGCGAAGCCGTAATCCCGCCGCCCGGCGACCCGTCGCGATGGGGGCGAATGATCATTCGCCCAAGAGGATGCGTGTACGGCGTCCGGCCGGGACAAATTTGTTACGGGGTGAATCGTTGCGGGGTAAATCGTTACGGGGGTAAGTCGTTACGGGGGTAAGTCGTTATTCCCCCGGCCATGACGTTGGCGCGCCGGTGAAATTTTTCGTGACGGTGGCGCGTGGCAGGTGTAAAACGCGATCCTTTTTCCCGCAGCATCTTTTCCGCCATGGCCGTCGAAGCATTCATCCTGATTCTTTCCCTGCTCGCTGTGGGCTACGCCTTCCAGCGCGCCAAAGTGCTGCCGGAGAACGCCGCCGATGTGCTGAACCGGGTGGTGCTGTATCTGTGTTTTCCGGCCGCCATCTTGTTGTATCTGCCGCGTTTGCATCTCGCCTGGGGCGTCCTGTGGCTGGCGGCGACGCCGTGGCTGCTCGGCGTGGTAGCGTGGGCGCTGTTGTGGCTGGCGCAAAAATATTTCAAGTTGGGCCGCAACGTTTACGCCTGCCTGCTTTTGTGTGTGCTGCTCGGCAATACCGGCTTCGTCGGCTATCCGATGGTGCGGGCGCTGGCGGGGGAACAGGCGCTCGCTTATGCGGTGGTCTATGACCAATTCGGCAATGGTCTGATTCTCTCCACATTCGGGATGTGGGTCTGCGCGCGCTACAGCGGCGGCACGGCCCCGTCGATGCGCTTTATCGCAAAGCGCGTTTTGCTCTTTCCGCCGACGGTGGCGCTGATTCTGGCGCTGACCGTCATGCCGGAGCAGCCTCCTGGCTGGCTTGGCCACGGCCTGAAAAGCCTTGCCGATGCGCTGTTGCCCGTGGTGATGCTGGCGGTAGGGCTGTCCCTGCGCTTTCACCTGCCCGCCGAAGAAATCCGCTCTCTCGCCCTCGGCCTCGGCCTCAAGCTCCTGATCCTGCCCGCGCTGGCGTTCGGCGGCTCGCTCGCCCTCGGGATGCGCGGCGACATGCTGGCCGCCAACGTACTGGAAGCAGGCATGCCGCCGATGATTACCGCCGGCATCCTCGCCATTTCCCACAACCTCGCCCCCCGCCTCGCGGCGGCCCTGGTCGGCTATGGCATTCTGGCAACGATGGCGACGGTGCCGTTCTGGGCCTGGCTGTTGCGCGGGGTGGGGTGAATGCGAATGCGGGCTTCAAGCGTGCGGACAAACTGAAATGTGCAAACGCTTCCCTGGTGACCGCCGGGAGGTGAATCGCTTCACCGCGCCGGCCAGTGGCTTTTCCAGCGATGAAATCCGCGTGCCGATGCGCGGAACACGCGTCCTCTACTTTTTCCCTGTCTGATCGATTTGCGCCGCAAACCGTGCATGCAAGCGCGGCAACAAAGTCGCGCGTAACTGCGTGAGCGCCTCGGTGCGCAGGTGGTCACTGAATTTGGCGATTTCGCGGGAGAGCAGGGCGGGGAGTTCGTTGCGCGCCCAAGTCTCCACTGCTTCAGTGATCGCCGTGTCGAGTTGCTTCAAATCGTTGGTGAAAGCGCGGGTTTGCGCCGCAGTGTCGATGAGCGGCGCGGCAGGGCGCGGCGCTGGCCGCGCGGGCGCGGTGGCGGCGGGCGCTGGCGGCCGCACGGGGGGCGGGACCTTGGGAGCGGGCGGGCGAGAGGCGATGCCCGCGGGCGGTTTGGGCGTCGGCATGGCGGGCCATGCGGGCGGACGGACGGGCGTCGTGCTCGTGCCGAAAAAATTCGACTGCGAGGCGATGGTGGCGCGCGGCGGCGCGGAGAAAGACATCGGCGGGCGCGGCACGGAGGGGGGCGGGGGCGTCGGCGGGCGCGGTACAGAGGAGGGCGCCGGCGGCGCGGCGGCAGCCGGGGCGCGCGTGGCGTGGATACCCGGTATGGAGAAGGGTAAGGATGGCGAAGATGGCACGGGCGGCGCGGCGCGCGCGGGCAGCGGCCGTGTGGGCGCGGGTGCGGGCGTCGGTACCGGACGTGTGGGCGCAGGCTTTGCCGGGACGGGCTTTTCCGCGCCGGCGAGTTTCTCCGGAGCGGGCGTTTCCGGCGCGGCTTTTGCCGTTGTGTTTTGCGCGTTGCGCGCCCCCGGTGGCATCGAACGCGTACCTGGAGCCGTCGAGCGTGTGCCGGGAACGGTCGAACGTGTGCCCGGCGCGTTCGAACGCATGCCGGCGTTCGCCTTCGCCGCCGCCTGCTCCCCGAGATCGAAGATGACTTCGGTGAGGACCGGCAGATCGTCGCCGGTGCCGTCATTGTTGGGGTCCTCGCCGTGCAGGCGCAACAGCGCGTTGGCCTCGTTGATCAAGGTACTGGCAACATCCAGCTCGGCTTCACCGAGCGGATTACGAGGCGGACGGGAACGGGTGATCATAGTGCGATTCTACGTTCGGCATCGAACGCCTTGAGCGGGAATTTCTCTTGTTTGTAACGTTTCCAACGTTCGCGCGCCGGGACGCGCTCGGCCTCGGTCGGGCCGACGATTTCCACGACCATGCGGAAACGTTCGCAGGCGGTGGGAAATTCGGGGGCGAAGTTGAGTAGCAAGTCGGTGTGCGGCCAGTCGGCTTCGCCCGCGATGCCGATCACGACTGGCGTTTCCGCCGCCAGCGGCGAACCGTTTAGTACGTGCGGGATGAAATCGCCGGGCGGAGACGTCCATAGCTGGCGGTCGAGTTGGCGCGCCTGTTCCGCGTCCGGGCAGAGCACGATGGCGCGGCGTCCGCCGCGATGGGCGTTGCCGAGCAGTTCGCAGGCGAGCGCGAGCGGATTGCTGGCGTTGTGATAGAACTGGACGCTGGTCAAGGTTTTATCCCTTTTTATCCTTTTTGATCCCTTTGTCACTGCGGGCGCGCGGCGCGGGCGAGCAGAAATTCGGCCAGCAGTGGTAACGGACGCGCGGTGGAACCCTTGGCCTCGCCGGAGTGCCATGCCGTGCCCGCGATGTCGAGGTGCGCCCATTTGTACGCGTGAGTGAAGCGCGACAGAAACGCCGCCGCCGTGATCGCGCCACCATTGCGTCCGCCGGTATTGACCATGTCCGCGAAGTTGCTCTTGAGCAAATCCTGATATTCGTCCCACAGCGGCAGCCGCCAGAGGCGATCCCCGGCTTCTTCGCCGCAACGGGTGAGTTCTCCGGCCAGATCTTCGTCATTGGTAAACAGGCCGCTTGCAACCTTGCCGAGCGCGACGACGCACGCGCCGGTGAGGGTGGCGACATCGATCACACACGCGGGTTTGAAGCGTTCGGCGTAGGCGAGGGCGTCGCACAGGATCAATCGTCCTTCCGCGTCGGTGTTGATGATTTCGATGCTCTGGCCGGAGAGCGAGCGCACCACGTCGCCGGGGCGGGTGGCGTCGCCGCCGGGCATGTTTTCGGTGGCGGGCACGAGGCCAACCACATCGAGGGGCAGTTTCAGGCGGGCAATGGCATCGATGACGCCGATGACGCAGGCCGCGCCGCACATGTCGTATTTCATCTCGTCCATGTCCGCGCCGGGCTTGAGCGAGATGCCGCCGGAGTCGAACGTGACGCCCTTGCCGATCAGTACCACCGGGTGCGATTTGGGTTTGCCATCCTTGCCCCCATCTTTGCCTCCCTCCTTGCCCTTGTGCGCCTTGCCGTGGCTCGCGCCGTCATAGGAGAGGACGATGAAACGCGGGCTTTGCCGCGCGCCGCGCGCCACTGCGAGCAGCGCGCCCATGCCGAGTTTTTCCATGTCGTCGCGCCCGAGCACGTCGACTGCGACATAGGGACGATCCTTGGCGAGCGTGCGGGCGGCCTCGGCGAGATAGGAGGGCGTGCACACGTTGGCGCCGAGGTTGCCGAGCGTTTTCGCCAGCGCCATGCCTGCGGCGATGGCTTCGCCCTGCCGGGTGGCTTCTTCCTGCGCTTCGCCGGTGGCGGCGAGCAGGAAAGCGACTTTGCCCGCGCCGCGTTTTTTCTTTTCCGCCCTGGCTTCTTTTTTGTCGGTGTGCGGCGCTTTGAAACGGTACGCGCCGTCCGCGACGATACGGGTCGCTTGCCGCAGCGCCCACGCGGAATCGCGCTGCGGCGGCAGCGCGGTTTCATCGAGGACGATGGCGGCATCTTTTGCCAGCGTCGCGGCCAGTGCCTGCGCGATGGCGGTCAGCGCGGCGCGCCAGGACGGATCGGAAAAATCTTTCGTCTTGCCAAGGCTCACCAGCAGCACGCGATCGGCGGCGATGCCCGGCAGCTCGTGCAGGAGCAAGGTGCTTCCGGCCTTGGCTTCGAGTTCGCCGCTGGCGATGAGGCGGGAGAGCTTGCCGGCGCTCGCTGCGTCGGCGGCGCGTACGGCGGGGGGCAGGGGACCGTCCGCGAACACGGCGAGGACGAGGCAACCCGTCCTGAATTTTTCGGGAGAGTCGGTCTTTATGGTAAATTCCACAGGCTTCGCTCCAGAACGGGCAGGGTTTGAACGGGCAGGGTTTGTATAGTTTGCACGGTTTGTACTGTTTGCATGGGCGCCTTGAACATCGGCGGGCGCGGCGTGTAAGAGTAATTGGCGATTATGTTCCGTTCTGGCGAAGCGCGTCAAAAACGGAATCCTCCTTTTCCTGAACTTTCATCCGGTTATCGAACGATGATTTTTCGCCGCGCCCTCCAGCGGGAATTCACCCATGCGGCGGCGGCGGTGTTCATCGCCTTGTTCGCCATCATGATTACGGTGGCGCTCGTGCGCCTGCTCGGACTGGCGGCGGGCGGACGGGTGCCCGCCGATGCGGTGGTGGCGCTGATCGGCTTTACTTCGCTGGTCGATTTGCCGGTGGTGCTCACCCTGACCGTGTTTCTCGGCGTACTGATGTCGCTGTCGCGCAGCTATCGCGATTCCGAAATGGTGGTGTGGTTTTCCGCGGGACTGCCGCTGACGGCGTGGATCTGGCCGGTGCTGTGCTTTGCGATGCCGTTGATCCTGGTGATCGGCGGCGTGACCCTGTATCTCGGCCCGTGGGCGCAGCAGGAGATGAGCGATTACCGCGATCAGCTGAAAAATCGGGATGACGCGCAACGCGTCGCGCCCGGGGTGTTTCGCGAGTCGGCGGGCGCGACGCGCGTCTTTTTCGTCGAGGTCGGTGCGGGCGAGGACGGCAAGGTGCGCAACGTTTTCGTGAGCGACGAGCGCGATGGCCGGCTGACCGTGGTGTCCGCCGCGCAGGGCTCGATCAGCAGCGACGAAAACGGGCGCTATGTGGTGCTCGAACAGGGGCGGCGCTACGACGGCCGTCCGGGTACGCCCGAATACCGGGTGATGGCGTTCGACAGCTATCGCCTGCGGCTCGAATCCAGTTCGCAGGAAGCGGGTTCATCCAAGGCGCGCGGGAAGTCGACGCGCGAACTGCTCCAGGCGCCGGATGCGCGCGCATGGGGCGAACTGGTTTTCCGCTTCAGCATGCCTTTGTCCGCGCTGCTGTTGGCGCTGCTGGCGATTCCTTTGTCTTTTGCCAATCCGCGCGCCGGGCGAACCAACAACCTGTTGCTGGCGATTTTCATCTGCCTCGTTTATTACAATATCATTGTTTCTTGCCAGAGCTGGGTGTCGCAGGGGAAATTGCCGTTCCTGCTCGGTCTGTCGTTGCCGCATGCGATTGCCGCAGTGCTGCTCGGCGCGTTCTTCTACCGTCGCCTCGCCGTGGCACCGTTCTGGCAGCGCCGCAACGGTGCGGCGTTGCCCAGGAAGCAGCCATGAGCCGCATCCTGCTCGGCTATCTGGCGCGCGAAGTCTATGGGGCGACGCTGGTCGTGCTGGTGGCTTTCCTCGGCCTGTTCGCCTTCTTCGATTTCATGAACGAATTCAGCGACATCGGCAAGGATGGCTATCAGATTTTCCATGCCTTGCTCTATGTGGCGATGATCGTGCCCGGCCGCGTCTATGAGCTTTTCCCGGTGGCGGTGCTGATCGGCTCGCTCTATGCCCTGACCACGCTTGCCCGTCATTCCGAAATCACGGTGATGCGCGCCGCCGGGCTGTCGACCGCCGCCATGATGGGGATGCTGTTCCTGATCGGACTCGTGCCGGTGGCGCTGACGTTCGTTTTCGGGGAATACATCGCGCCGCCCGCCGAGAGCGCGGCGCAACAATGGCGGCTCATGGCGACCAATTCGACGGTGTCGCAGCAATTGCGCTCCGGGCTGTGGGTGAAGGACGGCCCGCATGTGGTCAATGTTCACGTCATGCAACCGGATCGCAGCATGGAGCAGGTGCGCATCTACACCTTCGGGGAGGACGGCGCGCTGGCCTCCATCGCGCAGGCCGAGCGCGGACGGTATATCGCAGCAGGCGAGGGCGGCGGCGCGGGGCACTGGCTGCTGACCGGGGTGGCGCGCACCGATTTCCTCGCCGATCGCACCGAGCTCGTCTCTCCGCCTGAACTGATCTGGCAGTCGGCGCTCACGCCCGAAGTGCTCAGCGTGCTGATGGTGCAGCCGGAGCGGATGTCGGTGACGAATCTGTGGGCCTACATCCGCCATCTGCGCGATAACCAGCAGAACTCGAAGCGCTATGAGATTGCGCTGTGGAAAAAGATCATCGCGCCGCTCGCTTCACTGGTGATGCTGGCCCTGGCCCTGCCGTTCGCGCTCACCCATGAGCGCAGTGGCGGGGTGAGCGTCAAGGTGTTCCTCGGCGTGATGCTCGGCGTCGGTTTTTATTTGCTGAACGGCCTGTTCTCCAACCTCGGCGTGATCGAATCCTGGTCGCCGCTGACGGCGGCGTTTACGCCCAGCCTGCTGTTCTTCGCGGCGGCGGCGGTGATGCTCTATCTGGTGGAGCGGCGCTAGTAAACGGGCCTTTTGGCCCGTTTCGGATGTGACGAACGCGCTGAAACCGCTTATTCCGCGGCGGCCCGTTTGTGCGCGGCGCCCTTGTAGTCGAGTTTTTCCTTGATCCGCGCCGACTTGCCGGAACGCCCGCGCAGGTAGTAGAGCTTGGCGCGGCGCACGTCGCCGCGGCGTTTGACCTCAACGGACGCCACGAGCGGCGAGTAGGTCTGGAATGTCCGTTCCACGCCTTCGCCGGAGGAAATCTTGCGCACGATGAACGAGGAATTGAGGCCGCGATTGCGCTTGGCGATCACCACGCCTTCGTAGGCTTGCAGGCGCTCGCGCGTGCCCTCTTTGACCTTGACCTGCACCACCACGGTGTCGCCGGGGGCGAATCCGGGCAGCGTCTTGCCTTGGGAGAGGCGGGCAATTTCCTCTTGTTCGATTTTCTCAATCAGGTTCATGTGGATGACTCCATATGTTCGATGGCCGGTGGCCTACGCGTAGAGCAGGATCGGTGCCTGATGCGCGCGGTTTGTGAGCGGAGGCGTCACGGCTTTTTGCCGCCAGCTTCCCCGTGTTCCTTTTGGAATTCTTCCAAAAGGCGCGATTCTTCCTTATTTAACCCCCTTTTGGCAAGCAGATCCTGGCGGCGCAGCCATGTGCGCCCCAGTGCCTGCTTGAGCCGCCAGCGGCGGATGAGGGCATGGTTGCCGGAAAGCAGCACTTCCGGCACGTGTTCGTTTTCGTAGACCTCCGGGCGCGTGTAATGCGGGCAATCCAGCAGCCCGGCGACGAAGGAATCTTCCTGTGCGGATTCGGCATCGTTCAGCGCCCCCGGCAGCTGGCGCACGATGGCGTCGATGAGCGCCATGGCCGCGAGCTCGCCGCCGGAGAGCACGAAGTCGCCAAGCGAGATTTCCTCCTCGACCGTGGCGTCCAGCAGGCGCTGGTCGATGCCTTCGTAGCGTCCGCACAACAGGATCAACCCCGGCGCGTGCGCCAGTTGCATCACTTTGGCGTGGGTGAGCGGGGCGCCTTGCGGCGACAGGTGGATGAGCGGCCCCGCTGCGCCGAGTGTGTCCTGTTGCCGTTGCCGGGCGCGGGCGATGGCCCGCGCCAGCGGTTCGGCCAGCATCACCATGCCGGGGCCGCCGCCGTAGGGCCGGTCGTCGACGGTGCGGTGCGCGTCGGTGGTGAATTCGCGCGGGTCATGGAACGCGATCTCGTACAGGCCGCGTTCCAGGGCGCGGCGCGTGATGCCGCTGCCGGTGAGCGCAGCGAACATGTCGGGAAAAAGCGTGATGGCGTCGTAATGACGGCGAGTGTCGGGGCGGCGAGTGTCGGGCAGCGGTTGCATATGGGCTACCAGTCTTTTTGCCAGGCCACGTGGATCGTGCGCAGGGCGAGATCGACGTCGGTGACAAACGCGGCGACGAGGGGAATCAACCGTTGTGTGTCGCCGTCGCGCACCTGTAATACGTCGTGCGCGCCCGTGGAAAGCAAGGCCGTGACTTCGCCCAGGGCTTCACCGCTTTCGTTGGTGACGGCAAGGCCGATGAGGTCGCCCCAGTAGTATTCGCCCTCGCCGGGCGGCGGAAGCGCCTCGCGTGGCGCGGCCACGAACCAGCCGGCGATGGCTTGCGCCGCCGCGCGGTCGGCCACGCCTTCGAGGTGGGCGAGCAACCCTTCACCGTGCGGCTGGCAGTCACGCAATGCGTGCTGCCGCCATGCGTTGGGGGCCGCGTTCTCCGTCGGGGAAATCCACCAGTGTTGCATGGTGCGCCATGACAACGGATCGTCCCCGAACGGGCGTATCTTGAGCCAGCCCTTGACGCCAAAAGGGGCGGCGATGCGCCCCAGTACGATCATGCGCGGGTCAGGCGGCGGCTTGTTGTGCGCCCTTGGCGTTTTGTTTCACCAGCCGGGCGACGGTGGGCGACAGGCGCGCGCCGTTTTGTTCCCAGTAGGCAAGGCGTTCGCCGTTGATGGAAAGCGATTGCGCGCCGCCGGTGGCGACCGGGTTGTAGAAACCGACGCGTTCGATGAAGCGTCCATCGCGGCGGTTGCGCGAATCGGTGGCGACGATGTTGTAGAAGGGACGCTTCTTGGCGCCGCCGCGAGCAAGACGAATGACGACCATCTGGGATCCTGGTGACAAGTGTACGTGAAACGTTCAATTATATTGGCTTTGTCCGCAAACGGCAAGAAAGACGGTTTTTTGCCATGCGTGCGGAGCCGCCCGGCGACGGGTGTGGACGGGGTGTTCGTTAAGTATTTACCGCCCAGAGGCCGTCCGGGATTTTCGTTGTGAGGCAAAGTTGCATAGAATGCAGAGTACCAAAACCAGTGCAATGCAGGACGCATGATGTCCGAGCGTTCCAATTCCATCCATCCTCTTCAGGGCGCGTTGATGTGGCTGGCGGGCGATCCCGACGACGATCTCGACGTCGAATTGACCGCCTTGAGCCGCTGCGTCGGCACCGTGTCGACAGGGGAAGATTTATCGCCGCAGCAGCGCCAGGAAGCGCTTGCGCTGCTGTGTCAGCGCGCGCAGGACGCCTGCGAGCGTTTCCGTCCCGGCCTGCTCACCCGTGAGCTGCCGATTTCCGGCGAAGCGCACGCGCAAGCGTCCAATCTGATCGAATCCCTGCTGCAAATCTCCGTCCTGCTGCGCGCGTTGTACGATGACGTGCGCCACCGCAAGCTGTGGACGCGGCAAACCGAGCTCACCGACCTGTGCATCCTCTCGCTCGACATCATGGGCGAGATTTATCTCTTGAGCACCTTGCTCGGCGCGGCAACGCCGTTCGGCCTGTGGCAGCGCATCCACGATGCGTGGATTTCCGCCGGGCAATACGAACGCTTGAAGGATGATTCCGCCGACCCGCAGCCGTCGAGAGCCAATCTGCTCTACAAGCGCCTGCTGGTGATGGCCGTGAGCCAGACGGAGGGACTGACCGCGCGCGAGCAGCAATGGTTGTTCGATTATCTGGAAACCATCGGCGGCGATCTCGTGCTCTCGCCCGACCCCGTGCCGCCGGAAGCGGCGGGCTACTGGTTCGATCCCAATCAGGACATGGCGCCGCTCGCCTGCCTGCGCCGCTTGCCCGAAAAAGGCAGCGAAGTCATCTATTTCAGCCCTGAAGAAATCGTCCATCGCGTCGGCGTACAAATCCTCTGGCTCGAAAAAGGGCTGCTCGATCTCGACGTGAGCGCGCGGCGTAGCGGCGAGAGCGAAATCCTCGAAGTGGGCTCCGCCATCTTGCCGCTCGGCTTGACGCCGGTGGAAATCCTGTCCCTGCTGCGGCGCCTGCGCGAATTGTGGGCGACGCCGCCGGAGCGCGCCGAGCTGCGCAGCCGCCAGCATTACACGGTGCAGGTGTGCGCCGGGCTGAAGAACGTGTGGGCGATGGGACGCAATGCCCCGGTCGCCGCCGACGAATGGACGGTCTACAACGAAAGTCCCTGTGGCTATGCCATCTTGTGTGTGGGCGGCATCATCCGCCGCACCTTGTCGGCGGGGGCCATCCTCGCCTTGCGGCGCGAGGCTTCGCAGGAATGGACGGTGTGCGTGGTGCGCTGGGTGCGCACCGACAGCCCGCAACAGATCGAGCTGGGGTTACAGGTGCTCGGACAGGGCTATACGCCGGCGCTGATCTGTTTTCGCGGCAATGACGCGCTCGCGCCCGCGCTGATGCTCCAGCGCGGTTCGCCCGCGCGCGGACAAAGCGCGCTGGTGGCGGAAGCGGGCACCTATGTCTCGAACCAGTTCGTGATGGTGCACGAGGCGGCGGGCAATTTGTATCTGGCGCAGGGCAATGCTTACGGGCTCGACATGCAGACGGCCACCATCGAACTGTTCCAGTACGAGGTCGATCACTACGCCAAGTGAGATTGCGCCAAGTGAGCGAGGGCGAGATCGGCCAGCGTTTCGCCGCCCAGATGCAGACCTTCTTCCAGCCGATGCACGATGCCGTCGTCGGCGTGCTCTGCCGATTTTCCCGCCGCGTCTTTCCAGCGCTCGATATCCAGCGCGAAGCGGCGCACGATTTCCGCGAGCGGGATTTGCGCCGGGGCGCGCGTGAGCACCCAGTCGCCGTCTTCGGTGCGGCTCACCCATCCCGCTTCGTCGAGCCGGCCCAGCACGGCCTCGGCGTGATGCTCGGAGAGTGGGGCGCGGTCGCGCAGCCTGGCGAAACTCACGGGCCGCCCGTTTGCCTGCGCGTGCGCCAGCAGCACCAGCATCGTCACCGCCGCCCACGCTTCGCAGCCCGGAAAGTCCGCCACCACGCGCCGCCGCTCCGCGAAGGCGGGCAGCGTCGCCGTGGTGAGCGCGCCGAGCAGCACCACGAGCCAGGACAGGTACAGCCAGACCAGAAAAATCGGCAGCGCCGCGAACGCGCCATAGACCAGCGTGTAAGTCGGGAAGCGGGCGATGAAAATGCCGAAGCCGCGTTGCACGAGGAAAAACACCACCGCTGCGCTCAGGCCGCCGATCAGGGCATGGGTGAAACGCACTTTGTGGTTGGGCACCGCGAAATAAAGAAAGACGAACAGCACGCTCAGCAGCAACGGCGGCACGAGCCGCGCCGACAGCGCGCCGAGCCAGCCGAGGCTGGGCGAGTATTGCATCGACACGCTCACCATGTAGCCGGTGGCGACGAGACTGCTGCCGACGATGGCCGGCCCCAGGGTGAGCACGAACCAGTACACGGTGATACGCAGCAAAAGCGGGCGCGGTTGCCGCACGCCCCAGATGCGGTTGAACACGCGCTCGATGGTCGCCAGCAGCATCAGCGAAGTGACGGTCAGCATCACGACGCCGATCAGGGTGAGGCGGGCGGCGTTGGTGGAAAATTCCAGCGCGTAGGTGGTGATGATCTGTCCCGCCTTGTCCGGCAGCAGGTTTTCGAGCAAAAAAACCCTGAGCGAAGTGCCGATGGCGTCCATGCCCGGCAGGCGTCCGAAAGCCGTGATCGCGACCGTGATGAGCGGGACCAGCGCGAGCATCATGGTAAAGGCCAGCGACCCCGCGACTTGCGGGCAGCGCGTGGCGATGAAGCGTTCGTGAAAGAGCGCGGCGAAATCGCGCAGCGATTGGGAGAAAGTTCGCGCGGACATGAGGCGTTCCCGGCTCGGATACAATGCTGCGATTTTATCGGGTCCCGCGCCTCATGTCGGGAAAGAGCATGTCCTTACTGGTGATGTCGTCGTGTTGGTGCGCCGTGGCGCGGAGCGTGCAATGAGTCCGCGCCTCTGGTCGCTGTTCGCGCGCATCGCCTTGCTGGCGCTGATCGCGTTGTGTGTGGTGTGGGAAGGATGGTTCATGCCCTTGCGTCCCGTGATGCTGCTCAAGGTGCTGCCGCTGCTGCTTGCCGTCCCCGGCGTATTTTGCGGCAGGCGCTACACGAGCCAATGGCTGTCGATGATCGTGCTGCTTTATTTTCTCGAAGGCGCCTGGCGGCTGTTCGATCCGGCCCCGTCGGGCGATCTGGCGCGTGTGGAAATTGCGCTGGTGGTGGCGTTGTTCGTTGCGGCAATCGGTCATGCACGCAGCAGCGCACCGTCGCGGAGGTAGACTACGTCCGGACGACGGACATTTTTCCCGTCCGGCGCATTGCCAAAAACAGAGAGAAGGAAACCGCTCATGGATCACGATCACGCCTTGCAAGACCTCTGCATGCCGGGAGGCATCTGCTACGGCTGCGGCCCCTCCAATGCGGACGGCATCCAGATCAAAAGCTATTGGGACGCCGGCGGCAAGTGCGTCATCGCCACGGTCGATCCCGATCGCAAATACACGAGTTGGCCGGGGCTGGTGTATGGCGGCTTTTTGGCGATGCTGGTGGATTGCCACTCCAATTGGACCGTGATGGCGTACCACTACCGCGCCGAGGGCCGCGCACCGGGCAGCCTGCCGAAGATCGGCTGCGTCACCGGGCAATTGAGCATCCGTTACCTGAAGCCGACGCCAATGGGCGTGCCGCTGCATCTTTCGGCGTGGGTGGAGGGCGATGTCGCGCGCAAATCGCGGGTGATCTGCGAAATCCGCGCGGGCGACGAACTCACCGCCGTCGGCGACTCCATTTTCTTCCGCGTCGATACCGGCGCGCTTGCGGATCAGGCGCACAAACGCGCGCCGCAGGAAGGGCACCGGGCCTGACGAACCAATGTCTCCCCACCATATTCTGAAAGTCCCCGAACAAGGTGTGATCGACACCTACGAAGCGCAGCTGGCCGTGCGCGGTTACCGCGCCGATCCCGCGCAGCGTGCGGCGGTCGAATGCCTGCAAAAGCTGTATTCGGCGCTGCTCGCGTTCAAAGCCGCGCGCCGCACTCGGCTGCGCAAGATGCTCATCCATCCCGATGCGCCGAAAAGCGTCTATTTCTGGGGGGGCGTCGGTCGCGGCAAAAGTTTTCTGATGGATTGCTTCTTCGAGGCCGTGCCGTACCGCCGCAAACGCCGCGTGCATTTCCACGCCTTCATGCAGAAAGTGCAGAACGCGCTGCGCGGCCTCAATCACATGCCCGACCCGCTGCAAAAAGTGGCTGAGCGCATTGCCCGGCAAACACGCTTGCTTTGTTTCGACGAGTTCCACATCTCCGATATCGCGGATGCGATGATCCTGGGGCGTTTGCTGGAGGCGCTGTTCGCGCGCGGCGTGATTTTTGTGATGACCTCCAACTATCCGCCCGACGGCCTTTACCCGGACGGACTCATGCGCGTGAACTTCCTGCCGACGATCAAGCTCCTCAAGGCGCGGTTCGAGGTGCTCGAAGTCGACGACGGCACCGACTATCGCCTGCGCGCGCTGGAGAGAATCGAATCCTGGCTCATCCCCGACGATGCCCAGGCGAAAGCGCGCCTGGGGGAAGATTTTCAGCGTCTGGCCGGCGTCGAGCCGCGAGCCGGAGAAATCGACGTACTGGAACGCACCATTCCCGTGTGCGCCCGCGCGGGCGGCGTCGTCTGGTTCAGCTTCGATGCGCTGTGCCGCACGGCGCGCTCGCAGAACGACTATCTCGAAATCGCCCGCGCCCATCACACCTTGTTGCTGTCCGGCATCCCGGCGATGCGGGCGAACGAAGCCTCCGAAGCGCGCCGGCTGACGTGGCTCATCGACGTACTCTACGATTTCCGCGTCAAGCTCATCGCCAGCGCGGCGGGCGAGGCGGCGACGCTCTACACCGAAGGCGCGCACGCCAACGAATTCTCCCGCACGGTGAGCCGCCTCATCGAAATGCGCACGCGCGACTACCTCGCCGAACCGCATCGGCAGGAAGACGCGCCGGGCCGGGCATGACATGAACGACGGTTTCATCGCTTTGCCGCCGCACGGCTCGATTGCGCGCGGACTGGAACTGGAATACCAGTGGGTCGGCCCGCCCGCTCCCGCGCCGGGGGCGCCGACGATGGTTTTTTTGCACGAAGGTTTGGGCTGCATCGAATTGTGGCGCAGCTTCCCCGCCGATCTGTGCGCCCGCTTGCAGTGGCGCGGCCTCGTCTATTCCCGCTTCGCTTACGGCGCATCGACCCCGCGTCCGCACGCCGAGCCTTTCCCAAGCGATTACCTGGAGCGCGAAACGCTCGATGTGCTGCCCCGCGTGCTGCGCGCCCTCGGCATCGAGCGCCCGTGGTTGCTCGGCCACTCCGACGGCGGCAGCATGGCCCTGCTCGCGGCGGCAAACGATCCCGGCAGCGAACATTACGCAGGCATCATCGCCATCGCGCCGCACTATTGTGTCGAGGAGGTTTGCATCGCGGGCATCGAACGCGCCCGGGCCACCTATGAGCAAGGCGGCCTGCGCCGCAAACTGGCGAAATACCACCGCGACGTGGATTCGGCCTTCTACGGCTGGTGCGACGCATGGCTCAACCCCAGGCGGCGCGGCTGGAGCATCGCAGGGCAGTTGCAAAACATCACCTGTCCCGTGCTCGCCATTCAGGGCGTCCAGGACGAATACGCCACCCTCGAGCAGATCGAAGCCATCCAGCGCCACGCCCCGCACAGCGAATTACTGGCAATAGACGGCAGCGGCCATCTACCGTTTCTGGCATTCGAAGAAAGGGTGATCGAGGCGATTGCCAGATTTTGCCAACAGACCTGACGAAAGCGCGCGCACCTTTCAAAATTCGATCGGTTTCCAGAGCCGGACGATCATGACTTGCCTGATTCCCGACAGGCCGGCCTTGAAATCGATGGCGACCACACGATTGTCGTCAAGAAAGTAACTGATGGACGCCTCTCTCTTGGTAACATCGTCGCTCTTGAGTTTTTCCGCGGCGCTCGCGGGCGTTTCCGTGCGGATATCCAAAGAAAACGGCAGTGCGCCATCCAAATGGTGTTGTCCGATGAGTGTGGCGTTGAAAATGGCGCGCTCGAGCACGATGTGGTGCAAACGCATCTTTTCCGGCGCCTTTGCGTAACTTGGCATGGCGTAGAAAACGAGCTGCACCCCGCGTGTCGGGACGGGGACATCGACCCTTTCCGGTTCATCTTCCTCATCGTTGTCGGCGTCGGCGGACGCACCGCCTTGCGCTGCTGCTTCTTCCAGCGGATTGGGCAGCCAGTCCAGCCCTGGCATGGACAGCCACGCGCTCAAGCCGGGCAGCCACAGGCCGTTGCCATAGGTCCCCACGTGCGCCGCGATGTCGTCCGCCCAGTGTGCGGCGGTGCGCGGTGTTTCCGTCGTTTTGTCGTTCATTCGCCGATCCTCGGATTGTCGGGGTGATGGAAACGTTGCCAATGCTGTCCATCGAAACGAACCAGATCCTTGACCCCGAACGACCACAGCGACTTGCCCGCTGGATCGGCATCGACGCGCCATGTCTCGACCTCTGGTTGCAGGCCCGTTACAACCTTGGCGATCTTCTGTCCGTCCCACGCGAACAAGCCTTCCACGGCGCTCAGGTATACCTTGTCCTGGAACTTGCACAGGCACCACCACGTATAGTTGTCCTCCACCGTGCTGACGTCCTTGAAGCCGTCGCGGGCATTGCCTTTCAGCAGCACGCCGTTATAGCCGCACAGATAGACTTCATCGCGGCCGTAGCAGCGCACCCATTGCAGGTGCTCGGTGGTCGGCACATCGAGCTTCGACCACATGTAGCCGTCGTGGTGAAAGGCGACGCCGTCGTCGCCCACCACGTAGAGGTCGCGCGCGTCGTTGCCGTCGATGCAGTTGAACAGGTTGACCGGGTCGTCGTCTGAATCGTCGTCGTAGGCGCTGGGCCTGAATAGCCCTTCGTCGTGGTGCACCCATTTTCCGGAGGCTTCGCGGGCATAGACTTGGCCGCTCATGCCGCACACGTACAGCCTGCCGCCTATTTCCCGAATGTGCGTGACGTAACCGACGGCGCCGCCCTTGTATTCGCTCAGGCGTAGGCCCGCGTCAGGGATTTTTTCAGTAACCCCTTTACCTGCCTTGCTTGAGTAAAGTTCTATTTCGCCTTCTTTTGATAGAGCGCATATCATTCTATCTGAATTGTTGGTAGCTTTTTTTACACATAAAGACACAATATCCATATTGAGATCGTGCCCCCACCAACCGTTCCCAACTTCGCCATACCCAATCGAGTAAGCATCGAACCCGATCATCAGAGTATGAGCGTATTTCTCATACTCTAAATCATCAAGATGTGCGGCCATGTAGATGAAGTCGTGCTCTAACACGCAACCATCTAGAAAATGATGCACAGGACTAATCATTTCGTTCATGTAAGGTTCTTCCTTTACCGTGGAGCTTGTCCAGAATTGATGTTGTGCTTGCCCATAATTTCATACGGCGTATTCCCCTTGAACAGCATCCCCATCGGATCGGCGCGTACCAACGCGCTTTCTTCCAAACCTAATTTTTTGTGATGTGCGCGCAGTTGATCTTCAAGATCCTTCTGGTTGCA
>JAIRXQ010000042.1 GCA_031268195.1 Azoarcus sp. | reverse complement strand
CATTCAGGCCCGTTCGCCACAGGCCAAGGGGCGCGTCGAACGCCTGTTCCAAACCCTGCAAGATCGTTTGACAAAGGCCTTGCGCTTGGCGGACATTGCGGACATGGAGAGCGCCAATGCCGTGCTGGCTGCGTATTACGTATGGAGAAACGAACCCCCCCGCATTGCAAGCTGGGTGTAGTCAAAGCCTTGGCCGGGGCGGGCAAGGTGCGCACCACGCACGCGGCGCGCGTCGGCGCAAACGAATTGGGGTTTTCGCTCTCTGACATGCTGGATGTTGTGATGGCGCTTACGTCGGCAGATTTTTACAAGAGCATGACCACCCATGCCGATCACACGGTATGGCAAGACGTGTACCTGAAGCTGACGGTCATCGATGACGCGCTGATCGTGTCCTTCAAGGAATTATGACCATGAAATGTCCTGTGTGTGGCGCGGCGGAACTGATCCACGATACCCGCGACCTGCCTTATACCTGTCTCCGTGTCCCCGGCCGCGTTCGCCGGGCGGATGAAGTACTCCCAAAACACACCGCCGTCACGGCCGCCGTCCATGACGCGCGCCAGGGATGCCGCCTTGATGTGGGCGGCAAGAAACCCCTTGACGAAATGGCGCATTCTTTCCGAACGGTTGGCGGCGGAGCGTTGCGGCTCCCGCTCGCCGCGTGAATTCTCCACGATACTGGCGACGATCTCGTCCCTCGCCGCCGCGAACTCCCGGTTCTTTTTGGCTGTCAGCAGGCGGTTCTTGAGTTGCCCCAGATGCGCGACCTGCCGGACGCTGTCTACCAAGCCCCGGAAATCTTCGACGGACAGATTCTTGTACGGGACGCGTACCGCCTCGTTGGCGATATGCTCCGGCAAATCCGGCTCGATCCCCTCCGAACGCTGTTTTTCCACCCATGCGGCGAGTGACTCACGCCGCGCCGCCTGCCGGTTGCTGATCGCCCGCAAATCGAACCGTTCCAGCAACCCATGAATCTGATCGAGATAGTCAGCGCCGATCCGCTTGCCCGCTTTGTCGCCATTGAAGCGGCGCAGATAGGCCAGCCCGATGCGCACTTCATCCTGCGCCCGGTACGCCTCCCGCGCCAGCTGCGCGTTCAGCGCCTCGTTCCTCTTCTCCTGCGCCGCCGCCGCCATGTCGCCCTTCTTTCTCGCCTGCTCCGCCGCCCGCGCCGCGCGTGTTTCCGCGCGTGCATACTGGTTTGGTGACAGCGCCCGTATCTGCACGCCGCCAATGGCCCGAGCCGCAAACTCCCGCACCGCCTCGATCAACAGCCGTGGCTTGCCCACCGCGCGAGCCAGCGCGTTCGCCTCCCGCGTCGCGAAGCGGATTCTGGCCGCGTTGTGGATCGCCGCATCCGCCGCGCGCTCGATGGCCTCGGGCGTCGCCAGCTCGCCATGGCGCTCCAGCATGCGCTGGTCGGTCATGGCGTCGATGACCGTCTTCGGCGGATCGGTCGAGAGCAGCGTCCGCACCAGCTCGTCGCCGGACGAAAACCCGAAAATGTCCGCCGCCACATCCGGCGGCATACCGTCCTTGCCCGCCAGCTTGCGCCGGACGAGCGGCGCGATGTCGATTCCGGCCAGTTCGCCCGCCGGGTACATCTCCCGGAGCATGTCCATATTGAGGCGATGCCCGTCTGTCGCCTTGATAGTTTCCCCATCCTGCTCCATCTCGCCGTCGCGCAGGAAACGCCATGCCCGATAAATCGGCTGCGCCATGACCTGCGCTTCGACCTCCGCGCGCACCTCCGCGCGCTGTGCCCGATGCTCGCGTTTCAGCCGGGATATCTCCCGCCCGCGCGCGGCTTGCAGCCACTGCATATCGCGCAGGCTCTTTGCCTGCAATTCCTGCTGCGCGTCCGCGATCTGCTCCCGTCCATCTTGCCAGAACGCTTCCAGCTCCTCCGGCGTCACCCCCGCCGCGCGCGCCGCCGCCTCGCTCTCGAACAGCGGGAACATGCTTCTCGCCTGCCGCGCCCGCTCGATCTCCGCATCACTCGCCAGCATGCGATCCATCACCCCGCGCACTTCTGGCGTGAGCTTCACATCGTCAAACGCCGCAATCTTCCTGTAGATCGACCGTAGCCACGAGGCGAAGCGCTGGAACAAGCTCTGCATCTTCAGGCTTGGCGCCTGCCCGGAAAACAAGTACTTCTCAAAGCCGCGCGCGAACTGCTCATGGTACGGGCGCTGCTCGTCCATGCTCATGCTGTCCCACGTCTGCTGATCGCGCACGCCGTACCATTCGAGCACGGCGTCCATGTCTGCGATCATCTGCCGCTCTCCCTCGTTGAGCGTGGCCGGATCGCGGGCGCGCAGCTCCGAGGCCAGCGCCCCTTGCGCATGCAGAAAGAAATGCCCGGATTCGTGCAGGAAGGTTGATAGGTTTGCGTTATCGGACAGCCTGATGGTATTTGTTTCGGGGCTGAAGCCGCCGAGCGAGGGTTGGTTGAACTCATCGCCGGTATCGTCTAGACTTTGCTCATGCGCAGGGATGCTCCGTTCGTTCTGGACGTTGATTTCGTCGCGTACTGCCCTGTCCAGGATGGTATCTGCATCGGATGACGTGAGATACCTGCGCATACTTACGCCACGCAGGTTGCTGCGTCGCCTTGTCATACCCTCCAGATAGACTGTTACGCCATCATCGAAACGCTTGGCGTAGGCGATGAGCGTATCGCCTTTCCAGTCTGTCACGATCCGCATTCCATCGTACTGCGTCACGATTTCCGGGATGCGGGCAATATCCTTTCCAGTAATGGCGGCTTGCCCCCGCAAGGCTTCCGCCTTGGCGTCGCCGTGATTCTTGCGAATATGGTCTGCCGCTTGTCTGTTGATGGAATGCGAAAACCCCGCCAACTCCGGCGCGTCCTGCGCAAGCTTGCCCTGCAAGTCCGTGAAGAAAACCGCCTCGCCCGTATCGCGCCCCTCGTAGAGCGCCGCCGCGTCCTCGCCGGTCGTGGCATGCCGCCAGCCCTTGGGGGGCTGCGAGGCCAGCGCCTGTTCAAATTCGCCCCGCGCCTGATCCGTAACGACGTTCAGCCGGAACCGCTCCCGTAACGTTGTCGGCGTGATGCCCAACCGCTCGGCGGTCACGCCGTACCACGCCGAAACGAGGCTGCTGTAGGCGCGGTTCGCCTCCTTCGTGAATCGGCCCGTCTGGTCGAGTTCGGCGGCGATCTCCGCGCCAATGGCATCCACTTGCGCCGTGAAAGCGTCCGGGTTTACCTGCCGGGACACGGCGCGCTCCAGCTCCTCGCGTAATTTACTGCCTTCGGGGGACTGGAAAAATTCCACCGCCTCGGCGCGGCTCATCCCATCTGCCTCGGTGCGCAGATGATCGATCAGCGCCTCCGACCCTTCCACGGGCGCAATGCGGCTCAGCAGCTCCTCCACGGGGATCGACACCGCGCCGCCTGTCCCTGCCGCCTGCTCGATCTGCGTGGCCACTGCCGGGGATGCCTCGATGATCGCCGGGGAGACCGGCATTTGCAGGAACTCATTCGCATCGATGTAGACCTGATCGACGGGGAAGTCCCGCGACACATCCGCGATAAAGCCCTCGAACGTCTCCGGCGAGCGTTGCAGCACCTTGCTTGCCTTCGCCAGCTCAAACAACTGGCCGAGCGATTCGGCGCTTTGCTGCGCGCGTGCCGCCCGGTTGCGGATGCCGAGCGCGGTTTCGACGGCCGTACGGACGATACCGCCCACAGCAGCGCCAACCCCCCCCTCATATGCCGTGCCGCGCAGGTCAAATTCCGCTTCCGGATTCGTCAGACCGATCCTCAGCGCGTCATGCAGCAGATTTTCGGCGATTTCCTGGCCCCCTTCCGCCGCTGCTGCAATACCGATGCGCGCCAGCCCGCTGCCGATGGCATTCTTCAGCGGCTTTGCCAGCGGGCCGAGCACCTTGTCCAGCGCATACTTTTCCGTGACGGCGGTCACCCCCGCGCCGCCCAGAATGGCAAGGTCTTTTTTCCATTGCGGCGCGGTGTCGGCATCCACCTTCTCGCCCATGATCGAAGCACCTTGGGCGTAGAGCGATGGCACCCCGCCGCCGATCTGGCTGATCAGCGAAGCCGAGGCAAGTTGTCCTGCACTGAAACCCATGGCGTAACTCCGGGAGTGATGGCCGCAAGGTACTGCGCACCCCCCCGAATACGCGCACCCCGGTCGGTGCATCGCAAATTGCGATTGCGGCTACACAAGCCCCGCCGCTGACGCGGCGAGGAAAAAGGCGCTTTGCGCTATCCGCCTCGGCGCATCATTGACAAGTCCGCCAGATAGAAACTATAGTTTGCGTATAATCGAACTCATCAAGACAGACCTTTTCGACCGCTGGTTTACCGCCTTACGGGATCGGCAGGCCCGCGCGAGGATCGAAACCCGCATCCGACGCTTGAGCGTCGGCAACCCCGGTGACGTGAAGCAGGTAGGCGAAGGCGTCTCGGAAATGAGGATCGACTACGGCCCCAGCTACCGCGTCTATTTCATGCGGCGCGGCCCCGTTGTGGTGCTGCTGCTGTGTGGAGGCGACAAGGGCAGTCAGGATCGGGATATAGCCTTGGCAAAGGCCATTGCAGCGCAGTGGAAGGAGTGATGACGATGGACGTTAAATTCAGCCGCTACGACACGGCGGACTACCTCAAGACCGAGGACGATATTGCGGAATATCTCGATGCCGTAATGGAAGATGGCACTCCGGCGCTGATCGCGGCAGCACTCGGCGACGTGGCCCGCGCCCGGAATTTGAGCCAACTTGCCCGCGACGTCGGCATGACTCGCCAAGGGCTGGACAAGGCACTCTCGGGTGACGGCAATCCGCGCCTTGCAACAGTGGTGAAAGTCGTCCAGGCGCTTGGCCTGCGTCTGTCCATGAAACCTGCTGCGGCTCAGCCCGAAATGTGAAGGAGCTATGAGATGGAACAAGCATTGCTTGGATGACTTGGTGCAAAGCCTGAAAGAAGCCAAAGCAATTGTTCGCGGGGAAATGTCCGCTTCGCGCCGAATCAAGGTAACGATGCGGGATGCCAAGTCAGTGGCGCTAACCCCCGAGCGCCACTTCCGCGGCCATACTCACCACCGTGAGCGGCAATGGGTCAGACTGCCGTACGAAGATTTGCCCGCTGTCCGCCCACGAGGGGGTGAGCACCAGCTGAATTTCCTCGCTCTTCAAGGCTGGCGGCACGCCGTAGTTCTCCGTGGTGCGCTGCTTGGCCTCGACCAGTTCGCTGTCGTCAGGCCCCACGAAAACGCCCAAGGACCGATAGACGCGCAGCCACACCTTATTCACGTTCTTGAACCGCCCCTGCCCAAAACTGCCGTCCCGTAGCTGCACGACGAGCGGCAGGGTTTGCAGGTCGGCCTCGATGGGCAGGCCGATGTGTATCGTGCTGGCTTCGGTGTCCAGTGTGATGCTGCCGTCCGTGACGACGCGCTGCGGATGTACTGCGCCATCGGCCAGGATGCTGACGGTTTTGCCTTCGAGGTGGTCCAGGGCGCTGATAACGTCGGCCGGCATGCCAGAGTAGGTAGCGCCACAATCGACAAAGAAGGCATCAGCCTGATCGCTGAATTGGCGCGACACCATGCGCTCGACGTAGCGCATGCTGCTGCCATTGATCGTGCGGCGAATCACGCAATAAAGCGCGTCCTCGCCGCCCTCGGCCACCACAGCGCAGGACTCGAACACGCCGTCCGTGTCGTGCCAGTGCCAGGCGCCGACCTGTTTCCGCGACATCCGGCCCAAGGCCGCGTCGGAAATGGACCTCGAACACGCCAGCAAGCTGCTGGGCCACACCGAGCAGGAGATAACCGAGAAGGTCTATCGTCGGGTAGGCGAAACCGTGAAGCCGACCAAATGAAAACGGCCCCGAACATGGGGCCGTTTTCGCACCTGGCGGAAGCGGTGAGATTCGAACTCACGGAGGGTTTCACCCCTCGGTGCTTTTCAAGAGCACTGCCTTAAACCACTCGGCCACGCTTCCAATTCCGCCCGCCCCAAAAGGAATGAGTCGATCACTCCCGCAAGCGGCGGAAACGATCAATCAAAATCCACATGAATCAGCACTCATGAGGCGATGCAACGGCTTTCGAGGCCAGTGCATTCAACCGCTCCGCCCTCCTTTCGAACGGGCGCGCAGTATAGCATTCAGGCGGAGCATGGCCCGCGTTCTCACCTCCGCTCGAACAGCGCCACCGTCTCCACGTGCGAGGTTTGCGGGAACATGTTTACCACGCCCGCGCCGCGCAGGGCATAGCCCTTTTCCCGTACCAACACGGCAGCGTCGCGCGCCAGCGTGGCGGGGTTGCACGACACATAGACGATGCGCGGCGGCGACTGGCGCGGGGAGATCGCTTTGACCACGGCGATGGCGCCCTCGCGCGACGGATCGAGCAAGAGCTTGTCGAGCGGGCCGAGGGCGGCGAGGCTATCCTCGGTGGTTTCAAAAAGGTCGGCGGCGTGAAAGCGCGCCTGCGCAGCCAACCCGTTGGCGCGGGCGTTGGCCGTGGCGCGTTCGAGCAGCGCATCGGCGAGTTCGATGCCGACCACCGTCGCGCCACACCGGGCGATGGGCAGGGTGAAGTTGCCCAGGCCACAGAAGAGATCGACGATACGCTCACCGGGACGTGGATCGAGCAACTGCATGGCGCGGCGGATCAGGACGCGGTTGGCGGGGATGTTGACCTGGGTGAAGTCGGTGGGGCGAAACGTCAGGCGTAAATCGAATTCGGGCAGCGAGTAGGCAAGGCTGCTTTCCTTTTCGGTTCGCGTGCCTTCCAGCGGACGGGCGCTGTCGGGCTGGTTCGGCTGTCGCCAGATATCTACGCCTGCTGACTGGCCAAAAGCGGCGAGGCGCTCCAGGTCAGTGTCGGAAAACGGCAGCAGATGGCGGAAGACCAGCGTGGCGCCGGATTCGCCCACCGCGATTTCGATCTGCGGAATCCGATCGGCAATCGACAGGGCCGCAATCAGGCCGTGCAGACGCGGCAGCAGCGCCGAGACATGCGGCGGCAAGACGGGGCATTCGGCGAGATCGGCGATGTGGCTCGAACGCTTTTCGTGAAACCCGATCAGCACACCGCCCCGGCTCGGCACGACGCGCACGCCGAGACGGGCGCGAAAGCGGTAGCCCCAGGCGGGCGCGTTGATTGCGGGGAAGACGATTTCCGGCTCGATGCGGGCGATGTGCGCGAAGGCATCTTCCATCACCCGCTGCTTGACCGCCACCTGCGCCGTCGCGTCGAGATGCTGGAGTGAGCAGCCGCCGCACACGCCGAAACGTGGGCAGCGCGGCTTCACCCTTTGCGGACTGGCGCGCAGGATGCGCACGGCGCGGGCTTGCTCGTAGCTCGGACGCGCGCGCAGGACTTCGTATTCGACCGTCTCGCGGGGCAGCGCGTCCTCGATGAAGACGGCTTTACCCCCAACATGCGCAACCCCCCGAGCCTCGTGGTCGAGGGATTCGACGACGACGGTGGTCAAATCAAATCCAGACCAGCCAGCCAAACAACGTGACGACCACGATGGACACCAACACCAGCCAGAAGCCTGCCTTGATCATTTCCCGTTGCGAGATGTAGCCGGTCCCGAAAACAATGGCGTTCGGTGGTGTCGCCACCGGCAACATGAAGGCGAGCGAGGCACCGATGCCGATCACGATCGGCAAGACGTGCTGCGGCAATCCCAGCCCCTCGCCCACCGGGCCGAAAAGCGGTACCAGCAGCGCTGCGGCAGCGGTGTTGCTGGACAATTCGGTCAGGCAGATGATGAAGGTGGTCACGGCAAGGATGATGATGATCCAGGACGACCCGCCCAGCCCGGCACTCACCGCTTCCGCCAACACTTTGCTCGCACCGGAGTCGCCCAGGATCGCGGACAGCGCCAGACCGCCGCCGAACAGGTAGAGCACCCCCCATTCGGTGTTTTCCTGGATTTGCTTCCAGGTCGCGGCGCCGGTGAGGCCGATGAGCACGGCAGCGGCCACGGCAACATAGGCATCGAACTGCTTTTCGTCGCCGACGAAGACGCGCAGGAAGTCGCTGAAAATCCAGCTCACGGCCGCGAGAAGGAAAATACACAGCGTGAGGATGCGGGCGCGCGTCCAGTGGAAACGGTACGCCTTGACTTCGATGCGATGGTGAAAGTTGGGGCGAAAGACGAGGTACAGCACACCAATCATCGCCGGCAACATGACCAGCATCACCGGCACACCGTATTTCATCCAGTCGGAGAACGTGAATTCCATGCCCGACTGGCGCAGATAACCGGCTGCAATCAGGTTCGGGGGGCTGCCGACGAGCGTGCCCAGCCCGCCGATGCTGGCCGCGTAGGCGATGCCCAAGAGCATGAACACGTAGGTGTTGCGCTCTTTTTCAGCATCCAGGTTGCTCAGAATGCCCAGCGCGAGCGGGAGCATCATTGCGGCGGTCGCAGTGTTGCTGATCCACATCGACAAAGCGGCCGTGGCCACGAGCAGCATGATCGCCGCCGCGCCGAAGTGGCCGCGCGCCAGTTGCAGCAAACGGTTGGCGATCAGGCGGTCGATGCCCTGCACATGCAGCGCCGTGGCGAGCGCGAAGCCGCCGAAGAACACGAAGATCGTCGGATTGGCGAACGACTGTAGCGATTTGGTTGTGTTCATCAGGCCGAAAGATACGGCGAGAACCGGCACCAGCAGCGCAGTGATGGTGATGTGAATAGCCTCGGTGAGCCACAGCACGCCGATGAAAAAGAGAATCGCCAAACCCGCGTTGGTTTTGGGTTCGTAAGGCAGATATCTATACAGCAGCCACAAGATGATGACATCAGCCACGAGAATGGCCAGATCGCGCCGATTGATGTGATGCCCGTGCGTGGGCACTTCCTCGGTGCTCTCCAGATGCTCATCGACAGGCACATCGTCGTCGGGAAGCACTGCACTCGCGGGTAATGGTTCGCTGTTCTGGGTCATTCTGGGTTACTCCAATCGTGCAAAACTTTGGAGGTTGGGGAAATTTCGCGCATATTGCTATACAGACAATCCCTTATCAACGATGCGCCCATTACAATGACGACAATGGGATCGCCCATCAGGATATGGTTGTTACATGCTTACAGGAACATCTTCCATGCTGTCAAACCTTTTCGGTGGTATCACGCCCGCTCAATTCCTCGCGGAATATTGGCAAAAAAAACCTCTTTGTGTGCGGCAGGCATTGCCCGGTTTCACAGGGCTGGCCACGCGCGAGGAAATTTTTGAGCTCGCCTGCGACCCGGACGTCGAATCGCGCCTCGTCCACTACCGGACAAACGCGCCGGAGACGAGCACGGTCGAGCACGGCCCGCAGAAGCGTTCGCAGCTGCGCGGCAAGCGCGAACCCTGGACGGTGCTGGTGCAAGGGCTGAACCTCTGGATTCCCGCCGCCGACGCGCTTCTGCACCAGTTCGATTTCATCCCGCAAGCCCGCCTCGACGATTTGATGGTGAGCTACGCCGTCGATGGCGGCGGCGTGGGGCCGCATTTCGACAACTACGACGTGTTTCTGCTACAGGGCATCGGCAAGCGGCGCTGGCAGATCGCGGATCAACAAGATCACACGCTCGTCGAGGGCGCGCCCCTGCGGCTGTTGCGCGACTTCAGCGCCGTGCATGATTGGGTGCTGGAACCGGGCGATTTGCTCTATTTGCCGCCGCACTGGGCGCACTACGGTATCGCCCTCGGAGAGTGCACGACCTATTCGGTTGGCTTCAAATCGCCCACGGCGCAGGAGCTGGCCTACGGCTTTCTCGACTGGCTCGCGGAACATCTCGACCTGCAAGGCATGTATGCCGACCCCGATCTGAAGCGCCAGGACAATTCCGCTGAAGTCTCCCCGGCGATGATCGATCAGGTCGCGCGCATGCTCGATGGCATCCGCTGGACGCGCACCGATATTGCCGCTTTTCTCGGCGGCTATCTCACCGAACCAAAACCGAGCGTTTTCTTCGATCCGCCCGATGAGCCGCTCGAGCGCGCCGCGTTCGTGCATGCGCTCAAAGCCCGTGGCGGCAAACTCGATGCGCGCACGCTTCTGCTTTGGTCGGAGGAAGCTGGTTTCCATATCAATGGCGAGCCATTTGCCGTCGCCGCCGAAGATCGCGAAACCCTTGCCGCACTCGCGCACCGGCGGCGCATCGATGCCGGACAGAAATTGTCGCCCGGACTCATTGACCTTCTCCATGCCTGGCACAAGGATGGATTCCTGCATGTCACGGATGGCAAAGCAGGCTTCTGAACTCGCGTCACGGTGAAAGCATTGTCATTCTTGCAACACGGTAATGACTCCAAACGTATTCTTACCCGCAAACACTCGCAGGAGGCAAAATGTATGTTTATACTATGCGTGTAAGCATTCGTTACGGTCCCGGCGGGTGGAAAAGATGCCATCGTGTCGGATCTCAAGGCTTTCACTCCTTTTCCAACAGCCACCAATAAGGAAACGCAACATGAAGTATTCTCTCCTTACCGCCTCTCTCTTGGCTCTCGCCCTCTCCGCTTGCCAGAAAGAAGAAGCTCCAGCCGCCGCACCTGCGACGGATGCCGTCGAGGCGCCTGCCGTCGAAGCACCCGCCGTCGAGGCGCCTGTCGTTGAAGCCCCTGTCGTCGAAGCGCCCGCTCCCGAAGCGCCTGTCGACACGCCGACGCCAGCGCCCGAAGCGCCCGCTGAAACGAGATAAGTAGCGATTGACAACGATTTTTTAGTCAGACCCTCGCAAAAAGAAGAACCGGCTGGAAACGCCGGTTCTTCTTTTTGTTGCTGCTCACGGATGACCGCGCGCGCCGTTTAACGCAATTCCTTTTGCAGAAGCGTCAGGATTTTGCGCGCGGTGTCCGATCCGTCGACCGCGTCTTCGCGGGTCAGCACGGAAACCGCCGACCAGTCGCCGCGATTTTCAATGTGCAACCGGTATTCACCGCCGTTTTTATCCTTGTCGCCGCTCCGCCAGAACAGCAGCTTGGAAAGAAAGCCGCCGCTCTTGGGCGGGTTATTGTCGCTTTCGGGATCGACGTAGCGTACGAAATAAATCCCCTGCGAGCGGTCACGATCTTCGACCGTGAAATTGATGCGATCCAACGCCAGCCCCACGCGCCGCCAGGCACGATCAAAAGGCTCACGGACCTGCAACAGCGTTTTGCCTTCGACGACCTGCATCTGGGCACGATCGGATTGCGATTGCGTCTCCCCGGCAAGCACGGTCCTGGCGCGCGCTTCGTCCGCGCCGAGGCTCACCATCAGACGGCGCAGCATTTCGGCTTCCAGTTCGGGGTCGGCGGGCCGCGGTTGCCAGACAGTGGAATCCTTGGCCTCGTTGGGGTAGACCTCCATCATGCCGCGATGGCTGATGTAGATTTCCACCATACCGCCGTCGGCGCCTTTTTCGATGCGGGTCCGGAACTTGTCGCGTTCGGGCATGGAGTACATGCCGTCGATCACCTTGCCCATCAGTTTGCGCAAGCCGCCATCCGGCAGATTGGCGCGGTTTTCGCGCCAATCGGTTTCGATCACGCCGATTTCCGGGCTATCGATGTTGAGGACGAAGCCGAGCTCGAGCCAGAAATCGCGCAGTTTTGGCCAGATTTCCTCGGCAGTGCCGGGAACGACCAGCCAGCGCTGGCTACCCGCGCGTTCGATGTGCATGCTGTCCGGCATGGCCAGCACACCGGGCGTGCCCTGCGGTTGCGCGGCGCGGTCGGCGCTGTAGCCGGAGTAAGTCGCCACACCGCTACGCGAGGCGCCGGTATCCGGCACGGTGTAGCGGTCATCGGTACGCGGCGCGGTGAGATCGGGCGGAATCTCCAGCGTCGAAGAAGGTTTGGCGCTTTTGTAGTCGATGCGCTTGGATTCGAGCAGGTTGGAGTCGGACGAGCAGCCCGCCAACGCAAACACCGCCAGGGCGGTGGAAAGAGTAGTCAGCGAAAAACGATTCATGGGATTCCAGTCGTGAATTGACAGCAAACGAGCCGTGACAAAAAAAGCAGCCTCAAAGTTCGACGCCCGCCTGGCGCATGGCCGCGAGCACACGCTCGTGCAGCGGCGTCGACAATGGGGTGAGCGGCAGGCGGATACAGTCTTCGATCCGCCCCATGCGCGCCACCGCCCATTTCACCGGAATGGGGTTGGCTTCGCAGAAAAGATCCTTGTGCAGGCCGATGAGCCGTGCGTTGATTTCGCGTGCCCGCCGCGCATCGCCCGCGAGCGCCGCCGCGCACATATCGTGCATGGCGCGCGGCGCGACGTTGGCCGTCACCGAAATCGTGCCGTGGCCACCCATCAGGATGAAAGCGGCAGCGGTCATGTCGTCGCCGCTGTAGAGGGCAAAGCCTTCGGGGGCGCGCGCGAAAAGATCGCAGGCGCGGTCGATTTTTCCCGTAGCCTCTTTGAGGCCGACGATATTGGGCACCTCGGCCAGCCGCAGCACGGTATCGTTGTCGAGATCGGCCACCGTGCGCCCAGGTACGTTGTAGAGAATGAGTGGCAGTTCGACCGCTTCGGCAATGGTGCAGAAGTGGCGATAGATGCCTTCCTGCGTCGGCTTGTTGTAGTACGGCACCACCGACAGATGCGCCACCGCGCCCGCTTCGCGCGCATAGCGCGCCAGTTCGACGCCTTCCGAGGTGCTGTTGCAGCCGGAACCGGCGATCACGGGGACGCGCCCTGCCGCGTGTTCGACCGCGGCGCGGATCAGTTCGCGGTGTTCGGGAACGGAGACGGTCGGGGATTCGCCGGTCGAACCGACGATGACGATACCGTCAGTGCCTTCGGCGATGTGCCAGTCGATGAGCTTGCACAAACGCGGGAGATCCAGGCTGCCATTGGCGTGCATGGGAGTGACGATGGCGACGATCGATCCGGTAATCATGATGTCTGCTTCCGGGCAGGTGAAGAAAGTTTGTGAATTCTAACCGAAGCCCGTCCTTTCTCCACGCCGGGCTTATTCGTCTATCTACTATTATCGTGCGGTCGACAGCCAACCGCTTCGGTTAAAAACATGGCGAACTCCAACATCGAACGCCTCATGGCAGCCGCCGGCGAGATCATCCTCGGCAAGGAACATGAACTGCGCATCGCCCTGTCATGCCTGCTCGCCCGCGGGCATTTGCTGATCGAGGATGTGCCCGGCACCGGCAAAACCACGCTCTCGCACACGCTGGCGCAACTGCTGGGACTGCAATACCAGCGCATTCAGTTTACCAGCGACCTGCTGCCCGCCGACATCGTGGGGGTGTCGGTGTTCGAGCGCGAAAGCGTGGCTTTTCGCTTTTTGCCCGGACCGGTGTTTACGCAATTGATCCTCGCGGACGAAATCAATCGCGGCACGCCCAAAACCCAAAGCGCGCTGCTCGAAGCAATGGAGGAGCATCAGGTCACGGTCGATGGCCACACCCTGCCGCTGCCTGAACCGTTTTTCGTCATCGCCACCCAGAACCCGTCTTACCAGATCGGCACTTTCCCGTTGCCGGAGAGCCAGCTCGACCGCTTTTTGATGCGCATCCGCCTCGGCTATCCCGACCGCGCCGCCGAGCGCGAACTGCTGCAAGGCGGCGATCGGCGCGAAATGCTCATCGGCGTCGAGCCAGTCATCTCGCCCATGGATCTGCTCGATTTGCAGGATGAGGCGCGCGCGGTGATCGTCGCAGAGCACCTCGTCGATTATGTGCAAGCGCTTCTCGCCGCCACCCGACAAGGCGCGGAATTCGTCGCGGGGCTCAGTCCACGCGCAGGCATGGGGCTGCTGGCCGCCGCGCGCGCCTGGGCGCTGATCGAAGGGCGCGATCATGCGCTGCCGGAGGATGTGCAGCGCATTTTTCCCTACGTCGCCGGGCACCGCTTGCACCGGGCCAGCGACGGGCGCATGCCAGATACGAACGATCTCGCGCGATTGCTGCAAGGCATCGCGCTTCCCTGAAGCGGCACAAGGCAGATGACCTTCTCCGACGCACTCGTCCGCCAGTTTCCTTTTCTGCGTTTCATCCTCTGGTGGCAATGGGAGCGGACGCCCGCCCGCGCCCCGGTGCGGCTGACGCAGAACCGCATCTACGTCATGCCCACGCTGACGGGGCTGGCGTTCGCCGCCGTGCTCGTGGTGATGCTGGTCGCGTCGATCAACTACGGGCTCGGCCTGGGCTATGCCTTCGTGTTCCTGCTCGCGAGTACGGCTGCCGCCAGCCTGATTCACGCCTTTCGCGATCTCTTGCATCTGATGATCCGTTACGGCAAGGCGGAGCCGACGTTTTGCGGCGGCAGCGTGGTTTTTCATCTGCTGATCGATAACCCGTCTTCGCGCCGCCGCGCCGCCCTGCACATGATCGCGGGCGACGATCCCGATGCGCGCGGCGAGGCATGGTTCGATCTGCCGCCTGCCGCGTGCGGCGAAGTCGCCATCGCCCTGAGCACGACGCGACGGGGCATCTTGCCACTGGGCCGCACGATCATCGAGACGCGCTGGCCGCTCGGTTTCATCCGCGCCTGGAGCGTATTTGTGCCAGACATGACGGCGCTCGTCTTTCCCGCGCCCGCCGCCGATCCGCCGCCGCCACCGTCCGGCGCGGGCAGCGCTGCCGCCTCCGGCGCGTCGCTCCAGGCCGGAAACGAAGATTTCACCGGGCTGCGCGCCTGGCAAATCACGGATTCACCTCGCCATCTGGCGTGGAAGGTCATTGCGCGCGGCGGCGAAATGATGACCAAGCAGTTCTCGGCCAGCGAAGGCGGCGACCTGTTTCTGGACTGGAACGCCCTGCCGCCCGCGCTCTCCGACGAAGCGCGCCTGTCGGTCCTGTGCACCTGGCTGCTGCGCGCTGAACGGGCGGGGCAACGCTACGCCCTGCGCTTGCCCGCCTGCGAATTTTCCATCGGGCGCGGCGACGTGCATCTGTCCCGCTGCCTCGGCGCACTCGCCTTGTTTGGCCTCGGGCGACAGCAGGACACGACGTGAACGCAACCACGCGCCTCGTTCGCTTTTCGGCACGCGGGCAAACCGTTTCCGGCGAAGCCGCCCTGCACCCGGATCAGGGCGCATGGCTGCTGGCGGCGGCAGCCACCACGCTCGCGCCACACCTGCTGAATCTACCCGCATGGACGATCATCCTGTGCGCCACGCTGCTTGCCTGGCGCGGCTGGCGGTTGTGGCACGGCCAGAGCGCGCCGCCGCGCTGGCTGCTGCTGCCGCTCGCGCTTGCCGCCGCCCTCGCCGTCAGGATCACCTTCGGGCATTTTCTGGGCAAAACGCCGGGGCTAGCGCTGCTGGCCGTGCTTTTGTGCCTGAAGATGCTGGAGATTCGCAACATGCGCGACATCCACGTCGTCGTGCTGCTGTGTTTCTTTCTCCAGTTCGGCATGTTCTTCAGCAACCAGTCCGCGCCCGCCGCCCTGCTCGCGCTCGTGGCCGCCACGCTCACGCTCGGCGGGCAAATCTCGCTGCTCGATCCGGCCTCCAGCGGCCGCGAGCGCCTGCGCACGAGCGCGCTCCTGCTCGCACAAGGCGCGCCGCTCATGCTGCTGCTGTTCGTCCTCTTTCCCCGCGCCGTCTCGCCATTGTGGGGCATCCCGGAAGAATCCACCGCTTCGACGGGACTGTCCGATTCGATGGCGCCGGGCTCGATCAGCGAGATGATTCTGTCGGACGAACTCGCCTTCACCGTCGAATTCGACGGCCCGCGCCCGCCGCCTTCCAATCGCTACTGGCGCGGTCCGGTGCTGACCCGTTTCGACGGTTTCAGCTGGCATCTGGCGCCGCGCCCAACCTCGGATCGTCCCACTTACACGCCGTCCGGCCGCCGCTACGACTATCGGATCATGCTCGAACCCCACAACCAGCACTGGCTGCCCGCGCTCTACTACCCCGCCGGGCCGGTGCCGGGGGTGCGTTTCGCCTATGATTACCAGACCTTGAGCCGCTCGCCGGTGGGCGTGCGCGTGCGCATCGATTTCAGCGCCTATCCCGATACGGTGGTCGGACGCAACGAGAGGCCGTGGGTGGTGCAGCAGGCGCTCCAGTTGCCCAATCACGGCAACGCCAAAGCGCGGGTGCTGGCGCGCGAACTGAAAGCGGGCACTCCGGCGCATACGGTGGAACGCATCCTCGACTGGTTCGTGGACGGCGGCTTTGCCTACACCCTGCAACCGCCGCTCATGACTCAAGATAGCGTCGACTATTTTCTGTTCGACGCGCGCCGGGGTTTCTGCGAGCACTTCGCGGGCGCGTTCGTTTTCCTTGCCCGCGCCGCCGACGTGCCCGCGCGGGTCGTCACCGGCTATCAGGGCGGCTATCTCAACCCGATCAACAAGATGTTGATGGTGCGCCAATCGGATGCGCACGCCTGGGCGGAAGTGTGGCTGGCCGAACGCGGCTGGGTGCGGGTCGATCCAACCGCGATCGTCGCACCGCTGCGCATCGAGGGCGGCCTTGCGGACTCGCTCCGCGACGGACTGCCCTTCATGCTGCGCCCGGAATACTCATGGCTGCGGCAATGGCGCGACCGCTGGGAAGCGCTCGGCACACGGTGGAACCGTATCACCGCCTACGACAACCGGCGGCAGCACGACCTGCTGGAATCGTTCGGCTTCGGCGCCATCGACTCCGTCCGCCTGCTGGGCGCGATCGCCATCGGCGCCGCGCTGATGCTGGCCGCCTTTTATTACTGGGCGCTGCGCAGCCGCGATCCGCGCGACCCGCTCGCGCGCGCCTGGGGCCGTTTTTCGGCGTATCTCGCCCGCTTCGATCTGGCGCGCAAACCCGCCGAAGGCCCGCTCGACTACGGGCGAAGGCTCGCTGCCGCCCGCCCCGCCGATGCCGATACATTGAACGGAGTCTGTACCCGCTATGCCCGTTTGCGTTATCGTCCGCCTGTCTCAGGCGAGGCGATTCGAGAACTCGCGCGCGACATCAATGCCCTCGACATCTAAAAAGAAGCGCCGACTCCGCCATGAAATCAACGTTTCCCGCTGCATTTTTCCGTCTGGCCGCCGTCTTTGCGGCCGCCATCCTGTGCACCCTGCCCGCGCGCGCCGACTACACGACACACCCGGAGGTCGCCGCCTTCGTCGAAACAATCGCCGCGCGCAACAAGCTCGATACCGCGCAGATCTATGTCGCGCTGGCGCGCGCCAACTACAACCCGCGCGTCGTCGACCTCATCCGCCCGCCCGCGAAGCGCACCACCAAATCCTGGCGGCGCTACCGCTCCCGCTTCCTGGACCGCCTGCACATCGACGCCGGTCTGCAAGCCTGGGCACAGTACGAGGACGCGCTGAACCGCGCTGAACGGCAATACGGCGTACCCGCGGAAATCATCCTCGGCATCCTCGGCGTGGAAACCATCTACGGCCGCAACACGGGCAACTTCGAGACGCTCTCGGCACTTGCCACGCTCGCCTTCGACTACCCACCGCGCGCCGACCTGTTCCGGGGGGAACTCGAAGCGCTCTTTCTGCTCGCGCGCGAACAGGGGCGCGACCCCGCCAGCTACTCCGGCTCTTTCGCCGGGGCGCTCGGCTGGCCACAGTTTCTGCCCAGCAGCGTGCGGCGCTACGCAGTCGATTTCGACGGCGACGGCCGTATCGACTTCGATACCCATCCCATCGACGCAATCGGCAGCATCGCCAATTACCTGCGCGAATTCGGCTGGGTGAGCGGCGGCCCGGTCGCGCTGCGCGCGCGCCTCGACCCGGGAGCCGATCCCGCACCGCTCGTCGCCACGGGCTTCGAGCCGACGCTGGATAGAGCACGCATCGCCGCTTCCGGCATTCGCCCGGCAGCCAATACCTTCCCCGACGAAGCGGCTTTGCTGATCGACCTCGAAACCCCGGACGAAGCCACGCAATACTGGCTGGGCTATCGCAACTTCTACGCCATCACACGCTACAACCACAGCTACTTCTACGCGATGGCGGTCTTCCAGCTCGCGCAGGCGCTGCGCGAAGGCCGTGACAATCCGCTCGCGCCGCCGCAATACGTCGAGCTGGACAAACACTCCCATGCCCCAGCGCACAAACACGGCAAAGCAGTCAAAACAAAAAAGATGAAACCGGGCAAAAAACAAGCCGTCAGAAACACGAAACGGCGCAACCGGTGAAACAGGCGGTGCATTGGAGCGAATATGATCGCTGGACGGTCATCGCGACGCTGGTGCACGAACTGGCGCATGTAGGTGGTGCGCCGGGATATCCATCCACCCAGGCCGAGGACACGTTATTGAAATGCAATCTCCCGGGAATGCACGACCCCATGATTCTTGGCCTGATGGGGCCATACGCCACAAGCAATCACCGCAATGGTTGAAACGTGAAATTCCTTTTTTCCCTGATTTTCATGGCCTTGTTCGCAAATAGCGCATTCGCATGCCGGTGCAGCGAGCCGGGGGCGCAGCATGCTTACGCTAATGCCGATGTCGTGGCGCTTGTCCGTATCAAAACGGTCGATGTGTTGCCCGAAGGTCTTTTTCGGGCACATGCGGAGGTCGACCGCACATGGAAATCCAGCCTGACAAAAACGGTCGATATTGACACGTCCAGCCTCGACAATTGTGAGTACCGTCTGCAAGAAGGAAAAGGCTTTCTTTTGTATCTGAAATTCGACGACCAGGGCAAGCTGAATACTTACAGATGTTGGGGAAATCTTCAGAAATCAAATGCAGGCGAGCGGCTCAAATGGTTGAAGCGGCACGGCAAAGCGCGCCGCCGCAGCCTGGATTCTTCACAGGAATCAAGAACGGATTTCTGAAAGCGCCGGATTGCTGAAAACGCTCAAGGCTGCGCGGCATTCTCCGGGCGGCTGACGAAGCCGATTTTTTCCAGCCCAAGGCGCGAGGCGCTGGCCATGACACGCGCCAATGCCTCATAGGGCGTCGCGGCGTCGGCCTGGATGTGCAGCTCCGGCGGCGGCGTCAGCGCGGCGGCAGTGCGCATGCGCGCGGCCATTTCCGTCTCGGTTATGGCTTCGCCGTTCCAGAGCAGAACGCCGTCGGCCTTGATGCCGAGCTGGATCGTGTCCGGCTTCATGCTCGCGGGGACGCTGTCGGCGCGCGGCAAATCGACCTTGACCGCGTGGGTCAGCAAGGGCGCGGCAATGATGAAGATGATGAGCAGCACCAGCATCACGTCGATGAACGGAATCATGTTGATTTCCGCCATCACCGAGCGCTGCGAGTTTTGCGGATGAAAAGCCATGTTTCAGCGCGCTCCTTCCGCCTTGGGCACGGCGGCGGACAGTTCGACTACTCGCGCATCGGGCGCGGCGCTGGCGTCGCTGCCCGTCTGGCCGAGGCCCAGCAGGCCGAAAACCGCGTGCGCGTGACTTTCCAGTTCTCCAATGAGATTGCGGTTCATGCGCACAAAGGTGTTGTAGGCGAGCACGGCGGGAATGGCGACGAACAAGCCGCAGGCGGTCATGATGAGCGCCTCGCCTACCGGCCCGGCCACTTTGTCGAGGCTGGCCTGCGCCGAGAGCGCAATGTTGCGCAAGGCGTGGAAGATGCCCCAAACGGTGCCGAACAGCCCGATGAACGGCGCGGACGAGGCAATGGAGGCAAGCACGGTGAGGCCGTTTTCGAGCCGCCGCGCTTCGGTGGCGACGCCATGCGCAAGCGCGGCGCTCACGTAATCGTCGGGGGATTGCAGCTCAAAACCCGAGGCGCCCGGCTTGCGGCCGCCATCGCGCCCCGTCGCGTCGCGCACATGCTGGCAGGCCCTCAACCCTTCGTCCAGCAGGCGCGCGAACGGATCGCCCGTGCCCGCTTGCGCGCGCAGCCGCTCGGCATCGATACAGGAACGCATGCCGCCGAAAGACGACAGGAACACTCTGCTGCGTGCCCGCACCGCCACGTGACGCCAGAGCTTCAGCGCGATGACGTACCACGAAATGAGCGACATCGCGGCCAGCACCGTCAGTACGGTGAGGCCGACAACGTCCGTCTGGGCCAGAAAATGCGAAAACACCGAGGAAGTCTCGAACATGCATCCACTCCGTAAACAATATCAATTCTGCAAATGAAATCTGACCGGCACCACCACCCAATCGGCAACCGGCTTGCCACCCCGTTGCGCCGGACGGAAGCGCCAGCGCGCCACACTCTCGATCGCCGTCTTGTCGAGCCGCGCGAAACCGCTGCTCCGGTAAAGATTCACTTCGCCCGCGCGACCGTCCACCGTCACGAAAACGCGCAGTCTTACCACGCCTTCCTCGCGCAAACGTATCGAGAGCGCCGGGTATTCGGGTTCGGGATTGCCGAGGTAATTGGCGTTGAAATCGGGGGCGACGTCATTCGCCCCGCCCCCGCCCCCGCCTTCCTCGCCGCGTACTTGCGCCGCGACATCCCGAACGGCGGCGGCAATGTCGATGTCTGCCAGCGCGGGGGCGGCCACATCCGCTGATGCGGGCACCTCGGACGCTTCGGGCGCGGGATTCGCCGCGACAGGCATGGATTGTACTGTCTCGGCCGCGCGAACGACGGGTGTGCGCGCTGGCGCGGCTTGCCGGGTTTCGGTGCGAACACGGACGGGATGCGCCGGCTGGACAGGGGCGGGGGTGGCCCGTGTTTCCGGCGCAGGCGACGGCAAAGCAGCGGGCGCGGCAGCAGGCACGATCCAATCGACCCGCAAAACAGCGCCCGAGTCGACCGGCTCGGCAGGCGCCGCGGCGCGCCACAGCGCCATCGCCCCGGCAACGTGCAGGCTCACGATCAAGGCCAGCAAAAACCCGCGCGCGGGCAAGGGCACGACCGTATCCGCACCACCGGAAGCGTAGGGATAAAAAACAAGCGTATCCAGCATGCACGAGAGTGTAAGGCATGCTAGGCTCGCCATGCTCCCGTGCCGGGTGGTGTTTTGCCGCTCTCCCATGCGGAGCACCTTACAACCACAGGAGGAGACAGCATGTCACAGGTACAAGAAACCAAGATCGTCACCGCCGACGCCACCGCGCTCGGCGTATTTGGTCTTTCGCTCATCACTTTCGTCGCGTCTACCCAGAAACTGGGCTGGACGACCGGCTCCGTCTATTTGATGCCGTGGGCGCTGTTTCTTGGCTCCTTCGCACAAATTTGGGCGGCAGCGGTCGATTTCAAGCGCAACAGTTATTTTGGCGCGATCGTGCTCGGCGCATTCGGCCTGTTCTGGATCGCGGTCATGATGCACTGGGCGATCGCCAACGGCTGGTTCGGCGAGGTTCCCGCCAACGCCGACGCCAAGCAATTCGGCTATGCCTGCCTCGGCTACATGGTCTTCTGCGTCTTCGTCACCGTTGCCGCGTTCGAGGCAAACAAGGTGTTCGGCGCAATCATGGTGCTGATCCTCGTGCTGCTCGGTTCACTTGGCCTCCAACTGCTCGGCATCGAGCCCGAAATATTCGGCCAGAGCGCGGCATGGGCGGAGTTCCTCATCTCCATGCTCGGCTTCTACGGTTCGGGCGCGATCTTCCTGAATACCTTCTTCGGCCGCCAGATTTTGCCGCTGGGCAAGCCGATGGGGTGGGTGAAGAAAGCCGCTTGAGCGGATCTTGCCAGACGGGGAAGCCACATCGAAAGGTGTGGCTTTTTTTGTCGGGGCAATCGCATGAACACCCTTTGCCGTTTCGCTTCGTCCCCCACCCCCTCCGTCACGCGGCTCAAAGCGCGACATCTCCCTCGCAGAGGGAGGCCAGAAACAGCAAAAAAACCGGCGGCACGAAGCCGCCGGGTGTCGTCGGTTGCCCCCTATCTGATTACCACCCTGCCCGCCGTCTGCGCCGCGCTGTCGCGCCGATGATGCACAGGCCGCTCAGCAGCATGGCCAGGGTCTCCGGCTCCGGCACTACCGCCGCCGTATAGGTGTAAGTGATCTGCCCGCCGAGAATCGAAAATAGTTCCACCGGCGCGGTGAAGGACCACGCTGTTTCCGCATCCAGCCCGTTGCCGCCCCAGACATGCGACGCCAGCCAGTCTTCGCCCGACGCCTGAAGGTTGGTCTGCGGGAGCGACGACAAATCGATCTGCCCCGCCACCGAATCCAGCAGATACGAATTGCCCCAGTCGATGCTGTAGGTTCCCTCCGGCGCGGCGGCAAAGCCGAGGATGACGGTAGTCGTGTTGCGCCAGTCGTAGGACGCGCCGAAGGCGGTCAGGCCAAAGCCGTCCGGGCCGTCGAGACGGAAGCCGGGAGGCTCTTCGCTGGCGTCGAACGGGCTGACCCAGTTCTCCCAAAAAATGTCGTCCGCCGTAAACGTGTAGACGTCCGCCTGCGCCGCAGTGCTGAAGGCCAAGGCCGCGAGGACGGCCACCGGATATTTCAAATTCATTTGTTGCTCCTTGTCTTGCTGAAAAACGCGCCCGCCCGCGGGGACGGGCGCGAAAAGAGATCGGGAAAAAGTACGTCGTCAAATTCGGCGGCCCTTACACCACATCCCAGTAAGTGCCGACGACATCGACGAACGAGGCATCGTCCGGGGACAAACCGGCCAGCGCATCGACCAGCCCCGTCACCGCCGCCGCGTCCAGCGTCGCACCACCCGCTTCGATGTGCTCGATCTGGCGGCTGTCGGAAACGAACCAATCCGTCACCGTCACCCGGTCTTCCGCGCCGATGATGCCGATTTCCAGACTGCGCCCGCTGGGGCCGCTATGCTGAAACCAGAGTTGCGTGTAGTCGATGCCCTCAAAAATCAGGCTGTCTTCGCCCTGGGTATCGAGAATGGTGTCAGCGCCATCGCCGCGCGCGAAGTAATAGGTTTCGTTGCCCGCGCTGTCGTAGAGGTAGTCATCCCCTTCGCCGCCGCTATAGACATCGTCGCCCCGCTCGCCGTAGAGGCGATCCGCGCCCGTGCCGCCAATCAGGTAGTCGTTGCCGAGTCCGCCGTAGAGGGTGTCGTTGCCCTCGCCGCCAAGCAGCAGCTCGTCGCCGTCCCCCCCGCGCAGCGTGTCGTTGCCCTCGCTGCCCGTGAGCGTGGGAAGCGTGGGGATTTCGTCCGTGGGCGGCACATTCGGCGTTTCCGGCTCGATACCGGCCAGATGATTGATTTGCGCCAGATCCCATACCGTGCCGCTCTCGACAAAACGGATCGTATCGAAGGGATGATTGCTTTGAGAATAAAACGAGTTGATGGTGACGCTATCCGCTGTTGAATAATTCAGCACCAGATTGTCACCGACGCGAGTGGCCACGATGTCCGAAGGCTGGATGTCCCCCCTGAATTCGAGCGCACCGCTGCCGTCGTAGTCTGTAACCGTGTCCCGCCCATCGCCACGACCAAAGATATAGGTGTCGTAGCCGCCGCGGCCACCCAGATGGTCGTCGCCTTCTCCGCCATCCAGCACGTCATCGCCGTCGTTGCTACTCAGTTGATCGTCGCCGCTGCCGCCATACAGTTTGTTGTTGCCGTCCCAGCCATACAGCCTGTCGTCGCCGTCCCCGCCATACAGTACGTCGTCGCCGTTGCCGCCCTCCAGTATGTCGTTGCCGCTGCCGCCATCCAGCCAGTCGTTGTCAAAGCCGCCATACAGCCTGTCGTCGCCGTCCCCGCCATACAGCACGTCGTCGCCTTCTTCGCCATACAGATAGTCGTTGCCAGCGCCGCCAAGCAGCGTGTCGTTGCCGTCCTCGCCCACTAGCCAGTCGTTGCCTTCGCCGCCAGCCAGATAGTCGTCGCCGTAGCCGCCATTCAGTATGTCGTCGCCTTCGCCGCCATCCAGACCGTCATTGCCGTCATCGCCATTCAGTATGTCGTTGCCGTCGCCGCCATACAGTATGTCGTCACCGTAGCCGCCAGCCAGATTGTCGTCACCGCCGTCGCCATACAGCTCGTCGTTGCCGTGGCTGCCACGCAGCCCGTCGTTGCCTTCGCCGCCATACAGATAGTTGTCGCCGCCGTCGTTCCCCGAATCGTCGCCGCCATGCAGCCCGTCGTCGCCGTCGCCGCCATACAGCCTGTCGCTGCCGCGGCCGCCCCACAGTATGTCGTCGCCGTTGCCGCCATCCAGATAGTCGTCACCGTCGCCGCTATGCAGCGTGTCGTTGCCGTCCCCGCCGTACAGATAGTCGTTGCCAGCGCCGCCATACAGATAGTCGTCGCCGCCGTTGCCATACAGCTTGTCGTCGCCCACGTCGAGGCCATCCCATATAGGCAGACTAGGCAGACCTCCAACTATATAGTCACCGCCCTCATCGCCAACCAGTATGTCGTCGCCCTGGGTGCCATAAATATTAGCCATTCTTGTTTCTCCTTACGATGTGATGTGATGCGCTGTAAAACTGCTTGATAAAACCGGCCCCGGCAAAACCGGCGGCTTCGCCGGGGACCACGTTCGACAGCCGGGAAGCCGCCCGGCGGTTTTGCCGCTTGCAGCGCGGTGCAGCGCTCGACGCTTTTAGTGCTGAAATCCTTGCGCATGGCGGGGCGGGCGGCCGATCAGGCCGCGTCTGCCGCCGCCGCGGTGCGGCGGGTGTAGGGGAAGCGTTCGCGCAGGGCCGCGAGACGGCCTTCGCGCCGGAGACATCCTCGCGCGCGGCATCGTAGGCTTCGCTGCCCGCGAGCAGGCGGATGTCGAATAGGCAGGCAAGCGAAAAGCGTGCCATATTTCCGCTCTCCGGTTGTGGAAAACGCCGCGCCGGGAGGGGCGCTGCATCGGGGGGGGGACAGCACCAGAAGATTTTCCGGCCCCTTCCGTGGGCAGCGTGAGATTTCCCGCGATTGTACATACGTAATTTCCGCCAAACAAGCACCCCGGCGGCATGACAGGGCAAGCGGGTGAAGGTGTCCTTTTCAGGAAAAAACTGGAAAGCTGGCGGCCACGGGCGTGTTCTCCCCCGTAAGCGGGAGCGCCCACAGGCAAAAACTGTCACTCAAAAGAAACAAATCGTTTCCTCGCCAGAATCAGAGCCTTCCTCTCCAAGGAAGGTGGCTCGCCGCAGGCGAGACGGAAGGAGTCGCGGCGGTGCCAGCTTCTTCTCATGTCGCTTCGCCCCCACTCCCTCCGTCACGCGGCTTCGCCGCGCGACACCTCCCTCGCCGAGGAAGGCCAGAATTTGTGGGTTGAAGACAGAAAGACAGAAGATCATTGGACATACGATGTCATACGGACTACATTCTGTGCCCGTACCGAACCATCTTCACGCGAGGCGCTCAATGAAATCCATTCAGGGACGGCCTGAAAGCCCGGATGCCCTTCTGCGCGCCGTACAAGTGGCGTTCGATGTGGAGACGCCCGTTCTCGAAGCGGTGCGCCGCGCCGCATTCAGGAACAACCTGTCGAACTCCGACCAGATCCGCCACCTGCTGGGACTGCCGGTGAGCTGCCGTCCCAAGCGCCCGCGCCTGACCGTCACCTTGACGCCGAACGACTACGTGGCGCTGGCGGCGCGTTACGGTTTGCCTGCGGAAAATCGTCTGGCGATCAAAGAATGCGTCGCACAGGAATTGGCCGGTTTTGCCAACGGCAAATGATGTGAGCGGCTACAATCGTGCCCATGTTTTATGACCTCGCCCGTTCCTTTCTGTTTTCGTTCGACCCTGAAACCGCGCACGAAGCTGCCATCGCCGTCCTGCGCATTGCAGGGGCCGTACTGCCTCCCGCGCGCGCCAAACACTCATCGCCAGTCGAAGTCATGGGGCTCGTCTTTCCCAACCGCATCGGGCTGGCGGCCGGGCTCGACAAGAACGGAAAAGCGATCGACGGGCTGGCGTGGCTAGGCTTCGGTTTCATCGAAATCGGCACCGTGACGCCACGCGCGCAGCCGGGCAATCCCAAGCCGCGACTGTTCCGTCTGCCGGAAGCGCATGCCATCGTCAATCGCATGGGCTTCAACAATTACGGCGTCGACGTGCTGGCCGCCAACGTGCGCGCCGCCAAGTACAAGGGCATCCTCGGCATCAACATTGGCAAGAACATCGGCACGCCGATGGCGCACGCCGCCGACGATTACATCGCCGCGCTCGAAAAGGTCTACGGACTGGCAAGCTACGTGGCGATCAACGTTTCTTCGCCAAACACCAAGAATTTGCGCCAGTTGCAAGGCGCATCCGAACTCGACGAGTTGCTCGGCAAGATCAAGGTTGCCCAGAATCATCTGGCCGGACACCACGGCCGCTACGTGCCGCTGGCCCTGAAAATCGCCCCCGATCTCGATTTCCAGGCCATTGCCGATATCGCGGATGTCGTGCGCCGCCATCGCATCGACGCGGTGATCGCCACCAACACCACGCTGGCGCGCGACAAGGTTGCGGGCCAGCCCTTCGCCGATCAGCAAGGCGGCCTGTCGGGAGCGCCGCTCCTGGATGCCTCAACGGAAGTGTTGCGCCAGCTCGCGCAAGAGCTGAGCGGAGAAATCCCGATCATCGCCTCCGGCGGCGTCATGGACGGCGCCGCGGCGCGCGCCAAGATCGAGGCGGGTGCGACGCTGGTGCAGGTGTTGAGCGGCCTGATCTATCGCGGCCCCGGCCTCGTGCGCGAATGCGTGCAGGCAACCGCCGACGCCTGAAGCCGCACGAGCGCGCGCCCTCCCCTTCGCGTTATTCCTTCAAGCGCAAGCGCGCCGAACGGGCGTGCGCCTGCAAGCCTTCGCCGTCGGCGAGAATCCCCGCCGTGCGCGCGAGTTTTTGCGCACCGGCTTCCGAGATTTGCACGATGCTGCTGCGTTTCTGGAAATCGTAGGTGCCCAGCGGCGAGGAGAAGCGGGCGCTGCGCATCGTGGGCAGCACGTGGTTCGGCCCGGCGCAGTAATCGCCCAAGGCTTCGACCGACCAGTGACCGACGAAGATGGCGCCGGCGTGGTGAATTTTGTCGATCCACGCTGCGGCATCGTCGAGCGAGAGTTCGAGGTGTTCGGGCGCGATGCGGTTGGCGATGGCACACGCCTGATCGAGATCGCCGACACGGATCAACGCGCCACGGCTGGCGAGCGCGCGCGCGATGGTGTCGCGGCGCGGCATGTCGGGCAGCAGGCGGTCGATGGCGGCGTGGACGGCGTCGATGAAGGCGGCGTCGGTACACAGCAAAATCGCTTGCGCCAGCTCGTCGTGCTCGGCCTGCGCGAACAAATCCATCGCCACCCAATCAGGGTGGCCGCTGCCGTCCGAGATCACCAGCACTTCGGAAGGCCCGGCCACCATATCGATGCCCACCGTGCCGAACACGCGCCGCTTGGCCTCGGCCACGTAAGCGTTGCCGGGGCCGACCACTTTGTCGACCTGCGGGACGGTTTCGGTACCGTAGGCGAGCGCCGCCACCGCCTGCGCGCCACCGATCGTGAACACGCGCTCGACGCCGGTGATGGCCGCTGCCGCGAGTACGAGCGGATTTTTTTCGCCGCGCGGGGTCGGCACCACCATGATCAGTTCGCCGACGCCCGCAACCTGGGCGGGGATGGCGTTCATCAGCACCGAGCTCGGGTATGCGGCGCGGCCGCCCGGCACGTAGAGCCCGACACGTTCGAGCGGCGTCACTTTCTGGCCGAGCACGCTGCCGTCGGCCTCCGCATAGGTCCAAGACTCGCCCTTCTGGCGCTCGTGGTAGAGGCGCACGCGCTCGGCGGCGAGCGTCAGCGCCTCGCGTCGTTCAGGCGAGAGCAAGGCGAGCGCCGCGTGCAATTCGGCCTGCGGCAATTCGAGCGCCGCCATCGATGTGGCTTCCAGCCCGTCGAAACGGCGCGTGTATTCGAGCACCGCCGCATCGCCCCGCGTGCGTACCGCGTGCAGGATTTCGGTGACGGCGGTGTTGATCTGCTCGTCGGCGGCGGCCTCGAACGCAAGCAGCTTGCCGAGCACGGCGGAGAAATCGGGGGCGCTGGCTTCGAGGCGATGGATGGGGGTCTGGCTCATGAAGAATCCTCAACAAATAGTTGCGCCAACAGGAAACGAAGCGCTGCACACATTGGCGCGCGGTTTCTCTTTGTATCCGCCGTAATCAACTTTTCCATGCCCTCGGTTTCCATGCCCACGGGACGCGTGTCGCGGCCCGCGCCTCAGGCGCGCACGGCGCCGGCGAAGGCATCCAGCATGGGCTGGATGAGGTCGCGTTTCAATTTGAGCGCCGCCTGATTGACGATCAGACGCGAGGAGATCGGCACGATTTCCTCGACCTCCTCCAGATTGTTGGCCTTGAGCGTGCCGCCCGAGGAGACGAGATCGACGATGGCATCGGCCAACCCGACCAGCGGCGCGAGTTCCATCGAGCCATAAAGCTTGATGAGATCGACGTGCATCCCCTTGCCCGCGAAGTGGGCCTTGGCCGAGGAAATGTATTTGGTCGCCACGCGGATGCGCCCGCCCGGACGCACGGCGGCGGCGTAGTCGAAGCCCTTTTGCACCGCCACGCACAGGCGGCAGCGCGCGATGTTGAGATCGAGCGGCTGATACAGCCCCGCGCCGCCGTGTTCGAGCAGCACGTCCTTGCCCGCAATGCCAATGTCCGCGGCGCCATACTGGACGTAGGTGGGCGTGTCGGTGGCGCGCACGATCACCAGCCGCACGTCGGGGCGGTTGGTGCCGATGATGAGCTTGCGCGAGTTTTCGGGATCGTCGGCGGGCACGATTCCGGCGGCGGCGAGCAGCGGCAGGGTTTCGTCGAAGATGCGGCCCTTGGAAAGAGCCAGGGTCATGCCGGTCACAGGAAAAACCTCAGATGGGCGAGGCGGTATTGTAACCCGGCGCGCAGAGAGCCTTGTGCAGCCACTTGCGCGTAAACGGGCACACGTAAAAGCACATGCCGCAGATGTCGAAGTCGATGCCGTAGTTCTTCAGGGAGAGTCGCGCGGCGGTTTTGGAGCAGTTTTCGACATCGACGAGATCGGCGGTGGCGGTGATGCCCGGCTGCCAGGTGACACCGCGCAGCGCGCCGGCGGGACAGATGCGGATGCATTTGTTGCAGCTGCCACAGTGGGAAACCGTGACCGGCGCGTCGGCGGGCAGCGGCGCATCGGTCAAGACCGAAGTGAGGCGGACGGCGGAACCGAATTCCTTCGTCACCAACAGGGCGTCCTTGCCGATCCAGCCCATGCCCGCCAAGGTCGCAACGGTCTTGTGCGGCAGGCGGGTGGCGTACTCGTTGAGCGTGTCGCCGCCGCTAACGTGGTCGCGCGTCTGCGCCCAGGCCCGAAAACCGGCATTTTCCAGCCAGCACGCGCAGCGCAGCGCGAGCGCGTCGAGCTTTTGATTGGCCGCGCCGTAGGCATCGTAATAGGGGCGCGTGGGGCCGTCGCCCAGCCCGGCGAGCACGTCGGGCGGCAGCGACACGGCAATGCTGATGCCGCGCAAAGGCGGCTCCGGTGCGGCATCCGGGCGCAGGCGGTCGTGGAAAACGCTTTTTACATCGGCGGACAGGGAAGAAAGATCGGCAAAACCGACCCGGCACGCGCCCGCGTCGAGCAGGACGCTCTTCAACGCGGAAAGATCGCTCAACTCGTCCGCCGCACCTTCGCGCCGAGGGCGCTCAGTTTTTCTTCCAGGCGTTCATAACCGCGATCCAGATGGTAGATGCGCTCGATGATGGTTTCGCCTTCCGCGACCAGTGCGGCGACGACCAGACTGGCCGAAGCGCGCAGGTCGGTCGCCATCACCGTGGCGCCCTGGAGCTTTTCTACGCCCTGCACCACCGCCGTGTTGCCGTCGATGCGGATGTTCGCGCCGAGGCGTTGCAGTTCGATGGCGTGCATGAAACGGTTCTCGAAGATGGTTTCGCGGATCATCGCGGAGCCTTGGGCGACGCAATCGAGCGCCATGAATTGCGCCTGCATGTCGGTGGGGAACGCAGGATAGGGCGCGGTGCGCAGGTCGACCGCCGCCAGATGCGCTGGGGCGGAGATTTGAATGGCGTCCGGCTCGCTTTTCAACGTACAGCCGGCTTCGATGAGCTTGACGAGCACGGAATCGAGGCTGGAGGTGCGCGCGCCCGTAAGCCGCACATGCCCGCCGGTGATCGCCGCCGCGCACAGATAGGTGCCGGTTTCGATGCGATCGGGCATGATGCGGTGGGTCGCACCGTGCAGGCGTGGCACACCCTGAATGCGGATGACATCGTAGCCCGCGCCGGAGATTTTCGCGCCCATCGCAATCAGGCAGTTGGCGAGATCGACCACTTCCGGCTCGCGCGCAGCATTGTCGATCACCGTTTCGCCTTCGGCCAGACAGGCGGCCATCATCAGGTTTTCGGTGCCGGTCACAGTGACCATGTCGGTGACGATGCTCGCCCCCTTGAGGCGGGGAACCTTGACGTGGACGTAGCCGTGCTCGACCTCGACCGCCGCACCCATCGCCTCCAGCCCCTTGATATGCTGGTCGACCGGGCGGGCGCCGATGGCACAGCCGCCGGGCAGACTCACCCGCGCTTCGCCGCAACGCGCCGCCAGCGGCCCGAGAGTCAGGATGGAAGCGCGCATGGTTTTGACCATTTCGTAGGGCGCGACGGGCTCGGTAATGGCGGCGGCATCCAGCGTCACGGTGTCACCGTCGCGTTCGACCTTCACCCCCATCTGCTGCAAAAGCGTGAGCAGCGTGGCGATGTCGCGCAAACGCGGCACGTTGGTAAAAGTCACGGGCTCCGCGCTCAACAGCGCCGCGCACAGGATCGGCAAAGCGGCGTTTTTCGCGCCGGAAATCGCAACTTCACCTTCGAGACGGGCACCGCCCGCAATCAATAGCTTATCCATGAGATGTCTACTCTTGTATCGGCAACAGCGTGTCGACGCCGTAAAGTCGCGCGAGCGCCAGCAGCGCTTCGGGCAAGGCGCGCAATTCAACCTTCGTTCCACGCGCCTTCGCACGCCGCAGCCATGCGAGAAGAAGCGCGAGCGCGGAGGAATCGATTTCGCCGAGACCACCGCAATCGAATGTCCAGTCGCCTGCGGGCAGCGGACGCGCAAAGATGGCCGCGGCGGTGCGCATCGTCAGCGCCCCTTCCAGCTTGACGGTCGCGGTTTCGCCCGGCGCCATTATTTGCCGCCCTGCTCCGCTTCCAGCGACTTGTTTTTGTCTTCGAGGGAAGCAATCAGGCCGTCGATGCCCTTGACGCGGATCTGATCGCCAAAATTGCCGCGATAATTGGTGACGAGGCTCACCCCGGCCACGAGCACATCGAACACTTTCCAGCCATCGGGACTTTGTTCGAGCACGTAGTCGATGTTGATCGGCTGCGCCCCCGCCTGCCGCACTTCGGTGCTCACCTTCACCTGCTGGTCGCCGGGGCTGGCGCGCAAGGGCTTGTAGTCGATGATCTGGTCGCGGTATTGCGTCAGCGCATTGGAGTATGTGCGCACGAGCAGGGTGCGGAAGGCAGTGGTAAGGCGCGTTTGCTGCTCGGGCGTGGCGGAGCGCCAATCTTTGCCGACCGCGAGCATGGTCATGCGGCGGAAATCGAAGTGTGGCAGCACTTTTTCGTCGACCAGCGCCAGCACTTTGCTGGCATCGCCGGACTGGATCGCTTTGTCGTTGCGCACGATGGCGGTTACTTCATCGGTGACGTGCCGCACAAGCGCGTCGGGCGCGGTGACGTCTTCGGCGATGGCGGGGCCGGTGAAAAGTACAGATGCCAGCATCAGGCAGCAGGCGAACAGGTTTTTTGTCATGGTGATTCTCCCGTGGGTTCCGTTTGGTTGCCGTCGTCAAGGTCGAAATTTTCGTATTCTAGCGGCGGATTGCCGTCATGGACCTTGAACTGACGCTGTTGCAGGTAGAAGTCGCGTGAGTAGCGATATTTGTCGAGCGTGGCTTCGTCGAGGGTGCGTTCGAGACCGAGCAGGCGGGCGCGGCCGTTGATCGCTTGCAGCGCGGTCAGGGAGTTGCGAAGTACGGGGTCTGAAACGAGGTGCCAGGAATTGTTTAATGTCGCATTCACCGGAAGCGCGAGGGAGTCCCGCAGCGTGCTCGGCCCTAAAAGAGGCAGCATCACATATGGGCCGCTGCGAACGCCCCATACGCCCAGGGTTTGGCCGAAATCTTCGTCGTGCTTGGGGATCTGCGCTTCGGTGGCGATATCGAGCAGGCCGCCGATGCCCATCGTCGAGTTGACGAGAAAGCGCATCATGTCGGAGAGCGCATCGGCGGGCTTGCCTTGCAGCAGGTTGTTGACGCCGATCCATGGGTCGTTGAGATTGCCGAAAAAGTTGCCGACCCAGGTGCGCACCGGCTCCGGCGTTACTGCTACATAGGCTTTCGCCACTGGTTTGGTTATTGCCGCATCCAGCTTTTCGTTTATCGAAAACATGCTGCGGTTGTAGCTCTCGAACGGATCTTCCGGCGGGGCGTTGGCGCAAGCTGCGGTGAGCATGGCAACAGCGGCGGCGGCGGTGAGGGCGAGGTGTTTCATTGTTGCGGGGGTCTCATTGCGCTGGAGGCGGTGTCTCAGCCGCCTTGTTGAACATGAATTGGCCGATCAGTTTTTCCAGCACTACCGCCGATTGGGTGATTTGCAGTTTGCTGCCGTCCTTCAGGACTTCGCCGTCCGCGCCGGGGTCGAGGCCGATGTACTGTTCGCCAAGCAGGCCCGAGGTCAGGATGGCGGCGCTGGTGTCGGCTGGAAATTCGTAGCGTCCATCGAGATCAAGGCGGACGATGGCGCGATAGCTATGCGAGTCGAAATGGATGGCGCCGACCCGCCCGACCACTACGCCCGCGCTTTTGACCGGCGCGCGCGCCTTCAGGCCGCCAATATTGTCGAACGCCGCTTCGACTGCGTAAGTTGTCCCGCCCGACGCGCCTGCATAACTGCCGACTTTTACCGCCAGGAAAACCAGCGCGGCAAAGCCCAGCGCCACAAATAAGCCTACCCACAGATCGAGCGTCGTCCGGCTCATTAAAGACCTCGGAACATGAAAGAAGTAAGTACGAAATCCAGCGCCAGAATCGCCAGCGCTGAACTCACCACGGTGCGCGTGATTGCCCGCGACACGCCTTCGGCTGTGGGCTGGCAATCGTAGCCCTCGAATACCGCGATCAGCGATACAGCCACTCCGAATACGAAGGATTTGATTACGCCATTGATGATGTCGTAGCGGAAATCCACCGAGGCCCGCATCTGCGACCAGAAAGCGCCGTCATCGACGCCGATTGCAAGCACTCCGATCAGCCAGCCGCCGAATATTCCCATTGCCGAGAACATCGCAGCCAGCAGCGGCATGGAAATTACGCCGCCCCAAAAGCGCGGAGCCACCACGCGCGCAATGGGGTTCACCGCCATCATGTCCATTGCCTGCAATTGCTCGGTGGTTTTCATCAGGCCGATTTCGGCTGTCACTGCGGATCCCGCGCGGCTGGCGAAGAGCAGTCCGGCCACGACCGGCCCCAGTTCGCGCAGCAGCGACAGGGCCACCATGATGCCGAGCGCGTCGCTCGAACCGAAGCGCTGCAAAATATCGTAGCCTTGCAAACCCAGCACCAGCCCGACGAACAGGCCCGACACCAGGATGATGAGCAGCGAGAGCGTGCCGCTGAAATAAATCTCGCGGATCGTCAGCGGCAGGCGGCGGAACGATTGCCCGGAATAGCGCAAGAGCGCGTAAAAAAAGCGCGCCATGAAACCGAGCCGCCATATGCCATTGACCGTCATGGCGCCGATGGCGCGCAGCAGGGCGCTCATGCCCGCGCTCCATCCAGCAGGCTTGCCATGGGCGGCGCCGGATAGTGAAAAGGTACAGGGCCGTCGGCCTCGGCGTGGACGAACTGATGTACGAAAGGATCGTTCGAGGCGCGGATGTCCGCGGGCGCGCCGTGCGCTACTATGCCGCCTTCCGAGACGAAGTAGATGTAATCGACCAGATCGAGCGAAGCCTGCACGTCGTGCGTGACCATGATCGAAGCCGCGCCGAGGGCATCGTTCAGGCGGCGGATTAAATGGCCGATTGTTCCGAGCGAAATCGGGTCAAGCCCGGCGAAAGGCTCGTCATAGAGCATCAGCATGGGGTCGAGCGCCACGGCGCGCGCCAGCGCCACCCGCCGCGCCATGCCGCCCGAAAGCTCCGAAGGCATCAGCGCCGCCGCGCCGCGCAGGCCCACGGCATGGAGCTTCATCAGCACCAGGTCGCGGATTGTTCCGGCGGGCAGGGCCGTGTGCTCGCGCAGGGGAAAGGCGACATTGTCGAATACGTTCATGTCGGTAAAAAGCGCCCCAAACTGGAACAGCATTCCCATGCGCCGCCGCAGGGCATAAAGAGCCGCTACCGGCAGGCGGCCCATATTCTGCCCGTCTACTTCTACTGTGCCTGCGTTCGCCTGCAATTGGCCGCCGATCAGGCGCAACAAGGTTGTCTTGCCGGAGCCGCTGCCCCCCATGATTGCTACCACTTGGCCGCGATGCACGGTCAGATCGACATCGTGCAGAATCTCGCGCGCGCCATAGGCGAAGCGCACATGCTTCAGACTGACGAGAGGATTGCCGGAGGCGATCAAAGCCATGGAGTTCGATTGACAAAGGCGCAATTCTAACAAATCTCCGGCTGTAAAGCCTGCCGTAAAGTCTGTCGTGACATTTTTGGCAGTTCATGGTTCAGGCGGCGTTTTCTTTGTGTCACGGCGGGAGATGTCGAAGACGAGAAAGATGATCGTGGCTGGAAGCGCATAGCCCAGGATGATGTTTGCAAAGGCGTGCGCGTGCGCCGATTGTTGCGCGACAAGGATCAGCCAGATGATGTAGGCGGCGTAATAGGCAAGCAAGAGACCGCCTTCCCCGTGCGAGATTTCGCGTCCATTGATGATGACCGGCAGGCAGGCGAGCGCCGCCGCCGCCATGATCCACAGGTCGATGGAGCGCGCGATTTCAGAAACCGGTATGCCGTTGGGCGCGACGATGCCGGTGATGCCCAGTACCGCGCAAATGTTGAAGATGTTGCTGCCGATGATGTTGCCCACGGCGATGTCGCGTTCGCCCCGCAGGGCGGCGACAAGCGAGGTGGCGAGTCCCGGCAGGGATGTTCCGGCGGCGACGACGGTCAGGCCGATCGTCAGGTCGCTCACGCCAAGCGAGCGGGCGACTTCGACGGCAGCATCCACCAGCCAGTACGCGCCCAGGGCCAGCAGGGCGAAGCCGCCCGCCATCATGGCGATCTGTATGTATTTGCCGCGCGCCCAGGTGGTTTCCGGGATGTCGCCGATGAGTTCCGCCTGTTCCGCCTGGGTGGCGACGCTCGATTGGCGCACAAGGAAAAGGGTGTAGGCGATGAGCGTCGCGAACAATACCAGCCCCTCGAAGCGGTCTATGTAGCCATCGAGCGCGAACGCGAGCAGGAGCAGCGATGCGCCGATCATGATCGGGATTTTCTGGCGGATGATCTGGTTCTGTACCGCAAGCGGAACGATAAGCGCCGACAGGCCGAGGATGAGCAATACGTTGAAGATGTTGCCGCCGATGACGTTGCCCAGGGCGATGCCGGGCGCATCGCAGAGCGCCGCGCCGACGGAAACCGCCAGCGTCGGCGCGCTGGCGCCGAAGGCGACGATGGTCAGGCCGATGAGCAGGGGCGAGATGCCCGCGGAAATGGCCAGTTTCGATGCGCCGCGCACGAGTAGTTCCGCGCCCGCGATGAGGGCGGCCAGTCCGAGGGTGAAAAAGAGGGCGTTATTGATGAGCATGAGGGATGAAGGGCATGCGCCTTGCGGCGCGCGCTTGGGGGGTCTCAGTGTAATTTCGGTAATCGGACATCCGGCGCTCTGCACGGGTTCCGGCGCGGCGCGGGCAAGAGGCGGCGCTTCCGGACGGAATTGGCGATCCGCCCGGAAATGCCGCACGGTTTTCGTCCGCAAGGTGAAAGCCGCGGGCCGATGCGCGATAGCGGTATCGATAGCGATAGCGGTATCGATATCGAAGCGCGGCGCATATGGACGTCAAATGCCCGCATCGGCGGCCAGTGCTGCGGCCTTGTCGGTTCGTTCCCAGGTGAATTCCGGCTCGTCGCGGCCAAAATGGCCGTAGGCGGCTGTCCTGGAATAGATCGGGCGCAGCAGATCCAGCGTCTGGATGATGGCTTTCGGGCGCAGGTCGAAATGCTTGTGGATGAGTTCGACGATTTTGGCATCGTCTATTTTGCCTGTGCCGAAAGTGTTGACCATGAGGCTTACGGGCCGGGCGATGCCGATAGCGTAGGCGATTTGTACTTCGCATTGATCGGCCAGACCCGCCGCGACGATGTTCTTGGCAACGTAGCGTCCGGCGTAAGCGGCGGAACGGTCGACCTTGGAAGGGTCTTTCCCCGAGAACGCGCCGCCGCCGTGGTGGGCCGCGCCGCCGTAGGTATCGACGATGATCTTGCGTCCGGTGAGGCCGCAGTCGCCGTGCGGGCCGCCGACGACGAAGCGCCCGGTCGGGTTGATGAAGTATTTCACCTCGCCCTTGAGGAGTTCCCTGGGCAGCACGGGTTTGACGATTTCTTCGATGACGGCTTCCCGAATCTGTTCGTGGCCGATGTCTGCGGCATGCTGCGTCGAGACAACCACAGTATCGATGGCCTCCGGCTTGCCGTTGATATACTTCACCGTGATCTGGCTCTTGGCGTCCGGGCGCAGCCAGGGCAGCCGTCCGTCCTTGCGCAGCTCGGCCTGACGCTGCATGATACGGTGGGCATAATAGATCGGCAAGGGCAGCAGGCTGGGAGTCTCGCGGGTGGCGTAACCGAACATCAGGCCCTGGTCGCCAGCGCCCTGGTCGAGGTCTATGCCTTCGCCTTCGTTGACGCCCTGGGCGATGTCGGGCGATTGCCGGTTGATCGCCGCCAGCACCGCGCAGCTTTTATAGTCGAAGCCGATATCGGAATCGTCGTAGCCGATGCGGCGCACGACGTCCTGCGCCACTTCGCGGTAATTGACCTGGGCCGTAGTGGTAATTTCGCCCGAGATCACGATCAGTCCGGTTGAAACGAGCGTTTCGCATGCCACGCGCCCGTTCGGATCGCCGGTGAGGATGGCATCGAGCACGGCATCGGAGATTTGGTCTGCGACCTTATCGGGATGGCCTTCGGAAACCGATTCCGAAGTGAAAAGAAATTCTTTTGACATCAGTAGCCCCTGAAAACGAAAATCCCCGAAGTTCGTGGCGTCATGGCCAGCTCCGGGGATTTCGGCGAGCAGCCGACGCTTTAGCAGTACTTATGAACCGCGTAACCCAAGCGGAAGCCGCCCTGCAAGTTGTCGAGTTAACTCGGCGGCTGGGGCACGATTATAGACTACGGTATCATTTGGTCAAATATGTTTGCATCAGTCGTCGCTGCCGTATCCCGGCGGCGCGGAATTTCCCCGGTATTCCTGTGGTCATAAATTTTCTCTTTCGCCTCTTTGCCAGTCTGCCTCTGACATGGCTGCACCGTATTGGCGGCTGGGCCGGCTGGCTGGTCTATGCCTGCTCGTCTTCATACCGCCGCCGCCTGCGCGCCAATCTGGCGCAGGCCATGGGCGCGCCGTCGCGCGCCCTGCTGCGCCAGGCAATCGCCGAAGCCGGGCGGCAGGCGCTGGAAGTGTGCTGGATATGGCGGCGTCCCTTGGAGACGGTGCTGGCTAAAGTCGTGGCCGTCCATGGCCAGGAACTCGTCGAATCCGCCCGCCGCGACGGGGCGGGCATCATGTTCCTCACGCCGCATCTGGGTTGTTTCGAGTTGGCTGGCCACTATTGTGCTCATATCTGCGGCGGACAACTCGTCGCGCTCTACCGTCCGCCGCGTTATCGCGCTCTCGAACCTGTGATGCGGGCCGGGCGCGTGCGCGGGCTGATGACCGTCGCGCCCGCCAATCTCGGCGGCGTCAAGCAATTGCTCAAGACCTTGCGCATGCAAGGCGTGGTGGGCATATTGCCCGATCAGGTTCCCGCCGCGGGGCAGGGCGCGCGGGTGGATTTTTTTGGCCGTCCCGCCTGGACGATGACACTCGTGGCGCGGCTCGCGGAAGTGCGCGGCGTGCGGATGATCTATGTCTGGGCCGAGCGTCTGCCGCTTGGCCGGGGTTATGCAGTGCACTATTCGCTGCCGGCGGAGAATTGCGATGGCAGCCTCGCAGCGCGCTGCGCCGCGATGAACCGGGACATCGAGCGTCTGGTGCAGCAGTGTCCGCAGCAATATCTATGGGCTTACAACCGCTACAAAAAGCTGTCGCACGGGATGCGCGGTAGCGAGCAGGCGGGCAAAGAGGCGGATGCGGAGACCGAAGCATGACGCGGCTACTGGTATGTATTTTCTGGTTGCTCCATTGGCTGCCGCTGGCAGTGCTCGCGCCGCTCGGGCGCAAGCTTGGCGATATCGCCTACTACATTGCAGCGCCGCGGCGGCGGATAGCCCTGACCAATCTTGCCCTGTGTTTTCCCGAACTCGACGAGGCGGCGCGGCAGCATCTGGCGCGGCGTCATTTCCAGGCGCTGGGGCGCAGCCTGCTCGAACGCGGCCTGTTCTGGTGGGCTTCGCGCAAGCGTTTGCAGCGCATCATCCATTTCGAGGGCGAAGAACGCCTGCGCGCGCTGCATGAAGCCGGAACGCCGCTCATTTTGCTCGCGCCGCATTTCGTCGGTCTCGATGCGGGGGGGGCGAGGGTGGCGATGTCTTTCGATTCCGTCAGCGTGTATGCGCGCCAGAAAAGGAATCCCGTGCTCGACCGTCTGCTTTATCGCGCCCGCCGCCGCTTTGGCGACCAGCTATTGTTTTCGCGCCAGGATGGCATGCGGGGCGTCTTGAAAGCAATAAAGGCCGGGCGGCCATTCTATTATTTGCCCGACATGGACTATGGCGGCAAAGATTCGGTTTTCGTGCCTTTTTTCGGTATTGAAGCCGCCACCATCACCGGCCTTTCGCGTCTGGCGCGGCTTGCCGGGGCGCGGGTGCTGCCCTGCGTTACCCGGATGCTGCCGGGCAGCGCGGGCTATGTGCTGGAAATCGGCGAGCCATGGACGGATTTCCCTACTATCGACATCGAGGCCGATGCCCGCAGAATGAATGCCTGGCTTGAGACCGTTGTACGCACCATGCCCGAGCAGTATTACTGGGTGCATCGCCGTTTCAAGACCCGCCCCGAGGGGCAGCACCGTTTTTATTGATCGAAGAACAAGGAAAGATGTTGATGAAGGTTTTACTGAAGCATGGCCTGAGCGTACTTGCCAGCCTGATATTCTCCGCCGCCGCGCTGGCGGAAGATGCGCCGCCGGTGCCCGTCGGCGACAAAGATGCATTTGAAACGCGCTATGTCAATTGTATTTTGTCCGGCTTGCAAAACAACTGCTTTATCACTGTGTTTGCCGGGCATTTTTTCTCGTCCCCCGGTGAAGGAGCCAAGCAGATCTACGATTCCATCAAAGCGAAAATGAAAGGCTTGCGCGTGCGCAATGTGCACACGCTCGAAAAAAAGGTAAAAGCCGATCTGGTGGATGTCAGGACCTACCTTCTCGAACTCGACAGGGATCAAGGCTTCATCGGGTTCTACGTGGTTTTCAGGCGCGGCGGCAATGATTGGTACATCTATGAATTTGCCATGGATCAATCCGAAGACTTCGTCCGCGCCATTCTGGGCCTTCCCGCGCCGCCGCCGCCTGTAGGCACACCGTAACGGCAGCGGGCAGTCCTCCCTTCAATACTTTCCCCCTCGATTTTTTGCCAGACGCCATGCTCCTGTTCCGCCACAGCTTTTCCCCGTTCTTTTTCCTGGCCGCCCTGTCCCTGGCCGCATGCAATCCTGAAATAGAGGACGATCGTCCCGGCCAGCCGGTCAAGCATCGCAAAGAAGCCTTCAGAGCGCTGTTGCGGGCGACAGAACCTATCGGAATGATGCTGAACAAAGAGCAATACAGCGCCGAACGCCTTGCCGCGCTGAACGAAGCGCTGGCAAAGACGCGCGAAGAACCGTGGAATTACTACGGTTCAGACACCAACTACCCCCCGAGCAAATCGCGTCCCGAAGTGTGGAGCCAGCCGGAAAAATTTGAAGCCGAGCGCCAACGCTTCATCGCCGCCACCGATGCGCTCCTGGCCGCTGGCAGTGCGGAAGCGGCGCGCGCGGCCTACGATGAAACACGCGCCTCATGTAAATCCTGCCACGACGGTTTTCGGCGTTGAGCATCAATAATCCGTCACGTCCAGATGCTTTCATGCCGGTTTGCCAAGCAGGCCAGTATGCGCGAAGCCATTGAACCGTTAGACTCCCTCAGCTCATCGCGGACGGGCTTCCGCTAGAACCCCATTTCTGCGGTGATGCGCCCGGAGCGGCAGGAATGGCCTGCCGCCGGTTCCTGGCCGGGCGAAGCCCCTTGCCGCCCTGTGGTAAACATCATGTCCAAATGAACAAAAAATTTGATTTGATCATCGTCGGAGGCGGACTGACTGGCGCTGCACTGGCAGTGGCCCTGCGCGGGAGCCGCCTGAAAGTGGCGCTGATCGACAGCGCCCCCCCCGTCAAAGGAGCGCCTGGGCCAGCGGCGTGGGATACCCGCGTTTATGCCTATACCCCGGCGAGCGCCCGCTTTTTGCAAACACTCGGCATCTGGGAGCGGCTCGACCACAGCCGCCTGTGCGCGGTCGAACGCATGCAAGTACATGGCGACGGCGATGGCCGTCTCGACTTCGACGCCCACGGCAGCGGCTGCGCCGAACTGGCCTGGATTGGCGAATCGGCTCCCTTGCTGCGCGAACTCTGGGAAAGCCTCACCCGCCAGCACAACATCACCGTATTCGCGCCCGCAATACCGAAAACATTCGTGCGCCGCGATGCCTCGGTAGAAATCGCGCTGGAAAACGGGCCTGTCCTGTCAGCAGCGCTTGCCGTCGGCGCGGACGGGCGAGATTCCTGGCTGCGGCAGGCCGCGGGCATTGGCACGCACGGCCATTCATATGGTCAGCAGGCCATCGTCGCCAATCTGCGCACCCAAATCTCCCATCGGCGGATCGCCCGCCAATGGTTCCGTTCCGATGGCGTACTGGCCTGGCTGCCCTTGCCCGGAAACCTCGTATCGCTGGTGTGGTCTGCGCCGGACGATATCGCCGCTGGCTTGATGGCTCTGTCCGATGACGATTTTTGCCAACGGGTGGCAGAAGCGGGGGGCAGGGCATTGGGCGATTTCGCCATCGAAACACCGCGCGCCGCGTTCGCCCTGCGCTTCATGCGGGTAGAAAGCGTCGTGGCGCCGCGGCTGGCCCTGGCCGGCGATGCAGCGCATGCCATACATCCCTTGTCCGGTCATGGCATAAACCTTGGCTTCCAGGACGTCCGGGCGCTTGCCGGGCTGCTGAACGCAGCCGGGCCGTGGGAAGATATCGGCGATCACGCCCTGCTGCGCCGTTACGCGCGGGCGCGCGCCGAAGAACCCCTGCTGCTGCAATACACGACCGATG
>JAIRXQ010000023.1 GCA_031268195.1 Azoarcus sp. | reverse complement strand
CTGCAAGGCGGATCGGCAAGAATTGTTTGATGCCGCCGCAGAGTATGTCGAGAACAAGCGCAACGATTCCTGGGGCTCGCTCTGGGGCCGGCAAGGAGAAGAGAGAACCGAGACCATCGCGCTGGCCGAAGCCAACATGGAGGGGAGTGCTCCCAAAGCCTTTGCGGAAGGTTTCCTGGGGAAAGCGGCGAGTACCGTCAAGTCGCTCTTTGGTCTGGCTGGTTCAATTGTCAAAGCAGACGCGAACAGCAGAATCGCCACCGATTTCATGTTGGACGTAGACGCAGACATGAGGCAGGCGGCGACAGAAAGCCTGCATGAACAAATCGAAACCCTGTCCTCGACGGCTGGCGCAGCGTGGGACGGGCTCTTTAGCAACCCGCGCGTTCTCATCGGTTTCATGAGTCGTCAAGAGCTGGAGAGCTTGGGAGTAGCCTATCGGGCGGGCGATTACGAGCAAATCCAGTACTTGAATGGCGGCCAGGGCTTTGGTGCCGCCTTCGTCGCGGCGCCTTTTGCCGGGACGGCTGTAAAGGCGGGTACTACGGTTGTAAAGGCTGGCGCCACGGCTGCCACGAGGGCGTTGTTGGGTGACGCGGTCTACTTGTTGGAGCAAACCGGGCTTAGGGATGCTGCCTGGGGCGCGACAAGCGCTGACATTGTGGGCAGGGTCGCGACGGTCAATGAAATTGTCGGGGCGGTGGCCGCCGAGACGGCCGCAAGGGGGGCACTGGCTGATACGCAGGCCGCATTGACGCAACAGGTTGCCGATCTTCGGGCGATGTTGACGGGTGCTGCAAAGACCGGTGGCAATATGGGCGTAGCACAGATCGACATTCCAAGTGTTCAATCGACCATGGCTGCGTCAAGCCGTATTGTTGCTCCAACTGCTGAACAGCAAGCGTTGGGGTTTGTAGGGAAAGTTTCCGAAACATTCCCTAGTACAGAGGTTCTAACAACGGGCAATAATCCAATCCTGTTACTCCGTAATGTTGATTCCGAGGCAAAAATTCTGAACAACATCGCGGCACAGTTGGGAGAAAACACTTCGATCAGCGGCACCGTCAGTTTGTTGACCGAGCGTGCTCCGTGTGCTAGTTGCTCAAACATCATCCAGCAATTTCAGGCGAAATATCCGAACATCAAAGTCAACATCATGGAAAACGGCGGGGTTATCCCCCCGACCAAGAAAGGGCCTTAGTATGAAGTACCGGAGCGAGAAACGCGTGCCATATGAAACGCTCAAGTCGTGGGCTTTGGACGCTTACTTCAATGATTGTAGGGATCATGCCGTAATGGAGGGAATGCCTCATGAGAAAATCATGGGATACGTGTCCTACACTTTTGAAGAAGGCTTTGAGCGTCCCGTAGAAGATGTGATGTGGAGTACCATTCTTTTGGTTTTATCCGGTGGATGGAATCCGGATTGGTATGCTCGTGCTCGTCAATTTATTATTGGTGCGCTTGCCGAGCACGGCTTGGAGGATCTGCTTACCGAGGTTCCGACTGACGAAGCGGAAACGTTTCGGCACGACTTAAGAATCCTCAAACTGATCCAATAAATGAAATCATAATGACGATTATTTATAAGGTCAGTTTCCCGCAGTCGAAGTCGGGTCGCAAAAAAAAGGCTTCCCTATCGTTGGAAGCATGAGTTCGAGGACAGGTCATGGAGAGGGCCCTGTCCAGCACAAAATGGGCGTGTTTTTGAGGAGTCCACAGAAGGACGCGCCTTTGGCGTGAATGAGTAACGGCTGCTCCAAGCCTTTGTACTCACACACGAGATAGGGATCACGGCGTTCCAAACCTCGATAGGCGTACACGCGCCTTTCCGGGCGTAGCTGCCCCATTTTTTCAGGAGGGCCGTCGAACACCGAATCCTTAAAATACTTATATGCCTTTCCGTTTACTTTGACCTCTGATGGACACGCCCACTGTGCATCCTTGATGCTTGGCTTAGCTGAATAAACATCAATCGGTGCAAACAGGAAAAGCAGATAAATGATCCGGCGCATGTCAGCCTCCCGCAGTCGAAGTCGGGCCGCAAAGTATTGGCTCACCATTAGGATCTTCGGTGAGTTCGATGACGTAAGAGGCTTCCTCATCGTTGGAAGCATGAGTTCGAACGCAGGTTATGGAGAGGGCCCTGTCCAACACAAAATGGGCGTGTTTTTGAGGAGTCCACAGAAGGTCGCGCCTTTGGCGTGAATGAGTAACGTTTGCTCCAAACCTTTGTACTCGCACACGAGATAGGGATCACGGCCCTCCAAATCTCGATAGGCGTACACGCGGCTTTCCGGGCGGAGCTGCCCGAGTTTTTCGGGGGGGCCGCCAAACACCGAGCTCTTGAAATATTTGTATGATTTTCCGTTAACTTTTATATCCGATGGGCAGGCCCACTGAGCGTCCTTGATTTTTGGCCCGGCCGAGGATGCGGATGACGATAGCAAAAGGAAAAACAAAGGGAAAAGCAAAGGGAAAGGCCGGCGCATATCAACCTCCCGCAGTCGAAGTTAGGCCGCAAAATATTGGATCACCATTGGGATCTTCGGTGAGTTCGATGACATAAAAGGCTTCCCCATCGTTTGAGACGTAACCACCACAGGTGAAAGGAATTATTCTGCGACTAAAGCGTTTGCGCTTCTCGTCAGTGCTACTCCACCACTGATCGTACATCGCCAAACCGTCCTCATACCCATCAAAAATAGCGGCATGCTCCTTGAAAGCGTAATGACCCTCTTTTTCACGCGCAAAAGTAGCAATTGCCGTTCCCTTCGTGATGCTATTGCCTTTTACCTTTTTCCCACGCCTCCAGTCGTTTGATCCCGGAGCGCCGGTAAGTGCCTTCACTGCCGTAACGCATCCATATGTGTAGCTTTCATTGCCAGTCGCCCTGTCCGCGGGGGCGGTCACCCATCCTCCATTGCAAAATGGGTGAGTTCCATTGAGCGCTTTTTCCAGGTCAACTGGATTTACATGAAAAGACATCAAAGCTCCTTCAAGATGAAATAGTCGATTTGCTTACGCAGCATGCGTCATGAGGTTGGCACTGTCAACGTTGTCCGCTTGCCGGGATGGCCCGGCGGCCCGGTACGGGCTCTGGACGGTTTTTTTCGCTACGGCGATTGTTGCACTGCAACCAGCTTTCGCCATTCGCAACAGCCGAGTGCTGTTCTCGTAGCAGCTGCTGCGCAATATTTCACGAAACAACGTGCAAGATATTGTTGTTGAAAGGTATTTTTTTCTGGCACATCGATTGCTAACGGTTCTGGACGACCTTCCCTTTCTTTTCCGGAGCATATGATGCGTATTACCAGCGGCGCTTTGATCGCGCAAAGGAACAGTCTTCGCGCTCGACGGCAAATGCGCCGACGGCCCGTTTGGGGGCAGCGGTTCCTCAAGACGAAAATCGCGGTGTCGATTTCCAGCTTGATGGCGGCCATGACGCTTTTTTCTTCTCCCGTGTATGCCGATGTGCGCACGGAAGCATTGCAAAAGCAGATTCAAACCTTGCAGCGCACTTTGTCCGATCTGCAAAGGCAGGTTCAACGCCTCGAAGACGAGAAGCCGGAAACCACGCCGACGCCCGCGAGTGAAACTTCCGCCAGCGACGATGCCGGGACGCGCACCGCCACCCAGGCCGACATCGATGGCCTGCGCGCTGATTTCGAGAATTACAAGTACGACCGCGAGCGCGAACGCGAACGCCAGACCGCCAAGAGCACGCGCGACACTACTGTTTTCGGCACCGTGCAGGTGCGTTATCAGGCGCAGAGCGAAGGCGCTTCCAGCGGCAATCCCGCGCCGAATAGCGAGCGCTACAGCCACTTTGAAGTGCCGACTGCGCTGATCGGGTTGCGCGGTAATCTGTACCGGGATTACACTGCGGGCAGGAATCTCGAATATCAGCTGTCGTTCGGCTACAAAAGACGCGGTACCGTTGCTGAAAGTGGCGATGCTTCCGACTTCAATCTGCTGGATGCTTATGTTCGCTACAACTTCCTGCCCACCGACGACGGGCTGGAAGGCGACCGCCTGACGCTGACCGTCGGCCAGCAGTTGTTGCCGTTCGGCACTGAGGCGCAGGCGGCGGAAGATTTGCGCCCGACGATCAACGTTGCTACCGCGCCGGGGCGTTTGGGCCTGTTCAACCGGCAGATCGGCGCGATTCTGCGCGGCGACTTCAAGCCTTATGTCGATTACGCCGCCAACTATCGTGCGCCATTGCTCGAATATGCGTTCGGTGTCGTCAACGGCAGTTATTCGAACAAGCTCGACAACAACAACGGTAAAGCAGTGGTGGCGCGGCTGGCGTCCACGCTGCCGGTCGATTACGCGAGCTGGTTGCGCGAATTGAAGCTGGGCGCATCGCTCTACCGGGGCTCGCATGTCGCGGGCGATGCCGCCGGCGTCAAGCTCGACGGGCATGGCCGCAATGATGTCTATGGGTTCGATGTCTATTACAACCACGCGCCTTACGGTGTGACTTACGAGTACTGGCGCGGCCGCACCGATCTGGCGACGCCCACCGGGCTCGATACCGGCACTGCACGCTCGAATGGTCACACCCTGACGTTGTTCTATACGTTCGGGGATCAATTCTTCAATAGCGTCAAATCCTCTGCGAAGTATGACGACTGGTGGCCGCAGTCGATCCAGTCGTATTACCGCCTCGACTACTACGACCCCAATGCGGGCGACGCTCTGGCGGGGGTGGGCGGCAAGGGCTCCCATGCCCTGCGCGTTCATACGCTCGGCTTTAACTGGTTCTTCGCGCAGACCACCAAATTGCAGGTCGGGCTGAACCGCTACGACTATCTGCACAAGGTGGCTGGCAAGGACAGCACCGAATTCCAGACCCAACTTCAATACACCTTCTGATCCTCCACGGAGATTGCCTACCATGAAGACACTCTTACGCGGGCTGTTCGCCGCCGCGCTCGCATTCGCTTTCAGTCATCCCGCCTTCGCGCAGGAAAGCCCTGCGGAGATACGCTTTGGCATCTCGGATGCCGGGGTGGGCGGCAAGCCGAAAATTGGCGGCTCGTGGATTGCCACCGTGCATCAAAAGGGTTTGCTGGAAAAAGAATTCGAGAAGGACGGCATCAAGATCGTCTGGTATCTCTTTCCCGGCGCGGGCCCTTCCACCAACGAAGCCTTTTCCAACGGCAAGGTCGATTTCGGTTTTCACGGCGATTTGCCCATGATCGTCGGGCGCTCTACCGGGCTCAAGCATAAGCTCATCTGCGCGGTGGGCCGCTTCGGGCCGCTTTATTTCGTCGTGCCGTCCGGGGTCAAGGCAAAAAATCTTTCGGAGCTCAAGGGCCAGAAGCTGTCGATTTTCAAGGGGACCAACCAGCAATTGCTGTTGAGCCGTTTGTTAAGACGCAACGGGCTGGATGAGAAGGATTTCCGCATCATCAATCAGGACACTTTCGCCAACCGCACCTCGCTGGCGACAGGCGATATCGCGGGCACCATCACCAGCCCGTGGGATCTGGAAGCGCGCGGCGTGGCCAGGCGCATCGTCGAGATCCGCGATGACAAGCTGCTTCATCGTCCGGTGACGTTATGGGTGGGGGAGGCATTCGAGAAGAAATACCCGCACATCGTGCAGCGCATCGTCACGGTTCTCGTCAAGGAAGCGCAATGGGCCTCGCAGGAGGAAAACCGCGAGGAACAGTTCCGCCTGTGGTCGCAGAGCGGCAGGCCGTATGCCGATTACAAGAACGACTGGGCGGGTTATGCCCTCAAGGAGCGTCACAGCCCGTTGCTCGATGAGTATTTCGTCAACGCCATCAAGGAGTCGGTGCGGGAATCCAAGGAATTCGGCCTGATTCGCCGCGAGGTGACGGTCGATGACTGGATCGAACCCAAGTACTTGAACGCCGCCCTGAAGGAATTGAATCTGGAGCATTTCTGGCCGGTTTTCGATGCCAGGGGCAACCGCATCGACTAGGCCCGCCACGATGAACGCTACCCGTCCCGCCTTTCGTCCTGTCTCTCATCCTGTTCCCCCTCCCGCCCTGCTGCTGCCCGGCTTGATCCTGCTTGCCAGCATCTCTGGCCTCGGGGTGGGCGTGGCGCGCGTCGTCACCTCATTTTATGCCGTTGAACTGTGCGCCACTGAATTCGAGCTCGGGCTCATCGCTGGCGCGCAGAGCATCGGGATCGTCCTCGTCAGCCTGCCGATGGGCATCCTCGTGCAGCGTTACGGCTCCCGTCTGCTCTACGTGCTTGGCGGTACCCTCGGCGGCATCGTTTTCTGCCTGACCCCGCTGGTCCCACAGACCCAGTTCCTGATTTTGTGCACCGTGCTGGGCAGTTTCGTCATGCCCGCGCGCTTCGTTGCGCTCAACGCGGTTTTCCTCAGTCAGCTGGAGACGGTGGGCGTCAAGCGCGCGGGGTGGTTTCGCGCCACCCATATGCTTGGGTTCTTGCTCGTGGCGCCCGCGCTGGCCGTTTTTCTGCACGAGCATTTCGACTATTTCGGCGCTTTCATCGGCATCGGGTTGATCTTCTTTTTTCCGGTGCTGGTGAGTCCGCTCGCCATCGCCCGGCACACGCCCGCGCCCGGCTCACCGCCACGCCTGAACGGGCGCGAGATTTTCGCCCAGTTGCGGCTGCTGTTTACCGAACCCGAGCTGCGCCGCACGAGCGGGTTCGAGTTTCTGAGCCAGGCCGTCACCGCGTATTTCGGCTTTTTCGCCGTCGTGATCGCCATCCGGGCCTATCAGGCCGATGAAGCCAATGCCGCCTGGCTGCTCACCGCCGAAGGCGCCTTCTTTGTCGCCGCCCTGTTTCTGGCGGGCGGACTCATTGCCCGTCTGGGGCGGACACGCGCCTACCGGGTGGGTTTCCTGCTGCTCGGCGGTGCGCTCATCGCCTTGAGCCAGCCGGTGCCGTACCCCGTGTTCTGGCTGGCTTCGTGTGTACTGGGCGTCGGGCTGGCGGTGATCTACATCGTCAATTTCGTCATCTTCGGCAACCTTGGCAAACGTATCGGCATGGGGCGCGTCTCCGCGATTACCGCGCTGGTCGGGCCGACGGGCGGTTTTCTCGGCAGCATCCTGGGCGGGCTCTTTGGCAGCCTGTGGGAATTACAGACGATTTTCCTGCCTCTGGGCATCGTCTGTTTGCTGTGCCTGTGGCGGGTCGAGCGCGGCGAGGCGAGCACCGCCCGTGCCGCCGCGCCGCCGGGCGTCATCGGTCATGCGGAAATCGAGGAGGTGTCATGTTTCGATCCACGCCCGTAACCGGGCGGCAAGGCACGGAAGGGATGATGTCCCTCCCGTGCCCGGTTATCCCCCTGGAGGGGAAGTTTCCAACCGGAGTTAATTTCGGATGAATACGCGCACGCTGGCTTCACCCCGCTTTACGTTCTCCGCGCCTGCTTTTCCGCGGGCCTTGCAAAGCGCCGCACGGGCACTGTGGCGCGCGCTGCCCAATGTCGCCCTGGGGTGCGGCATTCCGCTTGGCCTGCTGGCGCTCTGGCAGTTCGTTTACGTTCAGGCGTGGATCGCGCCGCAAATCCTGCCCAGTCCGCAGCAGACCTGGGAAGGCTTTCGCGAGCTCTATGGCAGCGGCGATCTGGCCTTGCATTTGTCCGCCAGCCTGCAACGGGTGGCGTGGAGCGTGGCGATCGGCGGCGTCATCGGGCTGGCGCTTGGCTTCGTTCTCGGCCTGTCGTCATGCGCCAGGGCATGGATTTATCCGAGCTTCGCGGTGTTCGCCCAGTTTCCGGTGATCGGCTGGATTCCTTTGTTGATGCTCTTTATCGGCATCGACGAGGGCCTGAAGATCACCGCCATTTCGCTCGCGGTGATCGTGCCGGTGGCGGTGAGCACGTACAAGGGCATTCTCCGCGTGCCGTGCGCGCTGCTCGAAGTGGGGCGGGTGTATGCGTTCTCCCGCCACCAGAGCCTGCTGCGCATCGTCGTGCCCGCCGCGCTGCCTGCGATTTTCACGGGTGTCCGGCAAGGGGTCATGCAGGCGTGGCTGGCGCTGATTTTCGTCGAGCTGCTCGCCGCCAGCGAAGGCTTGGGCTTTTTGATGATCTGGTCGCGGCAGTTGATGTACATGGATCTCGTCTTTGTCGCCATCATTGCCATCGGCATCATCGGCTATGGGCTCGATTTCGGTTTGCGCCGCATCGAGCATCGTTTCAACCGCTGGAAACCGCAGGGGTTGTGAACATGAGCGCCATCACCCGCACCGTGCGTGTTCTCCTGCCGCGTGTTCGCTTCGATCCGCGCGCGCTGGCCGTGCCTGTCGCCATTTTGTTGCTGTGGGAAATCGCCTGGCAGCTGCGCTGGTTCGATGTCCGTCTGATTCCCTCGCCCTCCGGGGTGGCGCGGACCGCCTGGGCGAGCGTTTTTTCCGAGGATTTCCTGGCCGGTTTGTGGGGCAGCCTCTACCGCGATTGCGCCGGGTTCGTCGCGGGCGGGGCGCTCGGCATCGCCGGCGGCGTGGCGCTGGGGCTGAACCGGCATATCGCGGCGGCGTTCAATCCGACCTTGAACGCCCTGAAGCAAATCTCGCTCTTTGCCTGGCTGCCGCTGATTTCGTCCTGGTTCGGCTACGACGACGGCGCGAAGATTTTGTTCATCGCGCTCTCGACCTTTTACCCGGTGCTGGTCAATACCTTCGAGGGCGTGCGCGCGGTCTCGCGCGAACATCTGGAAGTGGCGCGCGTTTTCCGTTTCAACAAGCCGCAGCTGGTCTTCCGCCTGCTGCTGCCCGCCGCCGCGCCGGAAATTCTCACTGGCCTGCAACTGGGACTCGTCTTTGCGTGGCTGGCGAGCATCGGCGCTGAATTCCTGCTCCCGAACTGGGGCAACGGCTTGGGCAACATCATCATTCATGGCCGCGAGGCGCTCGATGTGGGGTTGGTGATCTGGGGGCTGCTGCTCGTCGGCATCGTCGGTTCGCTGCTCAACACGCTGGTGCGCCGCGCCGAATCCCGCCTGCTGCGCTGGCGAAGCGTTTGATTCCCGATGGAGGCAATAATGACGACCAGATTGAAAATCGACCATGTGCACAAAACCTTCCATTCCCGGCATCGCCCGCAGGAAGCGGCGTTCGTCGCGCTGGCGGGCGTGACGCTCGATGTCGCGGACGGCGAGTTTGTGACCATCGTGGGGCCGAGCGGTTGCGGCAAGACTTCGCTGCTCGAGCTGCTCGCCGGGCTGACCCGTCCGACGGGCGGGCAAATCCTGCTCGACGGCAAGCCCATCACCGGGCCCTCGCTCGACCGGGGCGTCGTGTTCCAGCAATACGCGCTTTTTCCCTGGCTGACCGCGCAGGGCAATGTCGAATTCGGTCTGGAGGCCAAAGGTGTGCCCGTCAGGGCGCGGCGCGGCATCGCCCTGCATTTCCTCGATCTCGTCGGGCTGGCCGATTTCGCCCGTCATTATCCCGCCGAGTTGTCCGGCGGCATGAAGCAGCGGGTGGCGATCGCGCGCAGCCTTGCCTACGACCCGGAAGTGCTGCTGATGGACGAGCCTTTCGCCGCGCTCGATGCACAGACGCGCGAGGCGTTGCAATGCGAGCTGCTGCGCATCTGGGAGCAGTCGCGCAAGACCATCGTTTTCATCACCCACGGCATCGACGAGGCGGTTTTTCTGGGCCAGCGCGTCGCGGTGATGAGCTCCCGCCCCGGCACGATCAAGCATATCGTCCCGATTCCGTCTGAATTCAAGGCGGGAGAGGACATTCGCGCGCATCCCGAATTTGGGCGGCTACGCCATGAAATCTGGCACCTGCTGCATGAGGAAGTTGCCCGGGCGCGGGCGGAAGAACAGGACAAGAACGGGCGTTCGCTGGCGCTGGCGGCCTGAGCGCGGTTTTCGGAGAGCACGTCATGTCCTCGCAACAAACCGTTTTGCCTTTTCCCGCCACAGGCGGGAATGTTGCCCCACGCGCGTTTGCGTTCGCGTTGTCCGCGCTGCGGCGGGGCGGCGCGGTGGCCGCTTTTTTCCTGCTTTGGGAATTCGCGCCGCGCCTGGGTTTTGTCGATCCGGCCTTCCTGCCGCCGATCAGCCAGGTGCTGGCGACGGGCTGGAAGTTGCTGGCGAACGGCCAGTTGCCGCGGCATTTCGCTGCCAGCCTCGGGCGCTCGCTGGCGGGTTTTGCGCTGGCGATCGTCATTGCGATTCCGCTCGGGCTGGCGATCGGGCGTCACCGCCTGTTCGCGCAGGCGGTCAATCCGCTGCTGGAGATATTCCGCAATACCGCCGCGCTCGCGCTCCTGCCGGTCTTCATCCTGTTCCTCGGCATCGGTGAGACGTCCAAGGTCGCCATCGTTTTCTACGGCTGCTTCTGGCCGATTCTGCTCAATACCATCACCGCCGTCGTGACCGTCGATCCGCTGCTGATCAAATCGGCGCGCACGATGGGCTTGTCGCCGGTGCGCCTGTTTCGCAAGGTGATCCTGCCCGCCTCGGTGCCCACGATCTTCGTGGGCGTGCGGCTCGCGGGCGCGGTGTCGGTATTGATCCTGATCGCCGCGGAAATGGTCGGGGCCAAGTCGGGCCTCGGCTATCTCATCATCTATTCGCAATATAACTTTCAGGTTCCGGAAATGTTTCTCGGCATCGTCTGCATCACGCTGGTTGGGCTGCTCATCAACTTTTTGCTCGTCGCGCTGGAGCGGCGGCTGACCGTCTGGAAACGCAACGAGGCCGAGAACTGACATGCATGCACCGAAACTGTTTTTTTCCCGTTTTTCCTCTCCGCTTTTCTCCCCGTTCCTCTCGCTGTTCGCCGCCTTTTTCCTGCTCGCGGGCTGCGCCAAAGACGATGCTCCCGTGGCCAGAACGCCGGACGGTACGCTGTTGGAACAAACGCAAATCCGTTATCTGGGCGCGGCCGGCTATGTGGATGTGCTCGAACTCGCGGCCGATCTCGGCTATCTCGATCCATTGCGGCTCGAATACGTTGGTATTTCGCAGGGCGGGCCGCAAGGCATTCAGACCCTGTTGAGCGGCGATGTCGACATCAGCAGTTCGTCCTTCAACAGCGCCATCGTCAAGGTGGTCGCCTCCGGCGCGCCGGTGATCGCCGTCATCGCGTCCTACGGCTATGACACCCCGGAGGATTCCTTTCTCTCCCAGGGCGGCTATTTCGTGCGCGAGGACAGCGGCATCGACGGCCCGCGCGATCTGATCGGCAAGAAAATTGCGGTCAACGCCCTCGGCGCGCAGGCGGAGCTTTATCTGAGCGAATACATGCTGCGGGGCGGGCTGACGAAAAACGAAATCAAACAGGTCGAATTGATCGTCATCCCGCCGGTCAGCATGGAGCAGAGCCTGCGTCAGGGGCAGGTGGATGTCGCGCAGTTCTACTGGCCGAGCGCGCAAGGCGGGGTGCGCAAACTCTTTAGTTCGGAAGACCTGTTTTCGCACTTCACCGCCGGCTCCTACATGATGTCCAGCCGCTATTTGCGCGCAAACCCCAACACCGCGCGCCATGTGGTCGGCGGCATGGCAAAGGCGATCGAATGGGCCCGCAGCCGCCCGCGCGCCGAGGTGCATGAACGATTCCGCCAGATCATCGCCAGACGCGACAGAAACGAGAACGACCGGCTGATCCCGTTTTTCACGGGCTACGGCATTCCGTCCCGAGGCGGCGTGCTCAAGGATGAGGATTTCGAAATCTGGCGCGACTGGCTCATTGCGGACGGCCAGATCGAAGCGGGCGCGGTCGAGCTGAAGAAGGTCTACACCAATGCCTTCAACCCCTATGCGTCTGACAAGGATACGTCTGACAAAAACGCGCCTGACAAAAACGCGAATCACGAGCGCGTGAATCACGAAAACGGTACATCTTCCCCCTGAAGGAGAGCGACATGGCGAGAGCCGGCGCGCTGGAAATCCGCAATCTGCACAAAACCTACACCGTGGGCGGCGTGCCGCTGAAGGTGCTGGAGAACATCGGCCTGTCGATTCGCCCCGGCGAATTCGTCACCATCGTCGGCGCGAGCGGCTGCGGCAAATCGACGCTGTTGCGGCTCATCATCGGACTGGACAACGAATACGATGGCGAAATCCTGCTCGACGATCGTCTCGTGCACGACACCGGGCTGGATCGCGGCATCGTCTTTCAGGAACACCGGCTGTTTCCGTGGCTGACGGTGAAAAAGAACATCGAAACGGGCCTGCTCAACAACACTCGTTTCAGCCCGGAAGAAAAAGCAATCTCGGTGCGCGAGCACATTGAGCTCGTCGGACTGGGCGAATTCGAGAACGCTTATCCGCACCAGCTCTCCGGCGGCATGTCGCAGCGTGTCGCCATCGCCCGCGCGCTGGTCAATCGTCCCGAAGTGCTGCTGCTCGACGAGCCGTTCGGCGCGCTCGACGCCTTCACGCGCCATTTCCTGCAAGACGAATTGCTGCGCATCTCGGCCGAGGAAGGCATCACGATGGCGCTGGTCACGCACGACATCGAAGAAGCCATCTATCTGGCCGACCGCCTCGTGGTCATGCAGCCCCGGCCGGGGCGCATCAAGCGCATCGTGGAGATCGATCTGCCGCGCCCGCGTCCGCGCAATTCCAACGCTTTTGCGCGCTACAAGGAAGATTTGCTGCGCGATTTCTCCGCCGCCGGACACGCAAAAACCATCGCCGGGCGCGCGCTCGAACAGCCCGCCTGAATATGCACGGCGTTGCAGAGTTCAGCGAGCCGCGCCTTATTTTTTTATCATAAATAGAGATTTGGAAACGGTCGCGTGGTTCTTATACTGGTGCGCCCGGCGGAAATGTGGTCCTCCCGGGCGTATTTCATTCAGGAACCAACACGATCATGGAAAAGGTTCTGACGCTCCCCGACTCCGGCACGCATGTGCTTTCCATCCGCGCCAAGGCGCAGGTATTCCGCGATCCGGCCTCGGTCAAGGTGCTCGAAATCGCGGATCTCGTCGCGCCGAGCGAAGCCACCGTGCTCATCATCGGTGATACCGGCACCGGCAAGGAGCTGCTCGCCCGCCACATCCACGAAAAAAGCGGCCGCGCAGGCCCGTTCGTCGCCGTCAACTGCGGCGCGTTTAGCGAAAACCTGATCGAAGCGGAACTGTTCGGCCACGAACAGGGGGCGTTTACCGGCGCACAAGGCGCGCGCGCGGGCTGGTTCGAGGCCGCGCAGCACGGCACGCTCTTTCTCGACGAAATCGGCGACCTGCCGCTGGCCATGCAGGTGAAACTGCTGCGCGTCATCCAGGAGCGCCAGGTCGTGCGCATCGGCTCGCGCCGCCCCCTGGACATCGACGTGCGGCTCATCGCCGCCACCAACATCGATCTTGCGCTGGCGGTTGCGGCGGGCAACTTTCGGCGCGACCTGTACTACCGTCTCGGCGTCGCCGTCATCCGTCTGCCCGCCCTGCACGAACGCCCCGGCGACATCCTGCCGCTGGCGCGCCACTTCCTTGCAACCTACCGCGTCAAACTGCGCCTCGGGCATGTCGAACTCTCCCCGGCGGCGCAGCAGGTGCTGCGCGACTACGATTGGCCGGGCAATATCCGTGAGCTGGAAAACGTCATTCATTACGCGCTGATCGTCTCGAAGAACGGGATCATTCAATGCGATGACCTGCGCCTGCACAAAACGTACAAAAATTGCGCCCCGGCGCGTGAACCGGAAACGGACATCGGCGGAGCGCGGGCCATCGATCTGCTTCCCGCCGCGATCCGCGATCTGTTCGACAACAGCCACCCCGCCATTTTCGAGCACGTCGAAGAAGTCCTCGTCCGGCAGGCGTTCGCCCATTGCAACGGCAATCAGGTCAAAACCGCCAGCCTGCTCGGCATCTCGCGCAATGTCGTGCGCGCCCAGCTCAAGCGTTACGGCCTGCTCGGAGACGGACGGCAGGAATCGGCGGCCTGATCGCGGCGGCGCGCGACGCTTTCCGTCCCGCCTTCGGCGAGTCAGGCGCGGCACAACTGGGTTGATGTGCTGGTGGTTGCGGTCAATGGGGGACGGTCAATCTCATTCGTCTCGATCCCATTCCGCGCAAAGATTGGGCTTGCTGCGCCCATGCGGAGGTATGCTACGGACTTCGCCCTGTGCCGCCAATTGGCTCAAACATGGGCGTCCGGGGAGGCTGCGCGTGCAGGCAAATGGTTTGTGGTATCCGCAGTGAATTTCAACAGGAGGGTCATACGATGCAATCGCGATTCCATCATTTTTTTGTCACAAAGCTTGCGGCCATCGCGCTGCTGGCTATCGGCGCATTGCTTGTCTCGGGATGTGCCGGAACCAACTTTGTGAAGCCAGACCCTGCCTCATTTACGCTTGGGCAGACAACAAAGCAGGAAGTTATCAAACAGATGGGGAAACCTTACCGGATCGGCTCGATGCTGAAGAACGGCGTGACACTGGAGACTACGGTATACGCATACGCGCGGTCGGGCGGGGCCGCCCTGTATCCCAGAGTCATTCCGGCTCGTTCGCAAGGTTTCTATTACCTCAATGGAACCCTTGTCGGCACTGAATTTACGAGCTCGTTCAAGGACGATGCCACCGACTTCGATGAAGCGAAGGTCGGGATGATTGAAAAGGAGAAAACAACCAGGGCCGAGGTTGTCCAGCTTCTCGGGACGTCTGGCGGAGAATACATTTTCCCGCTGGCCGCCAACCCGAATGACCGGGCATTGGTTTATCTCTATTCCCAGACAAAAGGATCCGCTTTCAACCTGCGGTTTTATAACAAGACGCTGATCGTGTCATACAACGCGCAAGGTATCGTCACCAACGTTGAATACACGGCGCAGGGGAACAAAGAATAGAACACCCAAACCAAAGCCTTCCTGCCAGTGTCTGGGCCTTGACAATCGTGGTCTCCGATTTACCCAACTGGGAGAAATAGCGTGGTCCGACATAGGCGGCTAAAAGTCCGATGATGGCGACAACTACCAATAACTCAAGCAAGGTGAACCCGCGTTGGGCCACGGAGTCAGGAGAACGGTCAGCGCATTCAAGTCGAACGAATAATGAGCAAGACATAGATGGATATGTGTCTGATTAATCTGCTTCTGTAAGTTTGATAATATTTCGTATAGACATAACAGAGGCAGATTATATCAATACAAAAACGTTTTCAGCTACTCCTGCATTCTCTTACCATAACAGAAATTTTTTTGGGTTAATGATAATTGAGTCACATTGGGTGAGATTTTTAACAAAATGTACAAAAAAGACATTGTTTCCGCATCGCTGCATAACTACACTGCCTACATTGCAAAGTGATGTCTTGGGAGTCGGGATGGAAGCGCGTGCCCCAAAGAGATTTCAGGATATTATCCTGATCGTCGGCTTGTTGCTGGGAATGTCTGTAGCGGATCTCACGTTTTCGGCTCCGACCGACTGTATTGAAGACGGTGGCCAAGCAGTCTGTTTTGCGCCAGGAGTCGGCCCGATGAGCTATAGCGCATGTGATGACCACGGGTCTTACGCTTCGAGATACGCCGCGTGGTGTAATGCCCGAGAAGGGGTATGGCAAGGTACGTATAATGGTTGCCTGGATGAGAAACCACTGGACGAAACCAACCTGGTATCGGTGTCTATCGCGTTTGGAAATAATGTCCATCCCCAGGAGCCCGAGTGTTCGTTAGACAGTGATTCGGGGTGGGGGCATACGATTGTCTCGACCCATTGCTGGAACGGTTCCCCAATTATAAAAAATGGATTGGTTGTACGGGATTTGCGTACTTTGGAGCTGGGCTGCGGACAATACAGAGAAACGATTCATCTCCTTAAGGTACGCGACTTGACATGCCCAACCGGTACACAGTCGCGAACCAAACCGAACGGAGATAGCGTATGCGTCAGGCCCGTGGAACCGGCGGAATGCGGCATCGGGAATCCGATTATTCCTGGAACGGGCGCAAAAGTCCAACAGGAACTTGATTACCAGGGTGCATTCGGACTCCGCTTTGCGCGGTATTACAACTCCAGTGGGTCAGGAAAGCCGGTTGTAAGTGAAGAAAGAAGCGACGGAAAGCTGGGTCTGGTCTGGCGTTCCAGTATCGATAAACATCTTTATACTGGCATTGCTTCTTCATACACCTCTGCGGCAATGACTTTGCCAAACGGGTCGCTTGAGTATTTCACGCCGGCCGGGAATGAAGTGTTGGGTATTTCATTGAATAGAGGAAAACTGGGTTCGGGTAATGTTTACCTATCCGATTCCGGCGTTGACCAGTTTGACGCAGAAGGTCGGCTCGTTTTGACGAGCACCGTTTCCGGGCAAGTCACACGGATCAAATACAGTGACGGCACCCTGGGCGCGGGCGGCGGTTACATCGTGGATTCGAACGGCAACGCGACGGATCAAGCGCTGCCGTCGGGCGTTGCCATCGGAATGGAAGATGCCGTCGGGCACTCCATCAGGTTCAGCTATGACGCCCGCTTGCGCCTGGTCAAAATGACCACCCCGGGCGGGGCCGATTACCTCTATTCATACGACAACAACGACAACCTTGTGTCCATTCGGTACCCGGATGGTCGCACGCGGCTTTACCACTACGGAGAGAGTCAATATACCGGGGGCTCATACCGGGACGCGGACTTACCAAACGCGCTGACGGGGATCACGGACGAGAACGGGGTGAGGTACGTCAACTTCAGCTACTTCTACAGCTACGGCGGCTACTACGATAGCAGTGTGCGGGCGGTTGGCGAAGAGTACCCGGCGGCCGGGACAAACACCAACCGCTACCAATTCAGTTACACCAACCGCTATTTCAGCAGTTCATCCCCGTACCAGACAGTCGTCACCGACCCTTTGGGGACGGCACGGACGTACAACTTCCAGACGATCAATGGCGTCGCCCGAAGCACGGGCACGAACCAGCCAGGGGGCAGTGGCTGCGGGGCATCGAGCAACAGCCTGACCTATGATACCAACGGCAATGTAGCGAGCCGGACAGACTTTAATGGCAACCAGACGAAGTACACCTACGACAGCGGCGGTCGCAACCTCGAAGTCCAACGCCGGGAGGGACTCACCCGCGACGGGAGCGTCCGCCCCGAGACGCGGACGATCAGCACCCAGTGGCATAGCGACTGGCGGTTGCCGGTCAAAATAGCGGAACCCAGGAAGCTGACCACCTACGTTTATAACGGCGACACTGACCCGGCGACGGGATCAGTACTGACGTGCGCCCCGGCGGGCGCGACGCTACCGGCCCTCTCGGGCGGCACGGTGCCCATTGGCGTACTGTGCAAGAAAACCGAACAGGCCACGACAGATACGAACGGGGCGGCGGGGCTCAGCCCCACGGCAAGCGGCACCGGTCGCACCTGGAAATGGACCTACAACGCCCAGGGGCAAGTGCTCACGGCTGACGGTCCGCGCACCGACGTGGCGGATATCACCACATACACCTATTACGATGCCACTGATGCCGATCAGGGCAGGCGCGGACAGCTTGCCACGATCACCAACGCCCTGGGATACCTCAC